>NZ_JAUSTY010000002.1 GCF_030813115.1 Bacillus horti | reverse complement strand
GTCTCAAGCTATATTTGTCTGTATGTTTTAATTATACAAAAAAGCACCCTACAGGTAGACTTTTTTATGTGTCTACTCTATAGGGTACATTTTAAGACGGGGCAAAACCTTTATCAACCTTCAGCTAAAGTGATCATCAGCATATGGTTGAAAATCTGAAGCTAATGCACCTGTTGTTAATGATAAAACTAAAGCTAAAGTAAGTAGACCTGCGAAAATTTTTTCAGTTGTCCGAACAATGAGGGAAGTTCAATTCCATAGGTTGGAGCTCTGCCCACATAACACCAACATTTTCATGAAAAACTCTTCTCCTTTTACAATAAAAGCAATGAAATTTGTACAACCTTATGATATTGTGAATATAAGGAAAGATTTGAACGTGGTAAATAAATGATACTCAAGGGGGCTAGTTTAATGGAGTGGTATTACTGGGCTATTCTTATTGTCGGTCTTACGTTCTTTATATGGGATTGGAGAAAGCTTGTTTCAAAAAGGGATGCGAATTAGTAGAGTTAACTTATGTTGGCTCTATTTTCTTTTCCCTACAACAAAGAGAAAATATTGGTTTCTATTACTTTTTTAATTTTACAGAAATTTATTAATAACAAGGACTGTCATATAATTTTTTTTGCATGTTCTCCCTCCTTTTTCCTTGGGACTACGATAGATTGTATCATACAGTTAATGAGAATTGTTCTCACCTCTAAAAGAAAAAGCCACTCATTAGAGTGCCATCTTTTATTTCTTTAAATTCTGTCCAAGTAAATTCACCTATACCATCCTAGAAATCTGGCAATAGGACGAAGATAAGTATCCTCGGTACTCTTCTCATAACCTGCATTCTTAACCCATTTTGGTGTATTGATCAAATAGCTTACACATGTAGGAGGTGCTTCTAATGTCAACTACGGGAGAAAAGCCAGGAAAAGGTTATTACTCATGTACTAAATGCGGTCAAGTAGTCCATCTAGATGATCATACTGATACTTTGCCGCCATGTCGAAAGTGCAATAACACTACTTATAGACCTTAATGTTTAGAAAATCTTGTATGGCCACCTCTTCATATCCAAATATCTTACCTAAAATCCAATGGTCGTACGCTGTTTTGTGGAGTCTGCGGACTTGACTTAATGACTTCGAGTATATGAGGGTACTTATACACCCAGAAAGTTACCCAACCTTCGTATAGCTCCTCTGTATATGTCTGTAAACCTTCTTCTTGTTCGACTATTTCCTTAGCTTCTTTAACATGTCGATTTTGAAGGGGGATTGAAGCTGCAGGCTTCCCTCTTTTTACTAAGGTACAGTAAACCCTTAATTCTTCTTGGTTCATCAAATCACCTCTTCGTAACGATATAAGAGTTATATCTATGATAGGTATTAGGAAGCTATGCTATGCAGGTTTAATCAAAAAAGCACCCGTGATATACAAGTGCCTATACAAAGGTTTATGAATTTATAAGTTTTGCATACTATCATAGAACTCTATTTATAAAGCAGTCATAGTGCCTTTCCTACTTCTATTGCTTAACTGAATGAGTATGTTCAGGACAATACTTTTCTGTAGTGATGTTCTTGCATCCTGACTTATTATAGAATCTTTTTAATGGGCATTGTTCCTACCTCCAAAAGAAAAAGACACTAAAAGAAATGCCTTAATGAATAGTTTAGCTATTTTGTTGGGTATCTGTTAAATAATAAACGTTACCTACTAATTGTGCTCCTCTTACAGTCCTATTAAGGCTTATATTTTCTCTCTTTATTACTATGACTACTTCTTTTCTAAAAGAAGGATTTGACAGTTCCTGGGCTTTTGTGCCTGTTGAGATTATACCTTTATATACTCTTCTACCTGAGAAAAAGAACAACGGACATACACTAATAGCGTCAGTCTTAACGTATATGATAATAACATAAATTACTACCATTATGGAGACTGCTAAATTAATTGCTGATGAATGATCTAACGATATGAGAGGTAGTAGCAATGTCAGCAAGAAAAAAGAGTAGTCATTTGCACTTAATTTCTCTATTTTTCGTATAAAATAATCATTACCTTCTTTGCCAGGCTTAATATTTTTTTCATAACCAGACAAATAATATTTGATAGTTGCTATATACAAAGCTACTGTAAACACTAAAGCGATTAAAATAAAGTAAATTTCCAAAGCTAAGTTACTCAAAAAGACACTATCCTTGTTAAAAATCATCCTTATCTGCTGATCTAATCCAAAAAATTCATTACTAGTAATGAATCTAAAAATCATAATTAAGACTAGAGGGGTATATGTAACTACCCACAATATGGATTGCTCAACTTTCCCCCACATAGCCACCTATCCTTTCAAAATTAATTGTCTCTAAATTGCTTAGTAAGAAATGACTCGACTATTTTGTCAGAAAAAAAATGCAATAATGGAGTAACAGATTTATTGATATCGAACCTAACCTTGTAGTTAACCAAATCTAGGTGATCATATAAAGGCCAGAGTGCCTGGTATCTTTCTTTATAAGCTTTCTTCTCTTCATCCCCCTCAGGGATATCTGCTTTTATTCTTTTTAATTCTTCACACCTATTTTCAAACTGTTCCTCTAATACTTCTAGAGTAATATTTTTTATCTGGGCGATTCCTCTACTAAGGATAAATTTATTTGCACTTTTAACAAATTCGTCTACCTTTGACTCGCCATCAAAAAAACTCATTTGAGTAATGGTGTTCAGATTTGCATCCCTCTTTTGCGAGATATGATCGGTGTAATCGAAAGTATGTTCTAAAGTTTTAGGATTTATTACGTATATATTTTCCCCTAGAATAAACATTTCAATCTTCCCACCAAATTCAACAACATTATCGTTTTGCAAAACTAACTGCTGGCCGTGTCTTATTGTCTGAATTCTTTTCGTGCTCTTTTTATTAATAGCAGTTTTCTTTACGCCTCTATAATAAATAAAATATGCACTTTCAGAATTCATGGCAACTTCAATCACTTGAAATTTTGTTTCTAAATCCATAAAATCAGACCCGTTTTGAATTAATGATTGTACTAACTTATTTATTTTGGATTTGAGTGTAGCATCAAAATCAATAGTTAGTTTAGCAATATAGTCGTTTTTAGTTATTTCATGGTTGTAATCAGTAACATGAAATATTTTGTTTTCAGTCTCATCTGCATGTTTGATATCATTCAATTCTCTCCGAATACTACTTTTTAGGAATTTTCGCACGTCATCATGTAACAACTCTTTTTTTGCAATGTATAGTTCGTCGCTTTCACTTGCTTTTGTAACTAAGTACGCATGCAAATCAAGATTACCTAACTCCTGATCTGTCATTATACTAATCCGTTGAATTAGGTTGTTTGGTTCATTTAAGCACACAATTAGATCCCCCTTTATGTTTTTTACACATTTCTACAAAAGGGGACTATTTTCCTACAACTATCGTTCGACAAATAGCGACATAAGTAATAGGTGATACTTGTTCATTCCATCAATATACTACTGAAGTAATGCGTGTTCGGTTAATCTGTAGTGTTAAACTTAAAAAAGGAACATATGTTCCAATAAGAGAATATCATATTTTATTATCAAATGGAACCACTTAATGAAATATCCTGTGAAAAAAGATGGATTCGAGTTATTGCTTTAATTGTACAACTGTTATTACTAAGAGTTTTTAGTTTAATATTTGTGACTCAGAATAGTTTGTTTGAGGTGTTGTTTATGGTGACTTTTGAAACTATATGGGCTCTAGGTATTAGTTTTGCAGTAACGATAACCGAAGCCAATAAGCCACTTCGCACCTGGGGCACATTGCACTTTTTCAATAATTAAAACAACTCTCCTTCTACTTTTTCGAACTTCTGGATTTTTACCCTGACTAGTCTTAATGACAAATGTTCCATGCTCAGGTAATTCCACTTCTTTGACCTTTCCCTGCCTGATCATTACAGCCTTTGAATGCTGAGTAACTTCGATCTCTACCTTATCTGTTTTCACCCATTCGTTTGACACCTAAAATCCCCCTTCTGCCTTCATGCGCTGGACTTGTAGGAGGATTAACGCTTCATTGACTATCGTTCATATGGTTTTCCTCCCCTGAATAATGCTGGATGATATATTCAACTGCCATACTGCTATCTCCCTTCAACGAAACTTTTTATTTTGTAACTGCGTATTAAAAACTAAAGTATATTACGGAGGTATTACCAATGTCTGATCAAGTTTGCAAAGCCTGTGGAAGTAACTCATTTACTACTGGTGTAGTGGGTGGAGCATATTCAAGCATAATGCCAGTGAACAAGGTGTTTTCTACTGGTTCAAAAATGCTTCTTACCTTTTGCAAGAAATGTGGTGAAGTAGCATCAATAAAAGTAAAGAACCCTGAGAAATTTTGAAATACACTTACTGTACCTCCTCTAGGTCATTCTTCTGTTAGAATCCGGAGCAGATATGAAATATGTCCAGGAACGTCTTGGGCATGAAAAGTATTCAAATCACTGCAGATGTATATGTTCATATAACGAAAAAGATTGATACTGCAAATGGAAAACTACGAAAACTATGTAGACAAGATTTTGGAGTAAAATAAGTTTTATGTGGGTGTTTTGTGGGGGAAAGCTAATATAGATCTTTTCATTTGGTTTGACCCAAAAAACAAAAAAGCCCCGATACCGTAGTACCAAGGCTTTGAAGAATTAATACATGGAGATATATTGATCTCTCTCCCATGGATGCACTTGCGTGCGGAACATATCCCACTCAATTTCCTTAGCTTCGATAAAGTGAGTCACAGCGTGATCACCTAGAGAGTTGATGATAACCTCACTCTTCTTAAGCTCATCAATAGCTTCCTTAAGTGTGGAAGGTAAGCTTTGGATTCCAGCTTCATTGCGATCCTCTTCGTTCATGATGTAGATGTTACGGTTTGTTGGAGGAGCAAGCTCAAGCTTGTTCTTGATTCCATCTAATCCAGCTGCAAGCATAACCGCTAAAGCTAGGTATGGGTTAGCTGCAGGATCTGGGTTACGAAGCTCAATACGAGTGCTTAATCCGCGAGAAGCAGGAACACGTACAAGTGGACTTCTGTTTTTAGCAGACCATGCTACGTAGCAAGGTGCTTCATAACCAGGTACTAGACGCTTATAAGAGTTAACTGTTGGATTCGTGATAGCAGCAAAAGATCTAGCATGCTTTAGGATACCAGCAAGGTAGTGCTTTGCTGTTTCACTTAGGCCAAGCTCATCAGTATCATCGAAGAACGCATTCTCTTTTCCTTTGAATAGAGATTGGTGACAGTGCATTCCAGAACCATTCACTCCGTATAATGGCTTTGGCATAAATGTAGCGTGTAAGCCGTATTTACTAGCGATTGTTTTAACAACTAGCTTAAACGTTTGAATATTATCTGCTGCTTCAATAGCATTAGCATATTTGAAATCAATTTCGTGCTGACCAGGAGCAACCTCATGGTGAGAAGCTTCAATTTCAAAGCCCATTTGCTCAAGAGTGATAACGATATCTCGACGACAGTTTTCACCTAGATCAAGTGGTGCGAAGTCGAAGTATCCACCTTTATCATTAACTTCTAGAGTTGGCTCACCCTTCTGATCAAGCTTGAATAGGAAAAACTCAGGCTCTGGACCAACGTTCATAGAAGTGAATCCTAAATCTTCAGCTTCTTTTAAAACTTTCTTTAGAACACCGCGTGGGTCTCCAGGGAATGGAGTTCCGTCCGGGCTATATACGTCACAGATTAAACGAGCAACTTTACCTTCTTCACCAGTCCAAGGAAATACAACCCAAGTATCTAGTTCAGGATATAGGTACATGTCAGATTCTTCAATACGAACAAATCCTTCGATAGAAGAGCCGTCAAACATCATTTTGTTATCAAGCGCTTTTTCTAACTGACTTACAGGAATTTCTACGTTTTTAATCGTTCCTAGTAAATCAGAGAATTGTAAACGAATGTAACGAACATCCTCTTCCTTTGCTAACTTCATAATGTCTTCTTTAGTAAACGTTTTGGCCACAGTACAGTTCCTCCTCAAGAATTATAGTTTTCTAAAATGTATATAAAAATTAATTGAACCCAATTCCCTACAAACCTATCTTTTCCCTTATCAGCTAGCATAAATCCTAAAATTTCGTAAAGAGTCAAACAAAGAATGCTTAATGGAAAAACCTCGATAACTCCCCTTGAATCAGAGAGATTCGATCACGTGTTTGACCTGAAAAAAGCTCTGCTTTTAAAAGATCACGAAGCTCTTTGTCCGTAAGATCACGGTTAACTGCTGAGACCTCTTCTTTCGCTATTACTTCTTCCACTGCTTGTGCTTCTTGATCACTCTTCAGCTGGTAAATGGCTTTAATTCCAGCGAGATTCACGCCTTGCTCGATAAGGTCTTTTATCTCTAGTAAACGATCAATGTCGTTTAAGGAGAAAATTCTCTGCTTCCCTTCACTTCTCTCCGGGGTAATAAGCTGATGCTGCTCGTAATATCGAATCTGTCTAGCTGTTAGATCCGTAAGCTTCATCACAATACTCATTGGAAAAAGTGACATGTTGCGACGAATTTCATTCCCCATGAACGTACAGCTCCTTTCTAAAACGACTTATCCAATGGAGCAAACCGTTGTATTTCATGTCTTTCTACTCCCTATTGTATGGAATGGAATAAAAGTTGTCAAGGGAATGTCAGAAAACCTTACACACTATTTTGGCAGTATATCTGACACAACAAAAAAAGCCGAGCAGTGCCCAACTTTTGCTGTATATTTGCTATTTATTTTGTAGAAATGACAGTCACTTTGGTTTGATGAATAATGTAGCCTTGTTAGTAAATATACTTCATATACTTCATACAGCATTACCCTTAAAATTACTTAAAAAGTAACAGACCTTTTTTATTTAATTCATTTAAAGCTGTAAGAACTCCAATCTTAACATGCTCAAACGTTAGTCCTCCCTGAACAAAACCAAGATAAGGCGGTCTTAATGGACCATCTGCCGAAAACTCAATACTCGCTCCCTGAATAAATGTTCCAGCAGCCATGATCACTTCATCCTCATAGCCTGGCATAGCACTTGGATACGGTGTAACATAGGAGTTAATTGGTGCAGCCTTTTGGACTCCTTGGCAAAAAGCAATCAAAGCTTCCGCCTGATCGAATTGAATCGCTTGAATAAGATCTGTTCTAGGCTCATCCCATTTTGGTGTTGTATTAAAGCCAAGCTCTGTTAACAAGGCTGATGAAAAGACAGCACCTTTTAACGCCTCACCTACAACATGAGGAGCCAAAAACAAACCTTGATACATCTCCAGTAATGAGTACAGGCTTGCTCCGCCTTCCAAACCAATACCAGGAGCCGCTAGACGAGTACCAGCTAATTCGATTAGCTCCTTTCGCCCAACAATATATCCACCAGACTTAACAAGGCCGCCGCCTGGATTTTTAATCAAAGAGCCAGCCATAATATCTGCTCCTACATGAGTAGGCTCCTCTAGCTCCACAAACTCTCCGTAGCAGTTGTCCACGAACACGATTACGTTAGGATTCACTTCCTTAACCAACTTCACCAGCTCAGCAATTTCAGCTACAGTAAAGGAAGGACGATTGGCATATCCCTTAGAACGTTGAATTCCAATCACTTTTGTTTTACTTGTCATCGCTTGGACAACACCAGCTTTGTCCACTTGCCCCGTATCCAAAAGCTCAACAATTTTGTACTTCACACCAAACTCCGCTAGGGAGCCTGGTACACTTATAGGATTTGTTGGATCACCAATTACTTTGTCTAAAGTGTCATAAGGCTTTCCTGTGATGTATATCAATTCGTCTTCAGGTCGTAGTAAACCGAATAAGCATGTAGCAATAGCATGTGTACCTGAAATGATTTGCTGTCTCACAATAGCTGCTTCTGTTCCAAACACATGAGCATACACTTTCTCCAATGTTTCACGACCTAAATCATCATAGCCATAGCCCGTCGAAGGAGTAAAATGATGATCCCCCACCTCATGCTTGTGATAGGCGTCTAACACTCTCCACTGATTTTGCTCTACAATCTTACCAATTTCCTTTAGCCTACCCTCTATTCGGCTTTCTACCTGCTGCACAAGAGGATATAGCTTTTCTGATGCCTCTAAATGATTAAACATGTTGCTCTCCTTTACACTCACCAATCCTAGTAAGTCACATAGATCTTCTGTATATTGAATTGTTTTTTACTTGCTTCATTCTCTAACTTTCTTCCTCGTATTAGGAAACTACGAGCTTCACATAATGAATACCAAAGCTATGCCTCTATACGATATAAGGCTCTATAAGCTCTCCTAACGAATGATGCGGAGGGACAAATAAAGTAACCTCATATCCATCCCTTTCCTCATTCCACTCCTCATCCTGAATCAGTCCCTGCTGTCTACATTTAGCCACAACATGAGCTTGTTCACTAGGAACAAATAGCTCCAGCTCCTTCATCGTAGCCTTTAGCTCGTCCTCAATACGTTCTCTTAACAGCTGTACGTCTTGAACAGAAGTGGTCGAGATATACATATCCTTCTGATTGACCAACAGACCTTCAGCAGCTGGTTTATCCTTCTTGTTATACACCTTCACTTGAGCAATATGACCTGCACCTAGCTGTTGAATTAGCTTCTCTACCACTTCAATATGCTTCTGATGTAGCTCATCATGACTATCTATGACATGTAAAATCAGATCTGCTTCCTTGACCTCCTCAAGTGTGGAACGAAACGCTGCAATCAATGCCGTTGGCAGGTCCTGAATAAATCCTACTGTATCTGTTAATAGAACCTGGATTCCAGAAGGCATTTTCATTTGCTTTGTCGTAGGATCAAGAGTAGCAAACAGCTGATTCTCCACATACGTATCTGCATCAGTAATCTTGTTCAAAAGCGTAGACTTCCCCGCATTCGTGTACCCAACCAATGAGATTTGAAAAACGTTGTTTTTCTTCCTCCGCTCCCGATAGCGCTCTCGATGAGAGACTACTTTGTTTAAGGCTGTCTCAATTTCTCCCATTCTTCTGCGGATATGTCGTCGATCCGTTTCAAGCTTTGTTTCACCAGGACCCCTTGTCCCTATTCCGCCCCCTAATCTAGACAAGGATTTACCTCGCCCCACGATACGCGGAAGTAAATATTTATACTGGGCAAGCTCCACCTGTAGCTGCCCCTCCTTCGATCTTGCACGCATAGCAAAAATATCTAAAATAAGCTGAGTCCGATCAATCACCTTCACGGGCACAGACAGCTCAATATTTTTCAACTGACTTGGAGAGAGCTCATCATTGAAAATAATCATGTCCGCTCCAAGCTCATCAATGAGCACACAAATTTCTTCAAGCTTCCCTTTTCCAATATAAAAGGAAGAATCCACTCTATCCCGCTTCTGTGTCACCGTTAAAATAGGTGTAGCTTTGGCTGTTTCCGTTAATAAAGAGAGCTCCTTAAGAGAGCTCTCCACCTGTTCCTCTGTTTGCTGGGCTACGATACATCCGATCAATATTGCTTTTTCTTGTTTTCCATTAGAAGTTTCTTTCATATAGAGAATTCATTCTCCTTTAGCTCATCCATATTTGTACACATATTTTATCAAATTTCTAGGCTAGTGGCTACTTCTGTATTTGAGCTATAATTAAGCTTCCTGATTGTATAACCTCTAGTGCAAAGGGACAAAGTCCTCAGCAGAAAGAAACATAAGCTCCTGCTTAGAGCTATTCGGATGATATAACAAACGTACTGCATGCTCACGAATCGCTTTTTCAATTAGATTCCGCACTAGTCTGGCATTACTAAAATTCTGATGCTTATTCCGCATCTCAGCCGCCAAAAAATGCTGTAGCTTATTCCTAGCCTGCACAGATAGCTCATACTCCCGTTCAAACACCATTAGCTCGGCAATTTCTAAAAGCTCCGAAACAGTATAATTGCTGAATTCAAGCTGTACAGGAAACCTAGACGGCAATCCCGGATTAGAGGAAAGAAAATGCTCCATTTCCTTCGGATAACCGGCTAATATAAGTACGAATTCATCCTTATGATCCTCCATCGCCTTCACAAGACAATCGATCGCTTCCTTCCCGAAATCCTTCGTTCCACCCCGTGCCAAGGAATAAGCTTCATCAATAAATAAAATGCCTCCAAGCGCCTTTTTAACCAGCTCCCTTGTCTTTTGCGCCGTGTGCCCGATATACTCACCTACTAGATCAGCACGCTCCACCTCAACTAAATGTCCCTTAGAAAGCACATTCATCTCCTGAAAAAGTTTTCCTAAAATCCGCGCAACGGTCGTTTTCCCCGTGCCTGGATTCCCTTTGAAAATCATGTGTAGGGTTTGGTGTGCTCCCTTAAGTCCCTGCTCTTTTCTACACTGAGTAATATATAGCCATGCATAGATCTCATAGACAAAATCCTTCACATTGTTCAAACCAACCAAAAGATCTAGCTGCTTCATTACCCTGTCTAAGGCCGTATGCTTATGCTGCTGGGTCAACGTGTCACTTTGCTGCGTTATCGAATATGATGTTGCCAAGTCAGTCTTTAATGGAAAAGTTACGTTAATCTGACCTGAATGCTGACGAATTACAGGTCTTGCCACAATCTTTCACCTCGCTTAATCCGATGTCCTTTTACTATACGCAGATGCCTAGGAAAAGGTGAAAGAATCCCATTCTATTGTCATTTCAACCCCATTTTCTTAAACCTTACATCAATCAGAAATTCGTTGTCACGAACGTCGGCAGCAACTGTCCCTTCTTGTTTGCTTATAAGCTGTTGAACAATATGGAGGCCTAAGCCAAGCTGCCCGCCACTACGACTAGTATCCAATCTAAATGATCGATCGAAAATTCGATTAAGCTCAGTACGATCAAACTGGTCAACATCATTTACGACTCTTAATCGGAAATACGTTTCTTCTTCAATCAAGTTAACGGAGACATAGCTTTTGGCATACCCTAATGCATTTTGAATGATATTGGTTACAATCCGGTTAGCTGCCTTCTTGTCCGCTAAAATAGGCGAGACGGTCACCTCATCCATATGTACCTTTAATTGATTTTTTTCAAAATCATTGTAGAACACTAGCATTGTTTCTATAACTATTTTATCTAAAAACTGTTGATCTAGGATTAATGGCTTATCTAAGGAATCAATCTGAGATAATTCATAGAAAGTATCAGCAGTCATTGTGAGATGGTCAATTTTCTTTTGAATGATACTTAGAAACTCTTTCTTTTCTGCCTCAGATAAAGACGAATCCGTTAACAGCTCGGAAAAGCCTTTAATGGATGTTAAAGGGGTTCTCAAATCATGCGAGATGTTTGTCACTTCTTGTTTGAGTTCTTTCTCTTTCTTAATTAAGTTCTGCTGATCTTGCTTGAATAAATAAATAAGCTGGTTGATTTTCGTAATGAAGTTAACCAGGATTTTACTATGAGTATTTGTGCGAACCAATTCATTGGTACCAAAATTACCGATAATCTCTTCTAATTGCTTCGTCATTCTTTTCATATCCCAAAGGAGAAGCAGAAGCATCCCAGTACTAATCATTAGTAGAAAAATCAAAATGATGATGATCAACCAGCTGTTCACTTTCTTTCATCCCTTCTCCATCAATGAATTTCTTGCTTAGCAAATCTTCTTGATCCTATTAGTAAAACAATCACCGACATCACGATACCAGTAAGCCAAGGCCGATACTCGGATTGAACATCTTGTGCCATAAAGCTCATTAAATTTTCGTTTAATAGAGTACTCGGTGCAAATGTATAGAGTTCATTCATTCCTGAAATGGATTGGAATAGTATTCGTACTAAATCACCAGAAAATAGGAAGAGGAAGAGCAACATGATAAGGATATAGACATCGCCGACCTTTAACATCTTTAGTACATGGATAAGAAAAAATCCACTAACCACAATGGGTACCATATTTAAACTAGCTATTAGGAAATTCATAACCGATTGATCCTCACTAATCAAAAGTCTCTCTCCCAATACAATGGTTAAGGCTAGACCCATTACACATATCAATAGAAAATAAATGAAGGTTAACATAAGCTTTGACCAGAAGATGGTGTTCCGAGAAACACCAAAGGAGATAGATTGTTTGACGATAGCCGTGTCCTTCCCAGTAAGGGTCAAATTAAAGAGTAATCCTATTATCATAAGTAATAGGCCACTACCAATCACGTTTGAATAAAAAAACAGGCTAGTTCCGTAAGGAAAATCTGGATCGGCATTTTGAGTAAAGTATAAAACAGCCGCGGCTGCAACAATTAAGGCTAACCCAATGACACTCGTAACATAGAGCCCTTTTTTGCGTAGCAAGCGATAATGTTCGCTTTTGATATAATTTATCATTTTTCATTCTCCTCCACTAATCCTAAGAAATACTCTTCTAATTTCAGTGCTTCGAAACGAAACTCCATCACTAGCACACCATTTGAGGTTAAAAGGCGATTAATCTCTCCACCTTCATCCACATGATTTTGAATCGTCACGATATGATTAGGAAGAACTTTATATTGGATATCTGCATAGGCTTGCTCTAACAATTGTGCTGTTTTGGCTGTATCATTGACCTTAAGTAGGATTTGCTTTTTACTTTTTTCATCTAACGCCTCTTTGCTCAAATCATCGACAATGACACCATTCTTAATAAAGACAAAACGCGTAGCTAATAATTGTAATTCACTTAAGATATGACTAGAAATGAGGATGGTTATTTGTTTTTCTTCATTTAGCTTCAATAATAACTGACGAATCTCCATAATGCCCTCAGCATCTAAACCATTAATGGGCTCATCCAGCACTAAACAATCTGGACTACTTAGAAGACAAAGGGCGATCCCTAGTCGTTGTTTCATTCCCATTGAATAATCTTTAAACCGTTTCTTCTTTTCATTGGCTAAGCCAACAATTTGTAAGACCTCATAAATCCTTTTTTTCTCAACGACCCCTCGTTGAATTCGAAAATACTCTAGATTTTGAGTGGCAGTAAAATCCGGAAAAAATTCAGGTGTCTCTATCATAAAACCCATTCTTTTTTGTGCCTTGGTCGTTTCCTTGCCTGATTTCCCAAATAAGTGAATGTCTCCGGCAGTAGGAATTAATTGTCCCGAAAGCATTTTAAAAAACGTCGATTTTCCTGCACCATTTTTCCCGATTAAGGCACAAATTTCTCCTTGGTGTAATGAGAAATCAAGCGGCTTGATGACTTCTTCTTCTTTAAAGATTTTCTTCAAATGAAAGGTTTGAATAATGGTATCCATCTTATTGACTCCTTCGCTAAAATGAGGCCACTGGAAAAATACAAATCAACTTTTTCAGCGCCTTTCATTAGAGTAGCAATAGCTTCACACGTTGTGCACCTGATACGAGAAACCACTAGTAATCAGGCTTTCAGAACAGACCACGGTTACGCACATTGCTTAAGGTCATTGAAAAAAAGCTGAAAAAAGTTAAAGATCAAACTTTTTTCAATGACCTTTCAAACTCTGATTACACTAAGTTTAGCTTAGGAGTCTTTAAATTCCCTTAAGCAAAACATAAAGAAATCATAAAGAAATTAAATGAGCATGAAGCCTACTCCCCAAATCGTTTTTATATACTCATCAGCAGTGATTTCGGCCATTTTTTTACGAAGATTCGAGACATGAACACTAATCGTATTGTCATCGCCTAAGTAGGTTCGTTTCCATGTTCGTTCATAAATCTCCCTCTTGGAAAAAGCACGCTCTGGATGATTAATGAATAAGGAGAGGATTTCAAATTCCGCATGCGTTAACTGCAGTTCATTGCCTTCTAACGTTACAGATAACTTTTCTGGATTGATCTTAAGTCCCCGCCATATTTTTTCTGGAGTTCGTGATGATTGCCCGCTTGATTTTCGTAATTGAACCTCAACTCTTGCTATAACTTCTTCTTGATTAAAGGGCTTGGTTATATAATCATCTGCACCCATTTTCAATACTTGTACTTTACTTTCGATGTCAACCTTAGCGGATATGACAATAATGGGGATATCACTATCTTCCCTAATCAGATTAATTAATTCTTCTCCATTTTTCCCCGGTAACATCAAATCTAATAAAATTAAATCATAGGTTTGATTCTTAAGCTGTAACAGTCCTTCTGTACCAGAATAGGCTACAACTGAATCCAGCCTTAATTTTGTGAAAATCACACTTAATAATCTGCTAATTTCTTGGTCATCTTCAATAATTAAAATTCGTTTACCTTCATTCACAATCATCAACCCTTTTTGTTCTAATTGATTAAATTTCATTATAGCTTATTTACTTGATTTAAATAGTGACTGATTCGGTCTAAAAATGTTGACGGAATCATATAAGGCTGGAAAACACAACTTATCTCTTCTGTTCTAAGAGCCAAACTGAAGAACTAGATTAGCATATTCCTCAATCGGAAAACCTTTTTATTATGAATAATCTAAGTTATGTTTCGCTAATTTTATAAGTAGCCTATACTTTCTGAACCTTCTTGACTATAATAAAAGGAATTATGTAGCTAGAAAAAAAGCTCCGTCAAGCTACCAAGCTTCTTAAATTAGTCATGTAGAAAGCTAATACATATGAACCACATTTATTTAAACTTTCATCCTTAAAAAATAAACCTATTCAAATTGTCACACATATGTTAACAATACTATAAATTGGAGGGGAAATTATGCCCATCAATATGCCTAGTAAGCTGCCTGCAAAAGGAATCCTACAACAAGAAAATATCTTCGTCATGGCAAAAGAAAGAGCCGAGAGCCAAGACATTCGCCCTCTTAACATATTAATTCTTAATCTAATGCCGGAAAAAATTAAAACAGAAACCCAAATCATGCGTCTTATTGGCAATACAGCGATACAGGTTAACGTTGACCTGCTTAGACCAGATTCACACACACCGAAAACGACCTCTGAAGAGCATTTAAAGGAGTTTTATCAAACATTTTCACAGATAAAAGACCGTCGCTACGACGGTATGATTATTACCGGGGCACCAGTAGAACGGCTAGAATTTGAACAGGTTACCTATTGGCAGGAGCTAACGGAGATCATGGAATGGTCTAAAACTCACGTTACATCTACCCTACATATTTGCTGGGGGGCCCAAGCTGGACTGTATTACCACTATGGTGTACCTAAATATGAATGTGGAGCAAAGCTTTCAGGCATTTACGATCATCAAGTGCTACAGGAGCACCATAGACTGTTGCGGGGCTTTGATGAAGAGTTTTATGCTCCTCACTCTAGGTATACGGAGGTTAGACATGACGATCTAGAGGAGATTGAGGATTTAGAAATCCTAGTTGAATCAAGTGAAGCAGGAGTTTACCTCGTTGCTTCAAAAAACGGGAAGCATATCTTCCTATCCGGGCATCCCGAATATGACTGCTACACCCTGCATGAAGAATACATGAGAGATATTGAAAGGGAAGATCAAATCGACCCACCAGTACATTATTATCCGGACAACAATCCTGAGAAAAAACCAAGACATACCTGGCGCTCCCATGCCCACCTCTTATTTATGAATTGGCTGAACTATTATGTGTATCAAGAAACTCCGTTTGAGTGGGAGTAAAATTTATGATCTATCAATTAATCATAATCAAAAACCTACCCTCAACTTAAGTTGAGGGTAGGCAAGTTCACCTTTAAACTGATTTTATTAATGGTTATTTATAATAGTTTCTCTTTGTCTTGATTTCTTTTTATACACTCTTCAAGGAGCACCTTATAAAAATAGATATCCCAATGTTTTTTTACAGTTCTATTTTTCCACCACAAAATTATAAAACTTTCTATAGTAATAAAGGCTATTAAAAACATACCTATTGGTAAAATATTAGATGTTAGATGTTGAACTAACTCTTTTGATTTTTCATCAGTAAAGTTTACAAGATCGTTTGTACTCATTTGTCCGCTATCCCTAATAACTGAAAGGAGATTCCCCAATAAACTATTGGAAACTTCCGAAAAAATTGTAAATGTAGAAATCATCAAGGTAACAAATAGTGTGATAAATGAGGTTAACACTATTGTTTGGATTTGTTTAGCATTTGTTGCTTCTTTACTGTAGATATCATATTCAGATTCTATTTTTATTTTTAAAGTTGTAAGTTCATCTAAGCTGTGAGTTTTGCATAGTGACTCTTTCAATATTTCAATATTTTTCAAACTATCTTTTTTTAAACATACCGTACTTTCTAATTCTTGTATATATTTTTTAGCAGATTTGAAGTTACTGAAATCAAGCTCATTCTCCAACAATTACACCTCCAAATTTTTAAAGATTCATTTCGACAAATAACTACTTTTTTCCTGCTAGTAGAAATAATAGAATTCGATTTTTGTTAAAAAAAAAAGACAGATTAAAAGGAACCTGTCTGAATTGAAAGTAATATTGTTTCTTTCAAGATCTGAAAATTTTATTAGTTATGCCGTAAAACAAACCTTCCTTACCTCAACCTCTGCTTTCTCATAGGCTTTTACTAATCCAGAACGCCCAATCTCATGTTTCTCTACTCGCTTATAAGGGACCTGAACCTCAATCTTTTTTGCCAAAGGAAATGGAGCCAAGCGAACAGTATCAACTGATAACCACTCAGGAACAATAACCTCATGATTGAGAGTTTCAAGCTTTTGCTTAAAGCCCTGCCGATACCAAGGAAATTCATCATTTTTCGTGACACCAGGTTCATTCAAGCAAATATAAAGAGAGGCATTATCACAAAGCTGAATCAGTTTGAAATAATAAGGGATTCTCCCAAGCTCAACTCCTTGCTCCTCAAGCTTCCCCCTTATCCTTTCCTGCCTCCCCTGCTCCAAGGCTAGGTAGTTCTGAATTGCTTCATCCTCTTCATCTAGATCAAAAAAAGATTCATAATGCAAACTACACAATAACGCAGCAAAAGGATTTTGCGCTTCAACCTCATTCACACCTTTTTCATAGAAGGCAAGCTTTGGTCTCATCGGAAAGTCCATAAAAGAATACGGTGCCATCTGCTCATCATTCCAAAAAGGCGTATGATCCAAATCAATCCATCCTCGGTCATGCTCTTGAACAGCAAATAAGAAATCCTTTCTATGCTGCTCTGTTTCAAACCACTCTACCGGAAGACCTTTAGCAAATTGGGCGGAAGCATCGGCATGATCATGCTGAGTCATCATGATGAAATCCTTATCTCCTTCAAAAACAACCATTGCTCTTAGCTCCTCTCCTCGACCTCTTTGTGAATAGAATCCACCATTAGCTGTAGCTCTTCATCTGTTATATCAATCGTTAAATCATAAAAATCAAAGGGATGCTCCTCTAGCTGTCTCAGCTTGTATAAATATTCTTCAGCTTCTTTTCGTATTTTACCCACATGAATACCTCTCATGTATTCAGGATATGGCTGAAGCTTCTCCACTGCTCCTTCAAACAATAGAATGGAGCCTTTAGGATTATTCCACCGATAGTGATACAAACCAACCGCAACCTGTAAAAGCCCCTGATAAAACCGATCCCGCTGCGTCTCAAACCAAAGCTCCTCAAGGACATCGTGGCACTCGTAATAATCCCTTTTATAATTAAAATAGTACAAAAACAGCAGATATAAATAAGAGTAATTCATCTCCTACCACACCTCTCCGTCAGAACACCGTCCCACATTATTAATTAAGTAAATGATATTAAAATGTCTTCAAGTCAGTTCAATTTAATATTAATAATCAATCACAAATTAAAGCATCTACTCAGAGCTTACCCTAATCCTTATACGGATCAAATTCGTTAGCCCCAGCCATACACACTCCAATTGGTTTAAGCACATGCATCACATCTAATGTTTCCTTATGCGCCTCCAGAACCGTTGCTAGCTTTTTATACACAAACGGGCTCTCATCTGTCCCTGCACCTCGAAGCTCTACACCATATGCATCTATAGCTTCCTCCATCTGCTTAGGAGTAACCTTACCACCAGAAC
The DNA here is from genome assembly GCF_030813115.1 of Bacillus horti. Classification (NCBI taxonomy): domain Bacteria; kingdom Bacillati; phylum Bacillota; class Bacilli; order Caryophanales; family Bacillaceae; genus Caldalkalibacillus; species Caldalkalibacillus horti. The sequence goes on along the minus strand of NZ_JAUSTY010000002.1, from coordinate 337,937 downwards.
GAGTTTTTGTCTTCCAATTCATTCTTCCAGCCGCTTCCGTTCTACTCATAATTCGACCTGCACCATGAACCGTGCTAGAGAAAGCTTCTTTGTTCTCCTGCGAGTCCTTTCCTTTGACTATAACAGAGATATCCCCCATACTTCCGCCAATAAAACCTAGCTGATCCGGGGCAGAAGGAGTGGCACCTTTACGCACCACGTAAACATCCTTGCCATCATGCTGTTCTTTCCAAGCAAAGTTATGATGATTGTGTACCTCGAAGGTAGGCAAAGCTCCTAATATTCCTAGCACCTGCTCAATCACATAATCTCGTCCAGCATACGCATATCTTCCAGCTAGATTCATCGCCTTAAGGTACATGTCTCCGAATTCACTTTTTACGTCTAGCAGAGTTGGGGCTTGATCCATACTCTCTCCAGGAGCTTTATCCGAAAATTTTCGGCCATTAGCTAGATTTAAAAAGCCACTGGCTGTCTTATGACCAAAGCCACGACTTCCAAAATGATTAGCCAACCATACATCGCCCGTAGCTTCCTCTACAAAAATATCAACAAAGTGATTCCCACTCCCAACCGTTCCTAGCTGCTTCCTTGCTAACGCCTTCAATGCATCATGCTCATGAACACCAATTTGCTTATATACATTCCAATCCTCATCATCAAAAAGCTCATGATCAACTCTCTCATTATTGTTGCGACCAATACCAAAAGAGATACCCTTTGCAATCTGATCCATGATTCTTGGTAAACTATCTTTTACTTGATCATGCTTTAAATTCGTTCGAACCGCCTTATTTCCACAAGCAATATCATACCCTACACCTGATGGGGAAATCTGACCATCATAAACAACCACACCTCCCACCGGCTGCGAATATCCTTTGTGATGATCTGCCATCAAAAGTGTTTGCACTACATTTCCATGCATAGAACACGTTACGGCTTGGGATACGGCGTTATCCTGAGGCTCACCCCATACTTTAACTCCATCTATGATTTTGTACATGTTGTTTCCCTCTCTTTATGCCTTATCTTATATTATGTTTTGTTTTGTTTTTAGTAAAACTTCTCTAATAATTACAACTTCTGAATCAATATCAATCATCTAAAAGAATACTGCCATAAAGCACTTTGAAATCTGGATTTGGTTCAATTTGAATGAGATATGGAGTTCTTTGATTAATACTTTTCGTATTAACAAAATAGGTTTCATTTACTTGTATCAGATGCCACACCATTTCTTCCCTGACCCCAATTAGAATATCCTCATACCCATTTATATTATCATGAGATAGCTGCCTAAATATAATCGTGTATTCACCTTGGTTATTGTGTTTATCTAGTACTAGTCCAGATTTTGAGATCCTGAATACTCCTTACTTTGAAATAAAAGAATTGAAACAGCTCCTAGGAAGATCAATAAAAGCAGTATTGTCATTTTACCTTTTCTATTCTTCTTCATGTCACTGCACACCCTTTACATTCAAATGTTCATCCAGTAAAACAGGGTACTCATACTTTATTATTATAACAATAATTTCCTTTCATTTAGCACATAAAAAACAAAAAACACCCCCAACAGATTATCAAAATTCCATTAAAGGTGTATCGTAACAACCCTAAAGGCTATAAGTAGGGTTGTTCAATAGTATTAAGTGATTACAAATCATTAACTCCACAAACAGTTAATAACCCTCTATCCTTAGCAATCAGCAGGCTTACCCTCAGCCTCAGCAGTTCTAAAGCTAGAGCCACAGCCACATGAAACCGTTGCGTTCGGATTATTAATCGTAAAGCCTCCTCCCATCATCGATTCCTTGTAATCGATAACAGTACCTTTAATAAAACGCTCACTATAATCATCAATTAGAATTTTAATCCCATGCTGTTCAAGCTCAGTGTCGGTATCATTTTTTTCTGGATCAAAGCCCATACCGTATGAGAAGCCGCTACAGCCACCCTCTTTAACTCCGACACGTAGGAATGGATTGCCTTCCTCGTTCTGAATCATCTCTTTTATTTTGGAGCTTGCATTTTCCGTAATCGTAATCATCAGTTATCCCTCCTTTGATCTTGGAGTGTTCAATAAATAGGAATTGCTTCTATAAGTAAAGTATAACAACTTTTCATAAAAGGATACAAGAATTTCGCTTACCTAATCAGTCTTACCCCGACTAAGCATTCATTCTACTGTCTATTCTTCACTTAAAAGCTTACCGTCAATCGCATAATGCTTCTTATTCAATTCCTCAATAAAAACAACAATCTTCTCCTTCGGTGCAGCCGTTGTTTCATGAACAGCCTGAGTCACCTTATCCACCAATGCCTTTTTTTGTTCATCGGTACGTCCTTCTAGCATCTTTACTGTTACGTATGGCATGTTATTTCCTCCTTCAATTACTATAACTGACTAAATTAAACTCATCTAAATCGCCTAAATCAAGAGTGCTTCAAATGCATGCTTCCCCTGAATATGGTATGATAGGAACAAAGAAAAGGAATGATTTAGTAACCACGTTCCTATTCGTTATATTGTATCATAGCATTAATTTGTATTGGACGGAAGTAGAAAGGATAGATGAACATGGACGTAAACAACAATAATAAAAATAATGAACAAGGCACTGAAAAAAAGAAAACCACACAAAGCTTCACCATCCTCAGTGGTGATTCAACAAGCGGACACGGTGGTTTTGGAGTGGGAACCCTAAGCTTGGACAATATTTCACCTGTGATCATTGATGTTCAAGAAGGAACGGCAGTCGTAGACATGGGAGCCATGCATGCAAGAAGTGCTATAGAGAAGAGAATTAAGTTCCTTCCTAACAAAGAGGAGGTTCCTAATGGCCGACCTTTCTGGATGGTATGGGTTGCTATTGAACGTTCACCAAAAGGTCCTTACTATGCAGGAGTAACCGCGTGTGAATTCACAGTTGATGAAGAGATCCGTAGAGGCTATAAAAATCTAGCTGAGCATGTTAACAAAATGGATAAGTCACTGAAACGGAAAATCATGGTCGATTTCATGGACGACAAATCCAAAAACATATTGGCTGAGTTCCTCAAAGGCTTTAACGAACAAATGTGGGAAAATTCCACTGATGAACTGAAACAAGGACTTAACGCGGTGTAAAAAGCTAATTTATCAATAGCCCCTTTTAAACGTCTTTATACCACGACTGGAAACGGCGATAAGGGGGATTCATCAAGGCTCTGCCTTGGGCACAACTGCATTAATTCTCTGACGGTCATAATTGCACCTTAAAAGCCTAATTTTGAGCTTTGAACTCTCTAACGGTCATAATTGCAACTTAGCCATTCATTTCTGACCCAAATCACTGAATTATTCGTTCTAACGGTCGAAAATGACCGCTAGAGATCCAACAATGTAAAAATTGCTCTCCAAGGGTCAAAAATGTCCGTTAGAAATAAGATATAAATGAAATCTGAACCAAAAAGAGCTGTCCATTTGTAAAAATCTACATTTTGGACAGCTCTTTCACGTATTTACACAGTCTAAGTATTATTTAATTACTCACAATGCTGATCATACAAAGTAGTCAGCTTATTTACAATCGTATGGATATCGTTGTCTTCAATTTCATGACGCTCCACCATACCCATGATTTTACCATCCTTCATTAAAGCAAACGAAGGAGAAGAAGGTGGATATCCTTCAAAGTATTCTCTTGCCTTAGCTGTAGCTTCTTTTTCCTGACCAGCAAAAACCGTCAAAATATGATCAGGCTTCTTGTCATGCTGTAAGGAAGCAACAGCTCCTGGACGCGCTAAACCTGCTGCACAACCACATACAGAGTTCACAACAACCAACGACGTACCCTCTAAACCTTCAAACGCCTCTGTTACCTCTTCTGGTGTCAAAAGCTCTTTAAAGCCATGCTGAGTCAGTTCATCCCTCATTGGCTGTATCATTGATTCCATATAATTATTAAAAAACATATTCAAGATATATCCCTCCAAGAATACTACATATATTTTCTTCCTTAGAGTTCCTCAGACCTTTGTTTAACATGTATTTAGCTCTTAAAGCTAATAAGTACAGATCATTAAACGTACTTCTACATTTAATTTAGTTAACATTTAACCTTGCTTAAAGGTCAGGAATGTCCAAGGTTCCCTACACCTATTGTAGCACCGACCTTCTTATAAAGCATCAAATATGCTGATACTTAAAAAAGCTGATCTAGCTGACTAATCCTGCTGCTCAGGCATTAAGGAAACAGGTCTTGCTGGAGTAAAGGTAGAAATAGCGTGCTTATACACAAGCTGCTGCTTACCTTCACTATCAATGACAATGGTGAAATTATCAAAAGCTTTGATAAAGCCTCGTAACTGAAAACCGTTTAATAAATACACGGTTACAGGAATGTTCTCTTTTCTAATCTGGTTCAGGAACGTATCTTGAATATTAATAGATTGTTTCATGAAAAGCTGCCTCCTCATTTATACTATATTTATTTATATTCGTCATTGACTTAAACTTTCCTTCACATATTCAGTAATTCTTTCTTTTGTACCTGACCACTGAGATAAATCAGTGACATCAAACCAAGTAATTTCAGAGACGCGCCTAAACCAAGTGAGCTGACGCTTAGCGAAACGCCGTGTATTTCTCTTTAAAAGGTCGACAGCCTCCTCCTTTGTACATTCCCCTTTTAGATAAGGCATAATCTCTTTGTATCCAATCGCTTGAAACGATTGAGCTGATAAAGGGACTCCTTGCTCAAGCAAGCCTTGCAGCTCTTCAATTAGTCCATCCTGAAGCATTTGATCGACTCGGCGATTAATACGCTGATAAAGCTTTTCGCGATCCATAGTCAAACCTAGCATAACCAACTGATAAGGGGATTCATTTTGCCAATCTCCCTGAAATTGAGCCATGCTTTGGCCCGTCACCTCTAGAACCTCCAAAGCTCTTATCACTCTTCTAGCATTATTAGGATGAAGAGTCTTAGCGAACTCCGGATCTCTTTGCTGTATTTGCTCGTACAGCGCATCTGCTCCGTGTTCCTCTAAGTAATCATTCCATTTTTTTCTTATTATATCATTATTACCATTTTCGGCAAAGGAAAAGCCATGAGTAATTGACTGAACGTAAAGTCCAGTCCCCCCTACTAAAATAGGAACCTTGCCGCGCTCGCAAATCTCCGAAATTTTTTCCGAAGCTAACGATTGGAAATCTGACACAGAAAAGCTCTCATTAGGCTCAAGGATATCAATGAGATGGTGGGGAACTTCCTGCATCTCCTCCTGTGTTACCTTTGCGGTTCCTATATCCATTCCTTTATACACCTGCATCGAGTCTCCAGAGATAATTTCCCCTTGAAGCCTTTTAGCTATATGTATGCTTAAATCTGTCTTTCCTACTGAGGTTGGTCCGATGATACTCACTAACGGCTGCTTCATAGCATCTACTCCATCTGTTACTTCTAGTTACCTATATTCTTGGTTTCTATACTTCAGAATACGTTTTAAAACCCATTAATCAATCAGTTATTTATTTGCATTTATCTTATATTTATTTTGCATTTATCTTTCAATTATTCTTTCATTGACTTAATACTTCTTTGCATCTATAACTCAATAACGCCAAACCAATGAGATGCATACTTGCGCTCTATAGCCGTAAAGCCCAGCTCCTCAAATCTTGCACTATAGCTGGACTCCTTCATCACCACACGCTTCCTAGCTACCCTTTTCGCTTCCTGCAATGCCTCCTTGGAAAAAGGAGCATAATTAGCGAACCGTTTTAATCCAGATAAACCTGTTGATGAAGCAACACTTGATTCAAACATCGGGTCTACATAGACAACATCAAAGGATCGATCAGGACAGCTAGCTAAGAATGGCATATGATCTGCCTGTATAACCTCCACACGTGCCATCGCTTCCTTCAACTCTACACTATCTGTTTCCCAAGACTGTAAGCCTTTCGCGACCATAAAAGCTAAAACTGGATTAGACTCTACTCCAACTACTTTCCCTTGCTCACCTACAGTAAAGGCAGCGATGATAGCATCTGACGCTAGCCCCAAAGTAGCATCTAATATGGAATCCCCTCGCTTTAAACCCGTTGCCTCTATAAAAGGATCTTGCTCTCCCCGAAGAAGTCTTTTTAAGCGAAACATAGCCGAGCTTGGATGAAAAAAGAAAGGCTCCTGTAAAGAGCTTGGAGCCTCATCTCCAGCTTGATGGTGAGGACTCTCCTGTTCTTGCTGTACAAGCTTTAAACCATCCTTGGTAACAAGCAAAACATCTTCATTTACGTATTTCTTTAAAATTCCTTCCACAGATCTCTTTCCCCGAGGAACAAAAGTAGCCTTCAACTCCATAGCTACCTCCTGAGCCTCTTCGATGAGCTCTTCCTGCCTTCTAGCACTTGTCGTAACAATCATGACATCACTCTTTTAAACATTTTCTCAATATCATACGTACTTAACAGCACCGTGATAGGGCGCCCATGAGGACATGTAAACGGATTAGAAGAAATTCTAAGCTGCTCAAGTAAGGCCTCCATCTCCCCATAGGTCAAATAATGATTAGCCTTTATCGCCTGCTTACAGGACATCATAATCGCTACTTTTTCCCTAAAATAGATCCACTCTAGCTGTTTTTTCTGCTGAGTGATCAAATCTAGGATTTCACGCACCAATCCTTCTTCCTCACCGTCTGGAAACCAGTTAGGATGAGAACGTAGTCTATATGAATGATGTCCAAATTCCTCAAACGTTAGACCTATATGCTCTAAAAAGGACAGATGTTCTTGAAGCAACTGATCCTCTCCAGCCGTAAACTCTAGAACAAAAGGGATCAGCAGCTCTTGAATCTCCTGACTAGGCTCATTTAATTTCTGATAAAAATGCTCATACCAGATTCTCTCTTGTGCCGCATGCTGATCAATCATATACAAGCCTTGTTCATTTTGAGCTAAAATATATGTCCCATGGAGCTGTCCTAAAGGAGCTAATAGAGGAATCTTAGCTTTAGTCTGCTCTGACTCCGTATACGTTTCTCCATCAGCCTTATGGTCTGCTTTACGGGCTAAATCATGATCTGCTTTATTCCCAGTCTTTCGATCAACTGCATGCGTCTTCCCATCAGCACCATATGTCTTGTCATCAGCTTCATACGTCCTGTCACCAGCGTTTTCATGCTGCTCATCATGTATTCTCTTATCTTGTACGAACTCATGAACTTGCTTATAATGCGCAGAATCCGTCTTTTCATCCTTATCCTCTACATGATCTTTAAGATCATTCATACCTTCCGATCCTATTTGATCCTGCAACTCATCAATATTCCCGTTTTCCTCAATCTGCTCCGTCTGTTCTTCCCCCATCAGGGTACTCCTTAATCCACTAGTTGCTCCTCCGGCGGCTTCTGTTTTATCCTTATCAAGGATAGACCTACCTAACCCTGACCCATCAACCTTTGGAGTATTCGCCGGATTCCCCCATTCTCTCTGAGGTAAACGAAGGTCAAGCTTTTCTTGAATCACTACTGGCTGCTTAATCTTCAACTGCTGCAGGGGTGTAGGAATTAATTGTGCTTGATGAAGCGTATTCTTCAATTCCTTCTCAAGCCAATCAGCCAGCTCCGTCTCCATGCTTAATCTTGCTTCAAGCTTTGCTGGATGAACGTTGATATCGAGTAAGCTAGGGTCCATCTCAATCGAAAGGAGGACAATAGGATAGCGGTTTATAGGCAACAACGTATGGTAAGCACGAAGGATCGCTTGGCTAATCGCATAATTCTTTAAATACCGTCCGTTAATAATCACAGAAATATACTGGCGATTGGAGCGAGTCAGCTCTGGTTTCCCAAGATAGGCATTAACCGTATAGTTAATATCCTGAGCATAAAAAGGGATCATTTGCTTTGCTATGCTTGGTCCATAAATCGCTGCAAGAACCTGCAAGACTTCTCCCTTACCATTCGTTGAAAGCAGCTCACGTCCATTGTGCGTTAAAATAAAAGCGATATGTGGGTGGGCTAAAGCCAAACGGTTTACATAATCCGTAATATGACTTAGCTCCGTATGAATTGATTTTAAGTATTTATAACGAGCTGGAGTATTATAAAAAAGCTGTGTCACTTCAATCCGTGTACCCTTACGTAGTGGCGCGTCCTCAACGTGAATAACCTTACCACCCTCTAATTGAATTTCAGTCCCTACAGCCTCTTCACCGTCCCAGGTTTGCAAGGTCACATGGGAAACAGAAGAAATACTCGGTAAAGCCTCTCCCCTAAAACCCAATGTCATAATCTGAAATAGCTGTTTATCACTCTTCAGCTTACTCGTAGCGTGTCTAGCGAAGGCCATCGTAGCATCAGCCCGTTCCATTCCATGACCATTATCGATGATCTTAATCCTAGACAGTCCACCCTCTTCAATGATGATCTCAATTCTCGTACTCCCGGCATCAATTGCATTTTCAAGCAGTTCTTTAACAACAGAGGCAGGGCGTTCGATCACTTCACCTGCCGCTATTTTATTGGAAAGATATTCATCCATAATTTCGATCTTAGCCACAACTACTCACCTCAGCTTTATTATATAGTCCGTATTCTGAGTAATACGATTTTACTCTAATTTAATCTTTAAGTAACATCCTCTAGAATTTTTCACTTTTTACTACTTTTAAGTTGCTCCTGTAGCTCATAAAGCAAATTTAAAGCGGCTAATGGAGTCATGGTCAATAAATTCGTCTCCTTAAGCTGAGATAACACCTGCTGCTCTTCTCCTTCTAGACCGAATTGAAATTGCATTTGTTCAACAGCAGTTATTTCTGAGGATTGTTTTTGTTTCTCCTGAGTGGTTTGCAATGGCTTTTCTTGTGAGGATTGTTTTTGTTTCTCCTGAGAGGATTGCATTGCCTTCTCTGGATTTCTTACTTCATTCTCACTACTGCTGCCACTTTCCCAGCCTTGATCTGTTCGTTCATCAAGACTTGAAGCTACTTGATTTTGCCCCTCCAAAACACTAAGGATTTCCTGAGCACGACGAATAACCGTAGAAGGCATCTCAGCTAATTGAGCAACATGGATTCCATAGCTACGATCAGCTTTCCCTTCCCTAACCTTATGCAGGAAAATAACCCTACCTTCACGTTCAGAACAGGCGACGTGGATATTCGTTAGGCCAGCTAATTGCTGTTCAAGTCCAGTTAATTCATGATAGTGCGTGGAAAATAGCGTTTTGGCTTGCACATGCTCCTGGATATATTCAACGACCGCTTGAGCTAAAGACATCCCATCATACGTTGACGTTCCTCTGCCGATCTCATCGAGTAAAATCAGACTGTCCGCAGTCGCTTTAGTAATGGCACGCTTAGTCTCCATCATTTCTACCATAAATGTACTTTGACCACCAACTAAATCGTCAGCAGCTCCAATTCTAGTGAAAATTTGATCAAAGACCGGGAGCTTGGCACGCTTAGCAGAAACAAAACAACCGATTTGAGCCATGACTACAATCAGGGCAGTCTGACGCATATACGTGCTTTTTCCTGCCATATTAGGACCTGTGAGTAAAAGAATTTGTCTAGCCTCTGTATCCATCCTTACATCGTTAGCCACAAAAGTAGATTCACCTAGAACCTTCTCCACAACTGGATGACGCCCATCTTCAATAGACAAGAGTCGATCAGAATTAAAATGTGGACGCGTGTACTGGAACTTCTCGCTCACTCTGGCAAATGAACCAAGTACATCAAGCTGAGCAATCCCCTCCGCTAAAGCCTGCAAACGCAGTAAATATTGATTAATTTTTAGCCTTAGCTCTACAAACAGCTCATACTCAAGTACCATCAGTCGATCATTGGCCTCTAGAATTAGCGCTTCTTTTTCCTTAAGCTCAGGAGTAATATATCGTTCGGCATTCGCTAAGGTTTGCTTTCTTTCATACCTTTCATCATGGAGCGCGTGTAGGTTCGCTCTTGTGATCTCAATATAATAGCCAAATACCTTATTAAAGCCTACCTTCAACGATTTAATTCCTGTCTTTTCACGTTCTGTCGCTTCTAGGTCGGCAATCCATTGCTTGCCATTCCGACTTGCCTCTAGCAAGCGATCTAGCTCCTCATGATAGCCTTGCTTAAAGATTCCTCCATCCTTCACACTAATCGGAGGCTCGTCCAGTACAGAACCCTCTAACAGCTCTAGCAGCTCAGTACACGGATCAAGCTTAGACAGCTTCTCTTGAATATATGACCCTGGTAGCTGATTCAACAAAGCTGTAATTTCGGGAACAGCCTTTAACGAACGGCGCAGCTGTACGACATCTCTAGGATTTACATTTCCATAGGAAACTCTCCCCGCTAGACGCTCTAAATCATATACCTCATCCAAAAGCTGCATAAGCTCCTCACGCTCTAAGGCATGATCCAGAAAAAGCTGGACCGCATCTAAACGCTCATCTATTAGCTTCTGATCCATTAAAGGACGCTGAATCCACTTTTTGATTAGTCGTCCTCCCATAGCCGTAGATGTTTCATCTAATAGCCATAGCAAAGAGCCTTTCTTAGACTGAGCTCTTATCGTTTCTGTCAGCTCCAGATTACGTCTAGAGGACGGATCAAGGTGCAGAAAGCTATGGGTTTGATAAAGCTGAACAGGCTGTAAATGTCCAACGGAACGCTTTTGAGTATCCTCTAAATAGCTTTGCAAAAGCTGTACGCATTGAATGATAGCTCCTGTTTGCTGCTGCTTTGGTATAGCAGAAAGGAGGTTCTCTACCTGACCTTCAGCTTCCTTCTGTGAAGTGACCTCGTCAGTTTTAGATATAGGAATAGCATGTCTTTGCCCACGTTCAGCAGTAAATCCAACAGAGCTTTGTGGACAATAGCTTTTTACCTGCTGCTGATCAGCCGTACTAAAGCCTTCCCCTAATACAATTTCTGCCGCATTATATGGCTGAGCTTCCTCTGCCAAAGTTTGTAATTCACTCGCTTGAGTAGCGCTTACTTCCCCGGTAGATAGATCACAGGCCACTAAGGCAAACCTATCTTCATGCTTAGCCAAAAATAAAATAAAATTGTTTTCTCGATCCTTAAGCATACTATCTTCCATAAGGGTACCTGGTGTAATGACCTGAACAACCTCACGTCTCACGACACCTTTAGCCTCTTTTGGATCTTCAACCTGCTCACAAATAGCCACCTTGTAGCCTTTTTCAATTAATTTCCGTATGTATTGGGAGGCAGAATGATAAGGAACGCCACACATGGGAATCTTATCCTCTCCCCCTCCTGCTCTTTTGGTTAATGTAATTTCTAGCTCTCTGGACGCTAGCACAGCATCCTCAAAAAACATCTCATAAAAGTCTCCTAAACGAAAAAACAAAAAAGCATCAGGATAATCCGCTTTTACTCCTAAATATTGTTGAATCATGGGTGTATACGTTGTTGTCATGGATAGCTTCCTCCATTACTGTGAAAAAAGTTCAATTCTGCTGATAAAAAATTCTAATTGACATCCCACATTGAGAGCCCAATTTCCTTTGATTATACCATGTTTTTAGCTGAATATGGGGAAATAGCCCATGCTGCTCGGATATCTGCAAACTCATCCCATACATATCTCTGTTCAATTAACTCATAGAAGGAATTTAGCTCCTCAGCATACGCCTCGTACGTTGTTGTTGCTTGAAGCTGACTCCAAACGTTTTTAACAATCGGATATAATCCTTCTGTATCTTCCTTATAAAAGCTCAACTGTACCTCCTCGCTATTCAGAGGAAACCAGTTAAGATTCTTTTGCTCCTTCGTCAAAACCTTCGCTAAGCAAAGCACGCCTTTGGCGATTCTTGGATGAGTGATCCAGCTAGGCGGTGTGCGATACTCAAAACCTCCATGATATTGCTCTCTATAGTCACCTAAATACCCGTACTTGGGTCTCCGTGCTATTGATTCTTTGCTTTCTAGGCAACGAAGTGGTAATGCCAGGTAGTTATCTAATACTCGTATAAAATGTGGAGTTAAGGCTATTTTGCTAAAGTGAATATGTCCTCCGATAGGATAATTTTTTAATGGGCATCCACCAGCAAGCCATTGAATTGAAGAACTATTGACCTTTTTAACCCCTTTTTTTAGGCAACTGCGGATGTTTTTAAATAAGGTTCTAGGACAATTACTCGGTTCAGGGCGTAATTCCACAAGGGGATAGCTACTACGTTGGCCTTTTAGCCAGATAGCATCATGACCCACCCTTCCTTTTTTGGTAAAATATTTTGATGCTAGAACAAACTTCCCATTTGTAGATCTTAGAGCTACCTCAAGATCAGCACCTAACATAGAGGTTTGTCCCCCAAAGCTGATACTTTTTTCTTCCTCACTTTTTCTATTTTTCTCCAATTGACTTTGCAGCTCTTTAGCTACAGCCTCATGATAAAAAATTTTTGAAATCGTATATTGTGGAGCAGAGGCATGAACACTGACCTCAACCATACCCAAATCGTATCCTAAAATGTATAAGGTTCGTAAAGCCAACTTCTTTGCTTTTAGAACCTCTTTGCTTAATTTGTTGGCGCTAATCCGAGCCCAGCGTTCCTTTTGCTTTGATTTTTCCTTAAGCCAAGGTTGAGCTTCTATGCTTGTAGTGTTGTGAAAAAGACCAATTACCTCAAAATGATAAATATAAAAGCGATACTTTCTACTCCTTTTTCGCCGTGAAGAATACCGAGGTATCCCATTTATGCTCAATATCTTTGCTTCGATATCTTTTTCAGCCTCTGTTCCAGGTCTTTGATACACTCTCATACTGTATAGGCTCCTTGTTTTCCTTTATAGGCTTTCACTTCTACCAGCGTATGCGTGGACAAGCAGAGAAGTGCAACGACAAGGGCTTAACTAACCGTCCAAATAGAGAATGGAGCATCCAAAAAAAGAAAGCATAAATCGGAAAAGTAAAAATACTTTTTTCCCATTTAGACAAAAAGAAAAGGAGGTAAAAATACCTCCACTTTAATCTAGGTCATCAATAAAAAAATCTGAATCAAGTTCTTCAAAGCCATCATCTTCATCGTCACCAAAACCAAACTCTTTGTCATCATCATCACAGCCATGAGGGCAAACCATCACACAAATTTTTGTTTCTCCAACAATCTCTACATAGAAGTCTCTTTCTACTTGAACAAGAATTGAATTTCCTGAGCTTGAGATTGTCGCTTCAGATGCAGTAGGCTGTTGTGTTGCTTTGGCAAAAACCTCTAAACCTTGGTCTAGAACGTTTTTATCCTCAATGGTAAGTGGGATACTATCGCAATATGAAACATTTTCTGTAGCAACCTCTGTTTTTGTATTGTTGCTGTAGGAGTACCATGCGTTAATATCATAGGATCCACTTACCTCCACGGTGTCACCCACCTTTTCAGCTGTATAGGTATGGTTGATAATCCAACATCCTAATATACTGGTTGGGGAGTGTGACGGCGTGACGGTATGGGTTGCCTGGCAAAACTTACGTCCTTTACCGCAAACTGCTTTGGTAATAATCTCACGACATTGAACGTCTTTTTCTGTATGAGACATATCGTTGCTTACCTCCTCCAAACATCGCGTTCAGTTAATTGTATGCAGGACATACGTCTAGGGTGCAAAAAAAGCTTCGAATTTCAATGTGAATCCGAAGCTTTCTTTCTCTCACTAGAAGCACAATGATACCTTATCATATGCCTAGCATACTGTGTGTGCGCCTGTTTTTTAGAAATAAGCAAGACTATTTGATGAAATTATCTTATCCTATCGGGCAGCTTGAATCATTTCTTCCACCCGTTTTGCCTGATAGAGGGTCTCCTCCAGTAGAAATAATAATTTCATCAGTTACCTTATTAGAAATGATGTTTGTAATCATTTGTAATAGAGCGTTAACCTCCTGCTGTGATTGCTTAAACTCACGAACTACAGGAATCTCGTCAAGCTCAGTGTTTAATTGATCTAAAGATTTCTCAAAATCCTGCAAGGCTTTATCCTTTTCAAAGTGATCGGCATTAACAGCCTGCTTTTGCTTAAATTTAATCACCTGAATGAGATTTTGTACCTTATCATTATTTTTAATTTGCTGCTCGGCTTGCTTGAAAAAATCTACCTCTTTTGAAGCGGCAATCATTTTAGCTAGCTTTTCTGCCTGCTCAATAATTTCTTTTCTTGTTTTGATCTCTGCCATAACTAAACCTCCACTATTTGTACTTGCTCTCCCTTTAACGTCCAGGTTTGGGGTTCAGTAATACGTACCTGAACGAGCTTCCCTATATCTTCTTTGGAACCTTTAAAATTAACTAGCTTGTTAGTTCTTGTACGCCCAGCTAGAATCTCTGGATTATTTTTACTTTCACCTTCAACCAGAACCTCTACCACTTGATCACGTAAGCTTTCATTTTTACTCAACCCATGCTTATTCAACACAGAGTTTAAACGATACAAGCGTTCCTTCTTCTCCTTTTCAGAAACATCATCCTGCATCTCAGCAGCTGGCGTTCCATGACGCGGAGAATAGATAAACGTATACGCTTGATCATATTCTACCTCTTGAGCTAGGCTAAGTGTATCTTGAAACTGCTCCTCCGTTTCACCTGGAAAGCCAACAATAATATCTGTTGTTAAGGAAGCATGCGGAATGGCTTTCTTGATTTTCTGAATCAGCTCCAAATAGCTCTGTCGAGTATACTTCCTTCCCATGCGCTTCAACACATCGTCATTTCCTGATTGGACAGGCAGATGAATATGTTCAACCAGGTTTCCACCCTGAGCTAATACCGTAATAAGCTCATCATCAAAATCCCAAGGATGGCTTGTTGTAAAACGAACTCTAGGAATATCGATCTTCTGTATATCTCGTAACAGATCAGCCAGCCTATACTTACGATCCTCGAAATCCTTCCCGTATGAGTTCACATTTTGACCTAATACGATAATTTCCTTATACCCTAATCTAGCTAACTCTCTTACTTCAGCTAAAATATCCTCTGGCCTACGGCTTCGCTCTTTTCCACGAGTGAAAGGGACTATACAATACGTACAGAACTTATCACAGCCATACATGATGTTTACCCAGCCCTTAAGACCATCTGCCCGTTTTTGAGGCATATCTTCAATGATATCCCCTTCCTTCGTCCAGACCTCAATGACCATTTCCTTCGAAAGAAGAGCATCTCTTAATAGGACAGGAAGTCGATGAATATTATGTGTACCGAAAATCATATCCACCTGATGGTAGCTTTTAAGAATTTTATTGACTACCGCTTCCTCCTGAGACATACACCCACATACGCCTATAACTAGCTCCGGGTCTTCAAGCTTTCGATGCTTAAGGCGACCGATTTCACCAAACACCTTATCCTCAGCATTCTCTCGAATCGCACAAGTATTAAACAAAATGACATTAGCCGTCTGTTCATCATGTGTAGGCTCATAGCCCATACTCTCGAGAAGACCAGCAATATGCTCACTATCATGCTCGTTCATTTGACAACCATACGTTTTCAGCAAATACGTTTTGCCTTTACCAATTCCAAGCATTTCTTCAGGAATATCCGCTTTAAGGTGAACAATCTCTTCTTTCCCTCGTTTTTTCCCTTCCTTATAGTCAGGCTCGGAGTAAATAAAGGCTGTCTTTCCGTTCACCTTAACCTTACGTCTATTTTCGCTTTGATCAACCACTCTATAGCTGTCAAAGTATTGACTATAGTCCTTAAAATTCTTCTCTCGCTCATACTTCGCTTTAGAAGGATTAAATGTATATAAGTCATTCTTGTTCTTGTCTGTCAAAGCTCCCACATCCTTTCTACATCAATCAGAAATAACGGGAATATCTGTATATCAATCATTGATTATATCATACTTCCATACCGATTTGAACTACGGAACCTGTAACAAAAAAGCGACAATTTACCAGCACAAAGGCTGCTTCTTCGAAGCAGCCTTATCCTTTCTTTACATTTACAACACATCTACATCCAAATGACAATTCCAGCAACCAAAACAACCGCTACAAAAACTGCAGATCCCGCAAACAGAAGAGGAAAACGATGTCCTCTATCCTTTAAATGCATAAAATAAAACAGTTGTACAGCAACCTGTAGGATGGCTAATAAAACGAGAAACAAAAATAATGATATCCGTTCTTGAATCATTCCTAATCCTACAGCAACAAAGGCTATGGCTGTGATGATAAGAGATAAAACAAAGGCCCAGATGATTGTAGTCATCTCTCTTCTGCTTTTGGCTTTAGCTTGACTCATATTCTTTCCCTCCTAAGCTCAGCTTAGTTTCGTGCAGATAATCTATCTTCATCTACACTTAGTATGCCAAGTTAGTCGCCCTTCAAAACGGAAATTTTTATAAATGCAATTATAAATGTAGCTACTGAAAAGATAACTTTATGAACGATATAAAGAATGAATAAATGAAAAATAAAAAACACCCTATCCAATGCTTAGATAAGGTGCTTTAATGCTAACAGTAATAATAAACATTACGCTTTTGATTTTGTAAAAATAACACAAGTAAGCAATAATAAGTCTATGAAGGCTTAGTTGAGTTGGAAGAATCTGGAATAGGGAAGTTTGGAGCATGATCTTTCCCAAGATCATTTTGACTATTCTTGTTTGCCTTAGAAAAAGCCTCTTCTTGATAAAGCAAGGCTTGTTCGTCTGTAAGCCCTTCTCTTCTCTTTTCATCCTTAGCCCACTTGAAGAACACGACTGCCATGGCCGTAATATAAGTTAGCTCTTGCACGACCTTCATAACTACTCCGCCGGTTTGTTGATCATCCAATGTAGAGAATCCGCTGATTAACTGAGGGGCATCAACATATGACGTGTACATAACCGATGTGGAGAAGATAATAATCGCACAAACCGGTGTAATTAAAACACTATTCGCTGCCATATATCCGATCTTCCAAAGCCCACCAATTTTATTTTCCTCCAAAATGTCCATTAATGGCCACCACATTAATGCAGCACCAATCCACAGCACAAGATAAAAAGCAGTATTTAAAACTGGCATAACCATCAGATTATCAAAAACAAAAGGGACATGGTACAAAGAAAACAACAAGTTAAATAACAAGATTGATACTAATGGGTTAGTAAGTACTGAGAAAGCTTTTCTAGACCAATTGCGCTTTATGATTGGTGAAAACATCCACTTGGTGAGTCCTAAAAGAAGTAACGGTGGGACAACCAAGAAAATAACAGCCATTTGAATCATATGAGCACTGAACATATAATGATGTCCATAATATTCAAGCGGCGTGGCTTTAACCAAGATGAACAAGATCATACCCGTTAAAAAATAAACCTGCTTAGACGCTGGAACTGGTTCAGCATCCGTATATTGCTCTCTCCACCTTCCGACTAATAAAAAGTAAAGACCAATAATTACCACAGAGAACAAAAAAACCTCGATATTCCAAAATTCAAAGAAGCCAGGGCTCTGAGTTACGGTATTACTATGATGAGAACCATCTGCAGCAAATAACTGTGACTGAAAACTTAAAGTCATTAATGCCATCCTCCCTTCATATCAAGATAACGATAATAAGAAAAGCTTCACTCGAAGCCCCCATTCCAAGAGGTTGTCTTGTCTACCAATAGAAGAAGGGCTGCAATGTACATTGCAGCCACTCTATCATATTAAAGCCTATATCTCTAAGCTTTACTTTACCAGAATATAAGAATGGATAAAGCAACTACAGTCAGAATAGCAACAAATACTCCTGAAAAGATAAACAGGATAGGCATTGAATGCTCCTTCTGATTTAAATGCATCCACACAAACAATTGGAACATCGCTTGAATGATAGCAAGAATAAGCAGGAACATACCTAAAGCAAGCTTACTATCAAAGATCTCAAGCATAACGGCAGCAAAAGCAAATGCTGTCAAAGTAAGAGAAACAAGAAATGTCCATAAATGATGACTAACCTCACGAGAATGATGTGTTTTCTCGATACGTTTAGTTACCGCTGGAGAAACGTTCGTCTCCTGATTTACGTTAGGTTGCATGTTATACCACCCCCATTAAATATACTACAGTAAAGATGAAGATCCACACAACATCTACGAAGTGCCAATATAACCCAGCCACATAAAACTTAGGTGCTGTCGTTACTGTTAGACCTTTCTTAGTAGCTTGTAGCATTAGGGTAATAATCCACAGTATACCAAATAGTACGTGAGCTCCGTGGAATCCAACAAGGGCATAGAAAGAAGAAGCAAATGCACTCGTTGTAAAGCCTAATCCATACTCAGAAACATAAACAACAAACTCATAGATCTCCATTCCAAGGAATGCAAGTCCCAAAATAACAGTAATCCCTAACCAAACCTGCATCTTCATAAATTGATTATTTTTCATTGCAATCGTTGCAAAAACACTTGTTAAACTACTCGTTAAGAGAAGAACTGTCATGATTGCAACTAAGTCTAAATGGAAGATTTCCTGAGAAGTAGGTCCACCTGCTGTTTGGTTTCTTAATCCTAAAAATGTACCAAACAATGTAGCGAATAATACGGTTTCTCCACCAAGGAAAAGCCAAAAGCCCATGAATTTATTTTTACCTTCCAGTGTTGCACGCTCTGGGTTAGGAGGAAGGGTTTTCAGATCATTTGAGTGCATCAGCCTTTTACCCCCTTATCTCCATCTTCTAGCTCTTCTGCATGAATGTGATATCCATGATCATCGTATAGAGAACGGAATAACATCGTAATCAACGTAATCCCTATTCCAATACCTGTAATAATATATAGTAGCGTTCTATTATCAGCAAAGAAAGGTAATGCTTGCATAGCTAAAGTTAAACCAGCGATAAACAATCCAATGGACATAATTAATGGACTTATCGATGGCGATGGCATATGAATATCTGAAACTGGCTCAGCAGGTGTAACCCCTTTGTTTCCAGCCATTTTTTCCAGCCATAAAGTATCAATTCCACGAACCAAAGGTGTTTGCTTGAAGTTATACTCTGGTGGTGGTGAAGGAATAGACCATTCAAGTGTACGTGCATCCCAAGGATCTGCAGGAGCCTTTGGTCCTTTTGCAGAAACTATGATGTTCACAACAAAGATTATAGTACCAACTGCCATTCCTATTGCCCCAATTGTACTTAACCAGTTACCAAATTCTAAGCTTTGATTTGGCATATACGTAAAGTAACGTCTAGGCATCCCCATTAATCCAAGGAAATGCTGTGGGAAGAACGTCAGGTGGAAGCCGATAAAGAACGTCCAGAAATTCCACTTTCCAAGCTTTTCATTAAGCATTTTTCCGAAGATCTTCGGCCACCAGTAATACGCTCCTACGAATAGACCGAACGCTACCCCACCAACAATTACATAGTGGAAGTGGGCAACTACGAAATAGGAATCATGATACTGATAGTCAGCAGGAGGCACACTTAACATAACCCCTGTTACTCCACCCATAACGAAGGATGGGATAAATCCTACAGCAAAAAGATTAGCTGTGGTAAATTTAATTTGTCCACCCCACATCGTGAAGAGCCAGTTAAAGATTTTAATCCCTGTAGGCACCGCTATCGCCATGGTGAGGACGGCAAATATCGCATTAGCCACCGGACCTAAACCAACTGTAAACATGTGGTGAGCCCATACCATGAAGCCTAGGAAACCAATAAGTAAAGTAGCAAATACCATTGCCGTATATCCAAAAAGACGTTTTCTACTGAAGGTAGAAATAGCTTCAGAAATAATACCGAACGCAGGTAAGATTAAGATGTAAACCTCTGGATGTCCAAAGATCCAGAAAATATGTTGCCAAAGGATAACACTACCTCCGGCCGAAACATCAAAGAATACTGAACCAAATACACGATCAAACATTAGTAAAGTTAAACCTACAGTTAATGCAGGGAATGCAAGTAGGATAAGTCCAGATGATACAAAGGATGACCACGTAAATAGTGGCATTCTCATGAATGTCATTCCTGGAGCACGCATATTGATAATCGTTACTAGGAAGTTAATTCCCCCAACTAAAGTACCAATACCCGAAACCTGTAGACCAAGCACATAGAAATCAATTCCCGATCCACTATACTCACTGGCTAGTGGAACATAGGCTGTCCACCCCGCATCAGGAGCTCCTCCAGCAAACCAGCTAATGTTTAAGATAATTCCCCCTGCTAAAAACAACCAGAACCCAAGTGCATTAACAAATGGGAATGCTACGTCACGAGCACCAATTTGTAAAGGTACTATAAAGTTCATAAAACCAAATAATAGTGGCATAGCTGCCAAGAAGATCATGGTTGTACCATGCATGGTTAGAACCTGGTTATACATATCTCCAGCTAAAAGAGTCATTCCTGGATACATAAGCTGAACACGAATCAGCATAGCCTCCAGCCCACCTAATAGAAAGAAGAAGGTTCCAGCTATGAGGTATAATATACCGATCTTCTTATGATCAACGGTCGTTAGCCAATCCATAACGCCCGTATACTTCTTCACTTGAGACACTAATGTCTACCCCCTTTTACGTCTATTCCTACTGTGATTAGTCAAGCGTTAATGAATTTAGATACTCAACGATTGCATCTAACTCCTGATCATTTAAATCAAGAAAATTCGGCATAGCATTTCCTGGTTTAACCGCTTGAGCTTCTTTAATCCATGCCTTCAGATTAGCGTCAGCTTCCTCAGGGTTATCACTTGACTTGGCTAAAAATCCTGCAATCGTTCCACGCTCTGCAAAGCCAGCTAGGTTAGGACCTAAGCCAGGCTGAGAGGCATCAACAGCATGACAGCCAATACAGCTTTGAGCAAATAATTCACGACCTTCAGTAGCTTGAGCTGAAACAACTTCCTCATCGAAGTTCTGCATTCCTGCTACCCAGTTGTTATACTCGGCAGGCTCTAAGGCTACCACTCTGAAATTCATAAGGGCATGTGCCTCACCGCAAAGCTCTGCACAACGTCCGTCATAAATACCAGGCGTGTCCGTTTCAATATACATTTTGTTCGTATTGTCAGGATTGGTGTCCATTTTACCAGCTAATGCAGGTACCCAGAAGGAGTGAATAACATCAGCTGATTCTAAGTTAATGTACACTCTTTCACCAGTTGGAATCACAAGCTCCTGTGCCGTAACAATATTAGTGTCAGGATACTCAAAGTTCCACCAGTATTGATGAGCGGTTACGTCAACCCAGAACGCATCTTCCGGTGCCTCTTCAGCTAAAGAAAACGTCGTCATAACCGTTGGCACGGCGAGTACGATAAGGAGTAGAATAGGAATAACAGTCCAGATAATCTCTAGCTTGTGGTTCCCTTCCACCTGTACTGGAATTTCTTTTTCCTGTCCTGGACGTTCACGATAACGAATAACAACATAAGTGAAGATAATCGCTACCACGACAAAAACCAAGACCATAATGGAAATACTCAAGATAATCAAAGATAATTGCTTTTCAGCTACTGCTCCACTTGGATTCAGGGCAGAAAGTTCTGGAGCCCCACATCCAGCAAGTAGCAAAGCCAACGCTACTATTGGAAGTAAGCGTTTCACAAATGGCCAATGACTCATTACACATAAACCCCACTTTCTCTGTTGATATCTTCTACCAAATCCAAACCAAATTTTAAGACTAACAGCTTTCATAGGCTTAAAATCTGCTGCAAGAAAAGTTCTACTCCGAATCCTCTAAGTGTGGCTTCTATGTTGTATACTTTTCAGCGGTGCAACATGCTCATTGCCAGTTTCTCATTCTCCGTCAGTGTAAAAATTCAAAAGCGGTCAAGGTAGATAGAACACAAAAAAAAACAAATTGGTACAATTGTTCTTTCTAATTATACCAAATTCGAAGTCAGTACATACATAGAATAGCATAACCAAGCCTAAGTCGACAAGACGTTCACATGATTGTCACAGGGTCATTTATAGATATAAACCTAGTATTATCAACACTTTTAGCCTAGAATACTTAATTTCTTACCTACTTTGCCAAAGGAAAATAATGCCTTTTCTAACTGTTCTCTACTATGTACAGCAGATACAATTGTACGTATTCTTGCTTTCCCTTTGGCTACTGTAGGAAAAGCAATTCCTTGAGCATATACGCCCTCTTGGATGAGTTCATCTGCAAATTTCATACAAGCCGCTTCATCTCCAATGATAACCGGTGTAATTGGCGTATCACTACGACCTGTGTCAAAGCCCAGCTCCTCCAAGCCTTTTTTAAAGAACTTTGTGTTGTCCCACAGCTTTTCAATTAGTTCAGGCTCTTCAAGCAGGACATCGAGTGCAGCGTCACAAGCAGCTGTTACAGCCGGTGGGTGTGACGTACTAAATAGGAATGGCCGAGCTTTATGGATAAGATAATCACGTACAGCTTTAGTACTTGCCACATATCCTCCTAACACACCGATAGCTTTACTTAGGGTGCCCACTTGAATATGTACACGTCCATGTAAACCAAAATGATCGACTGTTCCACGACCATTAGCACCGAGCACTCCACTAGCATGAGCATCATCTACCATGACTAGGGCGTCGTATTTTTCAGCTAATTCTACAATCTCTGGAAGTAAAGCAATATCACCGTCCATACTAAATACTCCGTCTGTTACCACTAAGCGTTTGCGATACTCCTGTGTTTCTTTTAGAGCTTGCTCAAGATCTGCCATGTCATTGTGCTTATAAATTTTTCGCCCAGCCTTTGTCAAACGAATCCCATCAATGATAGAAGCATGATTAAGCTCATCACTGATTACTACATCTTGATCCGTTAAAAGGGAGGAAAGAACTCCAACGTTAGCCGTGAAGCCAGACTGAAACACCAAAGCTGCTTCTGTATGCTTAAACTCAGCAAGCCTACGCTCATACTCTTCATGCATAGAGAATGTTCCAGCAATTGTTCTAACAGATCCTGTTCCGGCACCATACTTTTCAACAGCTTCTATAGCCGCTTTACGCAAACGAGGGTGTGTAGTAAGACCTAAGTAGTTATTGGACGATAGCTGAATTAATTCCTTCCCGTTTATTTGAACAGTAGCCCCCTGCTCACCTTGGATGTCCGTTAAAGAACGATACAACCCCTTATTTTTCATTTCTTGTAGTTCCTGCTCTAAATATTCAAAGCCCTTCATTTTTGTAGCCTCCTTTATCTAATTGGATTTTCAATGTTATTCAGTAAAACATTCGTTCCAATCACACCATTTATTAAGGAATCAATACAATTTTACCTGACTGTCCCTTAATCATCAAATCAAATCCTTTTTCAAACTCCTCTAAGCTAAATGTATGTGTAATAATTGAATTCATATCAATGGCACCCGTTTTTAAAAGGCCTGACGTTTGGAACCACGTTTCAAACATTTTTCTACCTGTTATACCATGCACTTGAATACCTTTAAATACGATGTCATTAGTGATATCAAGCTCGACCTTTTGAGTTGGTAAGCCTAGCATAGACACACGCCCGCCATTCGTCACCATTTTAAATCCTTGGTCAATAGCCATAGGGTGCCCAGACATTTCTAATATAACGTCTACACCATTTCCCTGCGTAAGTTGTTTTGCTCTCTCCACTGGATTTTCTTTCCCAGAATTAATGGTAGCTGTAGCTCCAATTTTAGAAGCAATGTCCAAACGATACTCATTAATATCTATAGCATAGACCTCGGAAGCTCCTGAAGCCTTCGCTACCGCTACTGCCATCAAGCCTATTGGTCCACAACCAATCACAGCTACTGTTTTACCCACAATCGGACCTGACAAGGCGGTTTGTACAGCATTCCCCATTGGTTCTTGGACAGAAGCGATTTCGAAAGGAAGCTCCTTATCATTCTTCCACAGGTTAGTAGCTGGTAGAGCAACATATTCAGCAAAGCACCCCTGCGTGTCCACTCCAATTATTTGTGTTTCACGACAAATATGATATTGACCTGTTAGACATTGGGGACATTCTCCACAGATAATATGTGTTTCAGCAGAGACATGATCTCCAGCCTGAACATTAGTCACCTGACTCCCTACCTCTACAACCTCACCAGCAAATTCATGACCAAAGACATACGGGGTTTTAACTCGACTAGCAGACCATGCATCCCATGTATAAATATGAACATCCGTCCCACAAATAGACGTAGCTTTTACCTTAATTAACGCTTCATTTGGTTTGATTTTTGGTATATCTACCATCTGTAATTCTGCACCAAATCCCTCGCGATGCTTTACAATTGCTTTCATCTTTCCGTTCAAGGTGAACTCTCCTCTCAGTTATTAAATCAGTGTAAAGTATTGATTTTATAACATTATAGCACCTTTATAATAGAAGAGTAAATAAGATGTCCATGCCGAATGAACAAATAATATGACTTTTATCACGTCCTATGTCCTGCCCTCAGAAAGTATAAAATTTGAAGAAAACATGGTATAAATTTTATACTTTTTAAACGTTAAAAAAGCTGATTGATCAGCTCTTCTTCTTTGCTACTATTATGCTCTCTGATTCCCAAATTATTATTAACTATCTTTATGAGAAATAAGCTCCCTTAATATAATAAGGGCTAGTGGACTTGAACTTGGGTATTCTACTAACCCTTTCAATAATCCTATAAGGTCTATAAGGCTTTCTGAATATAGGCATATAAATCAGCATCAATTCCTTGACCCATAGCCACATCAGGATTCTCCGCATAAAAGGCTTCTACACTTTTTATTAATTCCGGATTACCTTCTAATGTTGAATAAGTTATCTTCTTCCACCTCAAGGCTAACTCTTTTACTGTAGGATGACTCGGGGGGATTCCCTGGTCTTTATTCTCTCTTAATTGGAACAGAAGCTGAGTAAATTCTTTCTCAAAGTCTCCCATGGCATCTTTCTCTAAGCTCTCATAAAAAGCTTTTAATTCATCAAGCTGTTCCTCTGTAAAGTATTTAGAGCGGTTCAATTTCATTAGCTCAAACAGCGAGGTAAGCTCCTTAACAGAAACTACTTTATTATGAGAAAGCTCATTTTTGATAGATTTTAATTGTCTAAGCAAATGTTCTTGCTCTTCAATCTCGGATTGGACACGCTTCATTTGTGTTTCGATGACATCCATTACCGATTGTTTTTTATCCCGTTTTATCAGCTCTTGAATATTATCTAAGGATAAGCCCATTTGTTTTAGGACAAGGATTTGATGAAGCTTTTCCAAATCATTATGTGTGTACCGACGATGGCCAGCATCTGTATATTTAGATGGCGTGAACAGCCCAATTTGATCATAATATCTCAACGTACGGATGGAGAGTCCTGTAAGGTCCGCTAATTCTCCAACCTTCCACTGACTATTCAATTATTTCACCTCTTTCAAGAAAAGCTTGAATCTCAGAAGGAGAGAAAACATAGCTTCTCCCGCAAACATGACAAGTTGAGTTAACCGACTGCTCTGCCCGAATAGATTTCTCTAAATTCTTCCGATCTATTGAATAAAGTAAACCATAGAACATTTCTTTAGAGCAAACACAGAAAAATTGCAGGTGTTGACAGCCTATAAGCTGAGCATCAGAAAACATCTCATTTAACGTATCCTCAATCTGTTGGGTGCACATATATCGAATGTCATTAAAGAATACTGAGCTCATATTCAGCTTTTCTTTGATAGGCATTAGTAAATGCTGAGGAGCACCTGGGAGTAATTGTGCATACATAGCGTAGCTGGATAAAAGTCGGTGATTTTCATCAAATTCAATATTTGTTTTAATGATAGTCTCTATTTGATCACTTTGCTTAAAGTAATGGGAAATATCCTCGTCAAGGGTTTTGTATGGCATATCCGTAATCCCTGTAAATTGATTCATTTTAAATCCTTTAATGACTCGGATAGCTGCTTTGTCTCCAATAAGCTCTGAAAGGGTGACAGCCTCGATGTTTCCTTCTAGTACGCTTTTACTAACGTAACCTCTCACATTACCATTTGCCTCAACATCAGCAAAAATCTGATAACGTGGGTTGCTCATCGTTATTGTAGCACTTAGCCTTTGCTCTCCTTTCATCGTTGCAGAAAGCAGACTAAGCCCTGAAACCGTTTTTCCAAGAGCCAAATTGAACAGCTTACTCTTGATCTGGTTTAGCGCTAAGATCTCTTTAATCAACGCTGTATTATCGACAAAATATAAACGAACCTGTTTATTAAAAATTAATGATTTTATAATTATATTCATTATATCTTCATTTCCTTTCCTTACGTTATGTCAGCTTTCAATCCATTATAAAAGATGACGTTACGTAAGGTTCAAGCATTATTTAATTTCTGCTTTTAAACCGACTAACATGTATTTATCCCTATAGCTTTTGAAGTCTTAGATAAAAAGCTGCTTGACAATCCCTCTTCCCTCTTCTACTTCAATCTCAGCATGTGCTCCGTTGATGAATGTGATTTGAGGTGGTACATGTCCGCAATCAATATCATAGACTACTGGAATCTTTAATTCTTCGTAGAGCTCCTTGTAAATATCCTCAACGGTATATTGATCAATAGCTCTATTCCCGTCACTTCTTCCAAATAGAAGACAAGAACAATGATCAAACCATCCCGCTAATTTCATCTGAACTAGAGATCGGCGTAATTCAGTGGTCGATAGCTGACAATTTTCTATATACCAAATGAATGGCTCATTATTAATATACTGTTGTTGGAAATGCTTTACGTCACCGTATGGTGTACCAATTAAATGTCTAATTACATCAATACATCCACCAAGTAAACGACCTTGTGCTCTAACCTTAGTATTGGTAACAGTCTTCCATTTTGTCTCCTCTGTTAAGTGAAAAACACATGGTGAAGGATCAGAATGGTTCCACTGCTTTTGAAACTTTTCCGAGGAATATTGTACGATAGATTTACCTGCTTTAGTCGATAAAACAGATTGCCAAATTTCCGTTGTAGAATCTGAATATTCACCTCGCAAATCAATTAAATTTGTTCCATGAGCTGTAGCAATGCCTGTGTTTAATGTAATGGCTAGTAGTAAAACACTTGTATCTGAATAACCCAAAACCCATTTTGGTTGGTATCGCTCAAGATCTAGATGTTCAAGAATCTCGATTAATAGCTCACCTCCCCATGGGGGAATGATGATATCAATCTGTTCATCAGTCATCATTTTATTAAATTCATTTGCTCTTATTATGGCTGGTGCAGACTTTGCTTTGTGTTGCGTCCATATAGTTTGTCCTGAATTAATTGTGTAGCCTTTACTTTCTAAACTTTTAAAGGAAAGGTAAAGTAAGTCGTGCAGTTCATCATTTACTCCAGAAGACGGCGAAGTCACACCAATAGCTGCCCCTTGTGTCAAAAGCGGATACTTAATCATTTACTCAGCCCCTTATTCTCTTTGTTTCACAACCTAGTAATTCAAGATATAAAAAGACGCTTCTAATACCAATTATGTGGTTTAGAAACGTCTTTTGACAAGAACTGTCGCATCCATTTGAAAACCTGCGGCAGACCCTCTACAGAAGTTATATTTCAATAGCACGATCGACGTGTCTATCTATATTTTACATAAATTCACTACAAAGCTTGGAGAAATGATCCTCAGAAATCTCAAGAGATTGGTTTACAAGTCCTTCTGGCTTGAAGCCTGGAACCATATCCTCGTAGGATTTCTTTTCCGTGTTTTGATAAATCAAGCCTGTAACTAAACCATTGTGTTCCATTAGCGTTTGCATAGCCATCATACGGTTGCTTGGATCATATCCTTCAATAGAAGAAAGCTCAGTAATATTTTCTTTGAACCAGTCATACGTGTTAATTTTGTTGAACGTTACACAAGGGCTGTATACGTTGATTAAAGAGAAGCCTTTGTGCTGAATTCCTTGCTCAATTAAAGCTGTTAAGCCCTTCAAGTCACTTGAAAAGCTTTGAGCAACAAACGTTCCACCAGCCGTTAGAGCTAGCTCCATAACGCCTAATGCTGATTCAATAGATCCACCTGGAGTACTTTTCGTCTTAAAACCAACCTCCGAACGAGGTGATGTTTGCCCCTTTGTTAATCCATAAATCTGATTATCCATAACGATGTATGTTACATCAATATTACGACGAATAGCATGGACCGTATGACCCATTCCGATAGCAAAACCATCTCCGTCTCCACCAGAGGCGATAACCGTTAATTCACGATTTGCCATTTTCACACCTTGAGCGATTGGCAATGCTCTTCCGTGGATACCATGGAAACCATAGGCATTAATATATCCAGAAATACGACCTGAACATCCTATTCCAGAAACTACAGCAAGATCCTCAGGCTCTAGTCCAACATTAGCAGAAGCACGTTGAATGGCAGCCTGAACAGAGAAGTCACCACAGCCTGGGCACCAGTTTGGCTTAACTTTATTTCTAAAATCCTTAAAAGTAGCCATCTAGATCAGCTCCTTTACTTTTTCATGAATTTCGTATGGTAAAAATGGATTTCCATCATATTTCAGCATATTTTTGATCTTATCTGCTCCACCAACATGTAGCTTAACAAGGTCTGCTAATTGACCACTTGCATTATTTTCTACTACAATAACTGTTTTAGCAGCATCCACTAATGGCTTTAGCTCTTCACTTGGGAAAGGAAGAATAATGCGTACATGAGCATGATTGACTTTAATGCCATCCGCCTCAAGACGCCCTTTTGCTTCATTAATTGTACCAGTTGTTGCACCGACACCGATAATCAATACATCTGGATTTTCATTTTCCCCATTTACTCTTACAGCTTCCTGAAACTTTAAGCTGTTTAGCTTTCTTAGGCGCTTGTCCATTTGATTTTTTCTGTTAATAGGGTCTTCCGACGGACGTCCTACTTCATTATGCTCAACACCAGTAACATGGTGGATACCATTCTTTTGTGAAGGAATAACACGAGGAGAAATACCATCCTCTGTCACTTCATAACGCTTAAATAACTCTTCTTCGTGCTCTGGTACCTCACTAAGCAGCTTACCACGACGAATTTCAATTTTACTATAATCAAGTGGATCTACAGACTGTTTACCAAGTGATAGAGCAAGATCAGTCGCAATAATAACTGGACATTGATACTCATCAGCTAGGTTAAACGCTTC
Source organism: Bacillus horti (assembly GCF_030813115.1). NCBI lineage: Bacteria > Bacillati > Bacillota > Bacilli > Caryophanales > Bacillaceae > Caldalkalibacillus > Caldalkalibacillus horti. The sequence goes on along the minus strand of NZ_JAUSTY010000002.1, from coordinate 308,840 downwards.
AATAGTATCATAGAAGCAATCTTCAACCGTGCTTGGAGTAAGAACAATCTTAGGAATTTCACCAGGAGAACCATATATTAATGAGTTCATATCCCCTTGCTCCTGCTTTGTAGGAAGACCTGTACTTGGTCCACCACGTTGAGTGTCCACAATAACAATTGGCGTTTCTGTAATACCAGCAAGACCAATAGCCTCAGTCATAAGAGCTAAACCAGGTCCGGCAGAAGCAGTTAGAGCTCTAGCACCTGCATAGTTGGAGCCTATAGCCATCGTTACAGCAGAAATTTCATCCTCTGTTTGGATAACCGTACCACCTAGCTCTGGAAGCTTCTTAATCAAATATTCCATAATTTCAGATGCTGGAGTTATCGGGTAAGCAGGCATAAAGCGACACCCTGCTGCAAGCGCACCCAAAGCAATCGCGTCATTTCCGATCATGAACATTCTTTTCTTACCATCTGCTTCTTCAAGCTGAAGGGCTTCAATCTTTCCACCAGCCTGCTCAGTAAAGTACTCAGCACCTTTAGCAATCGCTTCCACGTTCATATCTATAATTTTTTGTCCCTTTTTAGCAAAAATCTCAGCAACTACATTCTGAAACGGCTTAGGATCCATCCCAAGTGCTGCACTTGAAGCTCCTACAGCAACCATGTTTTTCATTAGGGAAGTTCCTAGATTGTCAGCGATTTCAGTAAAAGGCACAGAAAATAAACGTCCTTTAGCTCCCTCAGGTAAAACAGGGTCAAATTTACTATCAGCGATGACAACACCGTGATCAGAAAGCTCATGAATATTAACATCAATGGTTTCCTGATCAAAAGCAACTAGGACATCAAGATCATCAGAAATAGAACGAGAGGCAAACGTACTTACACGAATCTTATTATTCGTATGTCCTCCTTTAATCCTAGAAGAAAAGTGACGGTAGCCATAAAGATGATACCCTAAGCGATTTAAAGCAATCGCGAAAATTTCTCCTGTACTTTCGATTCCTTCACCCTGTTGTCCTCCAACTTTCCATGAAAGTTGATTGATCATATACTCCACTCCTTTAAAAGTCCACTATTGAATTTAAGCAACATCTACATAAAAAATTCATAATTTTTTTAGATACTTTAAACTTTTACAATTGTAGTCCTAATATGGTGAAAAAGCAACCCCTATCGTCGATTTTCGACATATTTTTACACCGACTTTTTTACACCATCATTTAGACTTCGTTCCATAGTCGCTTATAATAGTTTTTCCAATTATCCATGAGAAGCTTCTGTACAATCGAAGCTGAGTAATGCTGCAGTAGAATGTTAGCAAAATCAGCCATCTTTGAGGCATTCTCTAGACCATGGATGGTTTTACTAATCCCATCAAAGTCTGAGCCAAAGCCAATATAATCTTCTCCACCAAGGGTAAGCATATAGTCTACCTGCTTTAATACATCCTTGACGCTAACGTCAGTACCAGTTTCGTTATAAAATTGAGGGACAAAGTTAATCCCAATCAAACCTTTCTGAGCAAACATTGCCTCGATCTGCTTATCATACAAATTTCTTGGATGATTAAACAAAGCACGGGCATTACAATGAGAAGCACTAAGAGGTTGCTTGGAATATTCTATGCAATCCCAAAATCCTTGCTCAGATAAGTGGGAGATATCTATGGAAATCTTAAACTCATTCATTTCTCGTAGCAATTCAAGCCCAAAAGTAGATAGTCCTGCTGGATTTCTTTCTAAAACTCCATCTGCTGCTTCATTTCTAAAATTCCACGTTAACCCAACACTTCTTAAACCAAGCTGATAATACGTTCTAAGATACATCAAATCACCCTGTAGAGCGTCAGCTCCTTCAAGAGATAATAGAATATAGAGGGTATCATCATTTTCGTTAATGAAGTCTAACTGAGAGGCAGAGGTGAGAAGTTCAACCTTATGAGTAGACGATAAAACTTCTGTATGCAGAATATCAATCATTTCTAGAGCGATATAATGTCTTTGCTCCTTAGGCACATCTGGAGGAACATAAACAGCCATCGTTTGCACCTTAACTCCGCCTTCTTTAAGCCTAGCAAATGAAGCTTGTAAGGAATCACCATTCTGATAAAACAGCTTTCGATCTCTTAGCTTCCACATTTTATATAAAACATCACAATGTCCATCAAAAATGTCCATTTACTCTTCACCCTTCCCGTCAGCCGAGAATGTAAACATTCTCCTTATAAAAGTATCCTATAACAAGGGTATCATACATTAAGTTGACAAGGTAGCTGTAAAAACAGAAAACCTGTCTGCGTTTAAGCAAACAGGTTCCTATATGAATGTTGATTTAGCGTGGTTCCACAATCAATTTTATTGCCGTTCTTTCCTCACCCTCAATGAGGATATCGGTGAAGGCAGGGATACAAATGAGGTCAACACCACTGGGTGCTACAAATCCTCTTGCAATAGCTACAGCTTTTACAGCTTGATTGAGCGCACCCGCTCCAATCGCTTGGATTTCAGCAGCGCCACGCTCCCGCAGCACTCCCGCAAGTGCACCAGCTACAGAGTTAGGATTGGACTTTGCTGAAACTTTTAATACCTCCATGAATTTGAACCTCCTTGATTTATGATTGTTACCACTCTAACTATATTCGCTAGATGGAAATAAAATTCCTCCTAATAAACAAAAAGATTCGCAAAATTCAACATATTATAGGCTATTCATAAAAAGGGTGGTTCTCATCTATTCGAATCCTTTGTATTTTTTTGGCTGTCCCTATCTGGGGATCAGTGGAAATCAGAACCGCATTAAGCTGAGCTGAGCCTTCAGTAGCTACTTCGAACCTTGAAGGTAATGCTGTTAAAAAGCGATAGAGTACCGCTTCCCTCTCCATCCCCAGGATACCGTTACGTGGTCCTGTCATTCCAACATCAGTCAGATAAGCCGTTCCATTAGGAAGGATCCGTTCATCGGCTGTTTGAACATGCGTATGTGTCCCAACCACTGCTGTAACTCTCCCGTCTAAATACCAACCCATCGCTTCCTTTTCACTTGTAGCTTCGGCATGGAAGTCTACAAATATAAGATTGGCTTCCTTTTGAATTTCCTCTAAAATTTGATCTGCCTTCTTAAAAGGACAATCAATTGGTGTAAGAAAGGTTCTACCTTGCAAATTAATGACAGCTACCTTATGTTGATTAATTTGTACAAGCGTATAACCTCTTCCTGGAGCACCTTCAGGAAAATTAGCTGGTCTAATGATGGGGGATGTGCCATCAAGGTAAGGACCGATATCCTTCTTGTCCCATGTATGATTTCCAAGTGTAATGACCTGAACCCCTTGTTCAAAAAATGATTTTGCAATCTTATCTGTTATTCCTTTACCTGCTGCTGCATTTTCACCATTTAATATAACGATTCCCGGTCTATATTTAGCTTTTAGCTTTGGAAGATACGTTTCAATCATCTCTCGACCTGGAGAACCTACCACATCTCCAATAAATAATATGTCCATTTCTTTCCTCCTGTCTATCTCTATTTTAGCATAGTTTGCCCTAATATAAGAAAAGCTTCTATCGAAGCCTTTCGAAGAAGTTGTCTAGTCCATCATTAGAGGAAGCTTTCACACAAAGTGCAGCAAGTGACGCTAAGCAACTAAAGTTGCAAGTCGTCCTATGTCTTGCCGTCAGAAAGTATAAAATTTGAAGAAAACATGGTATCAAATTTATACTTTCTTATCTGTAAAAAAAAGGCGCTCCTTAGAGCACCTTTGCTTTCAAACATATCGGTAAAATTCAACTTTACTTATAAAAGTGTAAATTCCCCTTATTTTGCATACTCAACCGCTCTTGTTTCCCTAATCACCGTTACCTTGATATGACCTGGGTAATCAAGCTCAGCTTCAATTTTTTTCGTGATATCACGAGCTAGACGATATGATTCAGCATCATCAATTAAATCAGGTTTAACCATAATCCGAATTTCTCGACCAGCTTGAATAGCGAATGATTTCTCAACACCATCAAAGGATTCTGAGATTTCTTCTAACTTCTCAAGTCGTTTAATATACGTTTCAAGTGTCTCTCTTCTTGCTCCCGGTCTAGCTGCCGATAGAGCATCAGCTGCTCCAACTAACAAGGAGATAACAGATGTAGCTTCAAAATCACCGTGGTGTGAAGCAATACTATTAATCACAATCGGATGCTCCTTATACTTCTTCGCAAGCTCAATACCAATTTCAACATGGCTTCCTTCCACTTCATGATCAATAGCTTTACCAATATCATGAAGAAGACCAGCTCGCTTAGCTAAAGTTACATCCTCACCCAGTTCAGCAGCCATCAAGCCCGCTAAGTAGGCTACTTCCATAGAATGCTTTAATACATTCTGACCATAACTCGTTCTAAACTTCAAACGACCTAAAATCTTAATTAAATCAGGATGTAAGCCATGTACACCCGTTTCAAATGTAGCTTGTTCTCCAAACTCTCGAATTCTTTCATCGACTTCTCTTCTAGACTTCTCCACCATTTCTTCAATTCTAGCTGGGTGAATACGTCCATCAGCTACAAGCTTTTCTAAAGCTGTTTTAGCAATTTCACGTCGAATAGGATCAAAGCCTGAAAGAATAACAGCCTCAGGAGTATCATCAATGATCAAGTCGATTCCTGTCAGAGTTTCGAGTGCTCTAATGTTTCGACCTTCTCTTCCGATAATCCGCCCCTTCATTTCATCGTTTGGTAGAGCGACTACAGAAACTGTACTTTCTGCCACATGATCTGCAGCACAGCGCTGAATCGCTAAAGAAATAATCTCACGGGCCTTCTTATCCGCTTCTTCCTTAGCCCTTAATTCATAATCCTTTATCATTAACGCTGTTTCATGGCGAACTTCTGCTTCTACACTAGACAAAATTGTCTGTTTTGCTTCTTCCGTTGTAAGGTTTGAAATACGCTCTAATTCATCTTGTTGAGCTTTATACAACTCCTCTACTTTGCTTTCAATCTCTTCAATATGTCGTTGTTTTTGGTTAAGGGATTCATCTTTGCTTTCCAGAGACTCCATTTTTCGATCAAGAGTTTCTTCCTTTGAAATCAAACGCTTCTCTTGTCGTTGAATTTCGTTCCTTCTATCGCGAATTTCTCGCTCTGCTTCAGTACGGAGTCTATGCACCTCTTCTTTCGCTTCAAGAAGCGTTTCCTTGCGTAACGCTTCGACGTCTTTTCTTGCTTGATCTCGAATTTGAGCAGCGGCTTCTTCCGCACTTGAAATTTTAGCTTCCGCTATAGATTTACGGACAAAGTATCCAACACCTGCAGCGACAGTTGCAAGAGCTAGCAAAATGAGGATGAAAGGAAGTAGTGGTAGTACAATCTCGTTCACTCTCTTCACCTCCTCTTGCTATAATGTTGGGTAAATAGGTTCGTTTCTGCCTAACTCATTTGTAAATAAGTCTTTCTTCAAACCATTTGTTCAGTTGACGTACATATACAACATTGACGTATCATATACGAACATAAAGTCAAGCCATATGAACAATTTAAGCTTTCAATATTAAGATAAACGTACTCCTTAATTGTAAAGGTTGTCCTATAACGCTGTCAAGACTCTTCCAGTCTTTGTATAACAGGCTGAATAACCTCAAAGGAAAAACCTCTTCTCTGCAAATACATCATGAGTTTATGCTTCTGTTCTCTTTTTTCAGTGTATCTTTTCTTCACCTGATCCCACTTTTTTTCAGCAAGCCTCATACAGGCGTCAACTTGCTCCTCATATTCAAGCTGTCCTAACGCTTCGGCTATATCCCTAGAGGAGATTCCTTTTTGCCTTAGCTCTTCTTTTAATACGAGTGGTCCTTTCAGCTTCAGCTGTATACGCTCAGAAACCCAGCGTAAAGCAAAGTCCAAATCGTTGATATATCCTTCCGTCTCAAGCTTATCCAAAATCTGCTCTACAATCCCAGCTTCAACATCCTTTCTCAATAGAGAATCTTTGATTTCTTTCCTTGTTCTTGGACGATAGCTTAGATAGTGATAAGCAGCTCTTTCAGCCTTCTTATACTGCTCTTCTGCTGTAATCACATCTAGTTCACTGGCTGTAATCTCTTTCCCTTTTTGTAATCTCTGAGAAATGAGAATGTCTTCATGTACGGCAAAAGCATAGTCTCCGTCTATGTAGATGTTATAGCGTTGTTTATTCTTTTTTTGGACTTCAATTTTAGAAATGGTTCCTGTTTGTTTAGGGTTATGCTCCTGCTCCATACACATGCGTCCGTGCTTCTCCTTCCTTACGCCCTTGACTCTTAATTTGTCCAGAGCTATATATTGTTACCTTCTATCCCGATTTCTTGCTCTAATCTGTGCTCACTAACTGTAAGAAAAGCTTCTATCGAAGCCTTCTCGAGGAAGTCGTCTAATCCATCATTAGAGGAAGCTTTTACATGCAGCCAGAATTTATAAAATTTGAAGAAATCATTGTATCAAATTTTATAAATTCTTAGACTGTAAAAAATCCCGCTTAATATTAAGCGGGATAGTAGCTAAGTATAAGTATATCCTATTCCAAATCTAAAACCAATTCATCTGGGTCCTGCCCTGTCTCAGCTGGAGCTGTTCCAGACTGATTTAAATCATAGTGCTCTCTAATCCTATTCTCAATCGTTAAGCAAACTTCAGGATTTTCTTTAAGGAACTGCTTTGCATTTTCACGACCTTGGCCTAAGCGCTGGTCGTTATACGCATACCACGCTCCGCTTTTTTGTACAATATCCAACTCTGAACCGATATCGATAATGCTACCCTCACGAGAAATCCCTTCACCGTATACAATGTCTACCTCAGCTTGCTTAAACGGAGGAGCCACCTTGTTCTTTACAACTTTAATTTTTGTTTTATTTCCTATCATATCATTGCCTTGTTTAATAGTTTCTGCACGGCGTACCTCTAAGCGAACACTAGCGTAGAACTTTAGGGCACGTCCACCTGGAGTTGTTTCAGGATTCCCGAACATCACGCCAACCTTTTCACGGATTTGGTTGATGAATACAGCAATCGTTTTGGATTTATTAATAGCACCTGAAAGCTTACGTAGTGCCTGTGACATTAGCCTTGCTTGAAGACCAACGTGGGAGTCACCCATTTCTCCCTCAATCTCTGCCTTAGGGACAAGAGCAGCTACTGAGTCAATAATAATGATATCAACAGCACCACTTCGCACAAGAGCCTCTGCAATCTCTAGCGCTTGCTCTCCTGTATCAGGTTGAGATAATAGAAGCTCATCAATGTTAACTCCTAGCTTTCTAGCATAGACCGGGTCAAGAGCATGCTCAGCATCTATAAAAGCAGCCTGTCCTCCGTTACGTTGAACCTCTGCAATAGCATGTAAAGCAACAGTCGTTTTACCTGAGGATTCAGGTCCATAGATTTCCACAACACGACCTCGTGGATATCCACCTACCCCTAAAGCAATATCCAGCGCTAAAGCTCCACTAGACATTGTAGGGACTTGAAGGTTATCAATTTGCTCTCCCATTTTCATAATAGAGCCTTTTCCAAATTGTTTTTCGATTTGACGTAACGCCATATCTAACGCAGCACGACGATCTGACATGTGACAACTCTCCTTAAATTAAGATTCTTTTTATTTTTTACAGCTATTTTTAACAGCATTTCTGCTTGAAGCTACACACTATATCCACTTATCTCTTAAACATCATGTTGCTAAAAAGAATAAGAGTACGTTCAAGCACTTCGCTTTAACATACTCTTATCATACTCTTTTTTTTATCGTTTGCCAATAGATTTTACGAACATTTATTCTCTTTTTTTCGAAGCCGGTGTATATTCCCGTCTTTCTCTTGGAGGCCTAGGCTTCGCAGGCTCCATTTTCACTCGTGCCCCATGAATTCTGGAATGCTTTAATGCTTCATAGACAAATGGAGCTACATCCTCAGGAATCTCAATAAAGGTAAACTTCTCAAAGATATCAATCCGACCAATTAACTTTCCAGAGATTCCGACTAAGTCTGAGATTTCTTCAGCAAGGCTCTTTGGATTCATGTTAATATTGCGACCAACATTCATAAAGAAACGAACCATACCTTTAGAGGCTCCCGTTTCACCGAAGTCATACACATCCTCATCACTTGCCGGAAGGTGCTGACTAAAGACCATAGACATTAAAGCCTTAGCAATTTGACGTGGCTCATGCTCATCTGTCAATTCATCTAGCATTTGCTCGAACAAATCATAATGTTCATTATTCTGAAGCTGCTCAACAATCTGGCGCTTCCAATTTTCCTGCTGTTTTCCGGTAATCTCTTCAAGGCTAGGTAAATCTCTAGGCTGCAAAGGATGATTAATCTTGTTTTCAATTGAACGCAAATGTGTCATCTCTCTTGGAGTAACCAGTGTAATCGCTAAACCTTTACGACCTGCACGTCCTGTTCTCCCAATCCGATGAACGTAGCTTTCCGGATCCTGAGGAATATCATAGTTAATAACGTGAGAGACATTTTCAACATCTATTCCTCTAGCTGCTACATCTGTAGCAATTAAGAACTCAATCGTTGAATCTCTAAACGCCTTCATCACTTTATCCCGCTGTGCTTGGGAAAGATCTCCATGTAAACCATCTGTTAAATAGCCTCGAGCTTGCAAGTGCTCAGATAGTTCATCAACACCACGCTTTGTCCGACAGAAAATAATCCCTAAATCAATTTCCTGACTATCTAATACACGGCAAAGGCTTTCTAGTTTATTCCGTTCTAAAACCTTATAGTAAAACTGATCAATTAATGGAGCAACAACTTCATTATGGCTAATAGAAACATACTTCGGCTCTTGCATATAACGATGTGATAGCTTTTTAATTTCTGGAGGCATTGTTGCAGAGAATAATAATGTTTGTCTCTCACGATTGACCTGCTTCAATATCATTTCGATATCATCAATGAAGCCCATGTCTAGCATTTCATCCGCTTCATCTAGGACAAGCATTTTGACATCACTTAAATCAAGTGTCCGTCTACGGATATGATCTAAAACACGTCCAGGTGTTCCAATGACCACGTGCACTCCCTGCTTTAACGCCCTGATTTGGTGGCCAATGGATTGTCCTCCATAGATAGGCAGTGTACGCGTTCTTTTATATTTAGCAATTTTCTTAAGCTCACCAGATACTTGAATAGCAAGCTCCCTAGTTGGAGTAAGGATTAACGCCTGTACTTTAGAAGAGTGAGTCGTTTTTTCAATTACGGGAATACCAAATGCTGCTGTTTTTCCTGTCCCTGTTTGCGCTTGGCCAACAACATCTCCTCCTTCTAAAATAGCAGGAATACATGTTTCCTGAATTGGAGATGGCTCTTCAAAGCCCATATCATTAATCGCTTTAATAACCTGCTGCTGTAAGTTGAAATCTGTAAAATTAGACATATATTCTGTTCCACCTTCTATCTTTCTTTTCCTGTATCAACGCCACGTATCTTCAAGGGCGTTTCTTCCTCAAGACCTTCTTTATTAAGGGAAATGACCGACATAAATCCATTACTACTGTTCGCTATCTAGTTCACGAATAAGGGTGTACAACGCTTGTTTGGCTGCACGAATCTGAATAGAGTCCCTTTGTCCTCCCAAACGTAGCTCTTTTACAAAGGTACGATCTGGCAAAGCAAAGCCTACAAAAACTAGGCCAATTGGCTTATCTTCCTGTGTCGTAGGTCCCGCTACTCCAGTAATAGAAATCCCAACATCAGAATGATAAAGCTTGCGGATTTCCTGAGCCATAATGGAAGCTGTCTTCTCGCTCACCGCTCCCTCTTTATCTAAAACGATCTGCGGAACATTTAACTGACGATTCTTAATCTCATTTGAATAACATACCACTGAGCCTTGAAAAACCTTAGAGGCTCCCTCAGCTCGAGTAATAAAGGAACTTAGTAAGCCTCCCGTACAGCTTTCGGCAAAGGCAACAGTGTATCCTTTAACCTGAAGCTTGTTCACAGCCACCTGCTCCAGGGATTCCTCATTCCAGCCATATAAAAATGGTCCCACTCTTGACTGAATTTCAGCTACAAGCTCCTCCATTTCTTGTTCGGCCTCTGACACACTCTTTGCATAACTGGTTAAACGCAGAGTTACTTCCCCATCTTTAGCTAAAGGAGCTATTGTTGGGCTAGTTTGCTGGTCAATTAGATCTAATAACTCCGTTTCCAGTGCAGACTCACCTATTCCACAAAAGCGCATAACCTTCGAATGTACTACTTTTTTCTCCGGGAGAAAAGTACTAAGATAAGGTATCCCAAAATGGATAAACATAGGTCTTAGTTCCTTAGGAGGTCCAGGTAAAAGCATATACAACGTCTCATCCTCCTGGAAAGCCATCCCTGGAGCAAGTCCTGTTTCATTGTGCAAAACATGAGAGCCCTCTAAAACAATCGCCTGACGTTTGTTATTTTCAGTCATGGTGACATTTCGTTCAGAGAAAAATTGAGTAATGGAGTTCATGGCTGCTTCATCCAAAACAAGCTTCCGGTTGACAAACTCTGCTAACGTTTCCTTCGTTAAATCATCCTTCGTAGGACCAAGACCACCGGTAAAAATGAGTAGGCTAGATCTCTCAGCGGATATCTCGATTTGTTTTTTCAAACGTTCCGGGTTGTCCCCTACTACGCTATGATAATACACAGGGATTCCCAAAGCGGCTAGCTGCTCAGATAAAAACTGAGCATTTGTGTTGACTATCTGTCCTAATAGTAGCTCCGTGCCTATTGCAATAATTTCGGCTCTCATCATCATCACCCTCTGAAAAAAGCAGAAAGAAGAAAGTTCCTTTCTGCTTTAAGACTATACAGATTATTTATGCACAGATGTTTTGAATTGAATAACATTTTTGTTTTTAATAAAATAATCTACACCTGAAATCATCGTAATCAGAACAGCTATCCACATCGCAAACGAATCAAAAGGAATATTGATTAATCCAAAAGGAAAATTATTCAGCATAACGGCACATATCGCAACAATTTGAATAATTGTTTTAAGCTTTCCCATGTTACTTGCCGCAATAACCTGCCCATCTGCAGCAGCAACCAACCGTAAACCAGTAACAGCAAATTCTCGGCTAATAATCAGAATAGCCATCCATGCTGCTACACTTCCAAGCTCTACCAAGGAAATTAAAGCTGCCGTAATTAACAGCTTATCTGCTAAGGGGTCTAAAAATTTCCCAAGGTTTGTAACCATATTTCTTTTTCTAGCGATATACCCATCTAGACCATCAGTACTAGCTGCTAAAATAAAGATGAGTGTAGCCAAGATTTCAGAGTATGTAAGAGTAACATCAGCAAACGTAAACTGCCCCCAATCAAACCTCACTAACAAAAAAAACATGATAATTGGGACTAAAAAAATCCGTGCCAAAGTTATTCTGTTTGCTAAATTCATTCAACGTTCCTCCAATAGTAAGCTCGCGACACTACTCTTTTCAGTATAATATATCAGCGCTAGCAGTGTCAAAAATGAGCTTTTTCCGTTTCAAAAAAATAGACCCTTTAGCTTGTCAATCTCCATGTAATTCATGGCCATTAACATTTAAAAGGGTCGATAAGCTATTGGTTTATCTATAGTTCACGAATTGAACAGGAATATCTAGATCCGATTCTCGAATCATTTGCATAACCTGCTGCAAGTCATCTCTATTTTTTCCACTCACTCTTAACTGTTCACCCTGTATTTGCACCTGTACCTTTATTTTAGATTCTTTAACAAGCTTGGTGATTTTCTTCGCCCGATCCTGATCAATTCCTTGTACTAGGTCAATTTGCTGTCTTGCCATACCCCCTGAAGCAGGTTCAACCTTCCCATAATGTAATGCTTTTATGGATACCTGTCTTTTAATCAATTTGGATTGTAAAATGTCGACTACACTGTTAATTTTATATTCGTCCTCAGATGTAATGGTGAGCTTTTGCTCATCTCTTTTCAGCTCACTCTTACTGCCCTTAAAATCATAACGATTTTCAATTTCTTTTTTCGTTTGCTGAATAGCATTATCCACCTCTTGTAGATTGATCTCAGAAACGATATCAAACGAATTATCCTTTGCCATATTCTTCTCAGCTCCCTTTAGTTCTTTGTTTAAAGTATTCTTTATCAAATCTATGTACAGATTAGGCAGAGAACCTCTACCTAATCATGATATTCTTCTCTATCCATTTAACCCTCCATGATTCTCAATAATTATCTTGAGTAGTTAAAATCCTCTGGTGTTATTCATCTGTTGAAGAGGAAACAAACTCAATGATAAGGTTAATTGAAGTTCCCCTATTCGGGATATCTGACAAATCTACGACCTCTCCGTTAATTAATAACTCAACAGAAGCCGTGTTTCCAAAACGAAAATCTACTACATTATACTCAGATAAATCCCATGTTTCTTCCTGCTGATTAGCTACAGTAAAGTTCGTTGCAATTTTTTCTCCACTTTCATCATCTGTTATTTCCATCCATATATTCCCATTGACCGCTCTTACCGTTACGTTCATTTCATCCGCATTCTCATAGCGATAAGTCGATGTTCTATTTTCCGTCCCTACATACGTCCATTCAGGCTCTAGCTCTTCCACTTCATCTATTTCATCTGGACCATCATCTGAAGAGCCATTTCCATTATTATCTCCATTCCCACCGTTACCTCCTAAGCCTGGTGGAGGAGTATTTTCACCTACGTTACCATCAATACCAGGACCAGCCGTATTTGGATCCTGAGTTTGATTCGGATCATCACCAAAAATATTTAAATTTACGAGCACTAAATACACAACAAAAAACACCATTATAGCAAAAGCATAGAAAAGTATCCTAGATGTCCATTTTCCGACGATCGGTGAACGTGTTTTAATATTTTTCGTCCTTCTTGATGGCACCGGTTCGATAGGTCCTGTGGGAATCTGAGGAACCTCCTTGGCATACTCCTGCAAAATTTCCTCGGGATTTAACCCAACGGCTTCAGCATAGCTTTTTATAAACGCACGGGCATAAAATTGCCCAGGTAAAATATTATATTCGCCCTGTTCAATCGCTTCGATATATCGTTTTCTAATTTTTGTTTCTTCCTGAAGCTTCTCCATAGAGATATCCTGCTCCAGCCGCTTTTGCTTCAATAGCTTTCCTAACTCAGACAACCCGTTCACCTCCGCTAATTCATATCAAAACTAGAAAAATTCCGATTCATCGCCTCGTATTCAATTTCCTCTTCAGGATTATTCCTTAACTCAATAATATAATCAAAATCATCAATGGTGAACTCTGTTTCTCGTACAAAAATATCGGGGTGCTCAATCACTTTCGTAGCAGGTAAACGCATAACATCACGAACTAAAATATGATGCTTTTCAGTAGATCGTAACGCAGATACAATTCCATCAATAATAAAAACATGATCAGGAGATAGCTCATCATCTGCCATTTGATTTCTTACAGTTTGTCTAAGTAATGTAGAAGATACAAACGACCAACGTTTGTTAGCACAAACACTTGAAGCAACAATGGATTCTGTTTTCCCTACGCGTGGCATGCCTCTTATACCGACTAATTGATGACCTTCCTTCTTAAAAATTTCTCCTAAAAAATCAACTAAAATACCCAATTCGTCCCGAACAAAGCGAAAGGTTTTCTTATCATCTTCATCACGTTCAATATATTTTCCGTGTCTAACTGCAAGTCGATCTCTTATGCGAGGGTGTCTTAGCTTAGTCACAGTAATATTGTTTACACGTTCAAGCAAGTTTTGCAAAAGCTCAATTCGATCATCATCATCGCTTTGCAGAAGCATCCCTCTGCGATCCACATCAACACCATTAATTGAATTAATGTTTATTTGTAGCATTCCTAGTAAAGAGGATATATCTCCAAGTAGTCCAGGGCGATTCTTATGTATTTGATATTCGAGATACCATTCCTTTTTCTGTGGATGATGATTTACATCTTTGGTCATAATCATCTTCCTTTCAAAATCATTTTCTAATGTAAAATAACGTCCAGCTTCCTAATTCTAAAGTGCTCTTACAATAATACCCTATCGACATTATTCTACACCACCATTTCACCCTCCTGCTATAATTTTTGAAAAAATTTTGTTTTAAAGATTGTTTTGAGGAAAAAACGCTCTTTCATTTTATGAAAGAGCGTTTGATCACTAATTGCTATCGATCATGTAGTCTTCACTTGCGCTACATTTCTACAGCTTAATGAGTACCTTCACTTTGAACAAGCTTTACCATTAGGTTTGCCACAACATGTCTTTCTTGCTCATTTCCGCGCTCCCAAAGCTCTTTTAGGAGTCTTTCCTCATCATTTTTAGGTTCAACCTGCTCCGCTAAATACGCTCCAATTTGATAAGCAATCTCGTTAATTGCATGGTCATCCATACCTTCATGCTCTCCTTGGTGCAGTCGATCGGCAAGAAAATCCTTCCATTGATCAAAATTATCTAATACAGACATTGGTCATCCTCCTCAATCTAGCATATAGTGGCGAATTCACATGGAATTCCTTCATGTATAATATGGTTCAATGAAGGAATTTTTATGCAACTGTTTTTCCTACATGTGCCAACCACCATTGATTTGAAGAGTTTGACCGGTAATATACGCACTTTTAGCATGGAGTAAAAAAGCTACACTATGAGCAACCTCGTCTGCAGTTCCAAAGCGGCCAATAGGAATCTGAGATGAAATCTCAATACGCTCTTCCTCACTTAACACATGATTCATGGACGTATCAATAGCTCCTGGTGCAACTGCGTTAACTGTAATTCCTGAAGGGCCAAGCTCTAAGGCTAGAGACTTCATTAGAGAAGTCATCCCTCCTTTTGCCATAGCGTACAAGGATTCGTTTGCCGCACCGGTTGCAGCCCAAATAGACGTGATAAAAATGATACGACCCCATTTACGAGAGAGTAAGGAAGGAAGCAGCTTCTGAGTCAAAATAAAAGGAGAGGTAACATGAAGCTGGATCATGCGTTCATAGTCCTCAGAGCTTACATCCTGAAATAAAGCATGGTGAGCTAAACCTGCGCTATGAACCAAAATACTTGGCTTTGGTGTTAATTGTTCGAGTAAATGATACGGGCCTGCTGAAGTACTTAAATCCGCCTGTAATATTTGTACATCAACATCGAATTTATCTATAATAGTGCGTTGTATCTCCAAAGCTTTCTCTCGATTCAAATTGTAATGGAGCTGTAAATGATAGCCGTCTGAAGCAAGCTGATAGGCTACAGCTTCCCCTATTCCCCCAGTTGCTCCGGTTACTAATACAGTATGTTCCCCCACCTTATTCTCCACCTACTTTAGACTTGTAAATCCTTTAATAAGCACAACTTATCAGCAAAAGCAACCTATTTCACTATACAAACGGCAAATTGTTCAGGACGAAAATGTTCTTTTGTTCGATTTAAAATATCTTCAAACGTAATCTCCTCCAAAACAGGTATGACATCAAAAAGATTCATGTCATTAAATTGAAATCGTGTAAATTGGTTAGCAATAAATTCTGGAGAGTTCAGTTGCTTTAAGAAGGAACCAATTTTCTTTTTTCGACTGCGTTCGAACGCTAATTGATCCATTCCGTTTGAAAGAATATCTTTGACGTATTCTTGAACTTTTGCAATTAATTCATCAGGGTTATTCGTATTACCACCCAACATGGAGAAGCCATAATGCTGCTCTAGCGTGTAATCTGAGCCAAATGAATCGTCTATCAAACCACTCTCTAAATGCTCTTGATAAAAGCTTGAGCTTTGCCCAAAAAGCATATCCATTAGCAGATCTGTCGTAACTTCCTGTTTAAGCATTTCTTTTCCTTGAAGTCCTAAATACGTTTCTTTATATCCTAACATACACTTAGGTGTTTCTACTGAAAGGTCTATTTCAAGTCGAGTTTGGTGAACAGCAGAAGGTTCCTTATCGAATAGCCTAGCAATTTCACTTTTATCTTTAAATGGCTTTTGTGCCTGATTTTCCTTCACTAAGCTCAATACTTCATCAGGCTTTACCTGACCTACAACAAAAAGAAGCATATTGCTAGGGTGGTAGAACGTTTCATAGCACTCATACAGCATTTCTTTTGTGATTTTGTAGATTGACTCAACCGTACCGGCAATATCAATACGAACAGGAAAGCGTTGGTACATCGCTTGGATTAATCCAAAAAAAGCTCTCCAGTCCGGATTGTCTTGGTACATTCGGATTTCTTGTTCGATGATTCCCTTTTCTTTTTCAACATTCTCTTCCGTAAAGTAAGGGCTCTGCACAAAATTTAACAGCGTTTCTAGGTTCTTTTGCACATGATCAGTCGAGGAAAACAAATAAGCGGTTCGATCAAAGCTAGTAAACGCGTTTGCTTGTGCTCCCTGCTTACTAAAGTCATGGAAGATGTCACCCTCCTCCTCCTCAAACATCTTATGCTCTAGGAAATGAGCAATCCCGTCAGGCACACTGACCTCTTCCTTTCCCGGTGGAATAAAGTGATTATCTATAGAGCCATATTTTGTCGTAAACGTAGCAAACGTTTTGTGAAATCCATGCTTTGGCAGGATGTACACTTCTAGGCCATTATCCATTCTTTCATAGTAAAGGGTTTCCTGAAGCTGATCGAATTTAATTTGCTGCATCATGCTGCCCCTCCTCTTCTGTAGTTAAGAAGTAGATCGTATCAAAATGAATTTTTTGTGCTACGTTCTGAATGTCCTCTTTTGTTACATTTTCAATAGCCTTTAATGTTTCCTCAGGACTACGATGTACACCTGAAATAACACCGTGCATATATCTTTCCATCCCTTGATATGGCTGATCATTAGACTCATTAATTTGATTATATAAAACGGCCTTTGTTTGCTCTAGCTCCTCATCACTGATTTGTCCGTCCTTAATCAGCTGAAGCTGCTCTTTAATAATACTTACCGTTTTCTCAAAATGTTTAAATTCAATCCCAGAATAAATCATCATAAATCCTTTGTGACTTTCAATATTTGATGCTACATAATACGCAAGTGATTCCTTTTCACGAACGTTACGGAATAGCTTAGAATGGCTAAAGCCACCAAACACACCATTACACACAACAAGAGCGATATAATCAGCATCACCGTATACTGTTCCGGTACGGCAGCCGATATGTAGCTTTCCTTGAGAAATTTTTGTTTTTTCAACAATGATACGTTCTTCCTCCACATCTGCAGGTACATCTGTTTTTGGAATTGTAATCTGCTCCTGTTGAGTTAGAGAAAAATGCTTAGATATAATAGCTTTCACAGCATCTTCTTGTACATCTCCCGTTACAAACCATTCCATTGGATGAGTCTGAAGCATTTGCTGATAATAGCTATATAAATCTTGGGCATCCATATTTCTTAATTGTGCTTCTTCTCCATAAGCAAATAAACCAAAGCGTTCGTCCTTAAACATCTCTTCAACACAACGCTTGTTTGCATAACGCATCTTGTCATCCTTAATTTGATCAAATTTCTTTAACAGTAAGTCCCTTTCAATTTCCACAAACTTTTGATTAAAACGTCCGTTTTCCAAGGCAGGACGTAAAAGGACATCACATAAAAGCTGGATTCCTTTTTCAAGAAGTGGAGTTTGATCAGATAAATATACCTCATTAGCAATTTGCATTCTAAAAACAACCCATTGCTCTTCCCCTCGTTTAATAACTTCTGTATAGAGGGTTGCACCGTATAAATCATCCAATGCTTGGCGGATTAAGCCTGCGCTAGGGTGATTCTCTGATCCACGCATCAGTACCTGAGGAATCATGGCAACCTTAGTTGCAGTTTCCTCCTTTAGTGGTTGTCTAATATATACAGCAATGCTATTTGTCTTGTATTTATCCGTTAAACAAATATGTACGGGGATTCGATTAACCTCGCTAGTCTTAAAGCCTGTTTCAGCGTTAAAAGCTTCACTCATTTGTGACACTCCTTTCTTCGTATTACGTAGTGTAACCAATTCATTAAGAAAAAAGACAAGTGTCTTCCTGTACCCTCTTAATGAATTGGTTCTAGGTTCATTTTTAACGTATAAGAAAGTATAAAATTTGATACCATGTTTTCTTCAAATTTTATACTTTCTGACGGCATGAAAAGCTTCCTCTAATGATGGACTAGACGACCTCTTTGAGAGGGCTTCGATAGAAGCTTTTCTTATTAACTTATAAATTTTTTATTATGGTTAGCTCTTCATGCGTTTTGTAGTGACATAGTCTGTTTCATAATACATCAGGTCATCCCTTAGCTTTTCAAATACCTTTGAAAGCTCTAACGTAATTTTCTTCAGCTCTGGATTCACTTCTCTTCTAAAAATGATGGCATCTCTTCCTGTATAGGAATGACGTCCATCCTCCTCATAGGATTCATTTTTAGGGTAGAAAAATCCATTTACGCAAAGGTGATACGCTTGATAGAGAGCTTCCTCTGAAAACTCTTTATTAAATTGTGCTCTCCTTAAGCTTACACCTAATTTCTCATATGAATTCTCACAGTTGATTAACAAATGTCGCAGATCCTGCAAATATCCTTTATAGTACGTTTCTTCCTCATGATCATCTGATTCCATTAGCATAGGTAGATGTACATGATTCAAATAGTTTTCAAGTGTTGCTGAGATTTGCTTCAAGCGCTGGTAAGTCATTTCACACATATCCATCAGTATAAAAGTAGGCATTTGTTAATCCCCTCTCCTGTGCTTAGCTAAATCATACTATATGTCATTCAAAGTCTAAAAGATCCTTCTCATTGCTAATTAGCTTAGCCCATTACCTTGAGCATAAACCAATTTAAGAAATATGAGATTCCTCTTTTGAGACTAGAACTTCCCTAGGTTTACTTCCCTCATATGGACCCACAATACCATTGGCTTCCATACTGTCAATTAATCTAGCAGCTCTTGTATAGCCAATTCGGAACCTACGCTGGAGCATTGAAACCGAGGCAGATCCTTGGTTAACCACCATATCCACAGCATCCTGATACAAGTCATCTTCAATGGAAGCTGCTTCTTGATCACTTGATCCATTATCCTCTGGAATCATTTCCTCATGATACTGAGCCTTTTGCTGCTCGATACAATGGTTAACGATTTTTTCTATCTCTTCATCAGAGACGAACGCCCCCTGCACCCTCATTGGTTTTGAGGCTCCAACCGGTAGGAAAAGCATATCTCCTCTTCCCAATAGCTTTTCAGCTCCACCCATATCAAGAATCGTTCTAGAGTCCGCCATTGAAGAAACTCCGAAGGCAATTCTAGATGGAATATTTGCTTTAATAACTCCCGTAATAACATCTACTGACGGACGTTGTGTAGCAATGATTAGATGGATTCCGGCTGCCCTAGCCATTTGAGCTAAACGACCAATAGAGTCCTCAACATCACCTGGAGCAACCATCATTAGATCAGCAAGCTCATCCACAATGACAACGATGTACGGAAGTAGTAGCTTTTTCTCCTCAGGATTTTCCTGATTCTCCCGACGGATAATATCATTATACCCTTCAATATTACGTGCCCCAATAGAGGCAAAAACATCGTATCGTCGTTCCATCTCAGCCACAACTTTTTTCAAAGCAATAGCCGCCTTCTTAGAATCTGTTACAACAGGAGTTAACAAATGCGGAATCCCGTTGTATACGTTTAGTTCGACCATTTTAGGGTCAATCATCATGAGCTTTACTTCATTAGGCTTCGCCTTATACAAAATACTAGCAACTATTCCATTGATACATACACTTTTTCCGCTTCCTGTTGCCCCTGCAACAAGCATATGCGGCATTTTGTTCAATTGGGCTACAATCGGTTCACCAGAGATGTCACGTCCCAGTCCTACCGTCAGCTTGGAGCTCGACTCATGATACTGCGAACTCTCTAGTACCTCACGCAGGGTCACCATAGATACATCCTCATTTGGAACCTCAATCCCTACTGCCGACTTTCCGGGGATAGGTGCTTCAATCCGTATTCCTTTGGCAGCAAGTGCTAGAGCAATATCATCCGTTAGACTGACGATACGACTGACCTTCACCCCAACCTCAGGATAGACCTCATACCTTGTAACCGCTGGACCTCTGTGCACATTGGTGACCTTAGCCTGAACACCAAAGCTTTGAATCGTCTGCTCAAGCTTAGCCGCCGTACTCTTCAATCCTTTAACCTCAGATACTTGCTTTCTTGTCTGTTTATGCAGAAGAGCATATGGTGGAAGCGAGTAGTTTTCTTCTTCCTCATAAGCAATTACATCTGCCGCCATTGCGTCAAGCTTAGAAATATCTACATTCTCAGGAATATCTCCTGCGGATCCATCCGTGGCTAAAGCTTGTGACTGTTCCACTTGATTGAGGGATTTTTGATCCGACTCCTGATAAGCTACATCAGTAAAGTCATAAATCATTGGATCACTGCTAGCTTCCGCCTGCTGCCCTACTATAGTATCAGAGCCTTCAACCACCGGAACGGTTCGTACACCCTGATCCCCTTTCACTACTTTGGCGGGCTGACTTGTAGCTGATTCAGACGAAGGCCCCTCTGTTTCATAATCTTCAACATGCACCTCGGTTTGCTGAGCTTCTTGATCTTTTCTTTCTTTTTCAGCTAAAGCCATTTGTTCTTTATAGGCTTTTCTTCTCTCTTTAAACCAATGTATGGTTTTCTTCATACTTTTATTAATCGCTGAAAAAATATCAATATAGGAAATACCCGTCAGCAACATCAAGCTAATTAAAATAACAAAAACAACAACAACTATCGTTCCTATATTACCAACAGCAAAGTGAAGCATAGAAAAAAGTAAGGCACCGATCATCCCTCCACCGAGATGAGTTTCAGGAAGCTCCGCATTCACATCCTGCTTATACAATTCCCAAGTGGCAGACAACACAGATTGATCTTCAAATAAACCATCAGCTGTTAAACCCCGAAAAAGGCTCAAGTGGCTTAAGACTAAAATACTTAAGCACAGCATCGCAATCCCAGTCCATCTGAAGTTCCATTCTGTTGGCCAACCTCTTTTCCACATCACATATACGGACAAAACAACCATAGCAAGAGGAATCAGAAAATCCCATGATCCTGCAAAAAATCGAAACACTCCACGCAAAGCTTGACCAACCGCTCCAGGCTGGACGAGCGCTAAAATTGAAAAAGCCAGGAGAATAAGACCATATAACTCAAAGGTTAAGGTTTTCTTTACTTTCTGGCGTTGTCTTTGCTTCTTTTTTGTTCTAGTCAAAATTGCCCACCACTCTCTATGAACTGCCATTTGATCATATAAAATTTATTAATAAGATTACACTAGGTCATTGATTAAGCTAAATGATTCTATCCCTCTAATATGTATGTTTTTAAGATTCTAATTAGCTTTTAAAATTCAATGTAAAATGGTACTGTCCCAAAAGTAATCAACCACTTAGGGACAGCTTCCTACCTGCTTGAAATCTCTAACGGACATTTAAGACCCTTAGAGAGGGATTTTTGTCTGATTCGATTTCTAACGGACATTTGAGACCCTTACAATGAAATCTACTTACTATCTTCCTGCAAATATCCGTATAAGGTGCAATTATGACCGTTAGAATTTGTAGAACCCAGAAAAACTCAGCTAAGGTGCAAAAATGTCCGTTAGAGCTTACATCTGTTAGTTCAGGCATTTGACACTTCAGAGACAGACCTACTCATGCTATTTTACTCATAAGTATAGCATAATATGGTAAGAGGAACTAGTCCAGTTCACGTTCAACTGAAGCAGTAAATCGGTTATACTAATTCATCCAATTAATCCTACATTATTCTACATTCGTATCGCTTCGAAAATATATGATGGAGCCGGGGCTTAATGAAGCATTTAAATAATCCTGTGGATTAGGGCTCAGTAAACGTACAATTTTTGCCTGATAAGCTCCGCAGGGCTCGACAACCATTTGTACCCCTTCATGTACAATTTCCTCATGCTCAGGCTGAAACGAATCATATCCAGCGAAAACCCACTCTAGAGGAACTGAAGTATAAATAATCAATGGGTAACCTCCTCCTTTTTCAAGGATATAAGCTCGTTTAGTTTCTTCATCGCTTGACCAAGTCCACCAACTTCATTAATTAATCCGTATTTCACAGCATCCGCTCCTAATACGTTAGTTCCAATATCTCTAGTGAGCTCTCCGGTTTTGAACATAAGCTCTTTGAACATTTCCTCTTTAATGGTTGAATGCCTCGTTACGAATTGCACAACACGATCTTGCATCTTATCTAGGTATTCAAAAGTCTGCGGAACACCAATCACTAAACCAGTTAATCTTACTGGATGAATCGTCATGGTTGCTGACTCGGCAATATAGCTATAGTCCGCTGATACGGCGATCGGAACACCTATGCTATGTCCGCCTCCTAACACTAACGCTACACATGGCTTTGATAAACTAGCGACCATCTCCGCAATCGCTAAACCAGCCTCTACATCTCCCCCTACCGTATTAAGTATCATCAATACTCCTTCTATTTTAGGGTTTTGTTCAGCTCCAACAAGCTGGGGGATGATATGTTCATATTTCGTTGTCTTATTTTGAGGGGGCAGCTGCAAATGCCCCTCTATTTGCCCGATAATAGTTAGGCAGAAGATCGAGCTTTCCACAGCAGGCACATTTGTTGTTCCAAGCTGCTGGATTTTTTCAACAATGCCACCTTTCCCTCCTGTTTGTGGAGCTTCGGAAGGAGAGGGAGTATTAGGATCTTTCGTGGGATCGGGTTGCTCTGTATTTGGTTGTTCAAATTTAGACATAGAAAATATCCTCCTTGTATGGGGCAAGAATACTTGATTTTGCTTAGTATTCGTTACTTTGCTAAAAGCATACAAGGAGGACGTATGAAAATGGTTGCATATCATTTAAATCTATCTTCAAACCTACTCTTCTCCAAAATTTCTGTTCCCCACATCGTAGTCCATTCCTGTACAGTAATTTCTGGATTGTGTTTGATGAAATCCTGCATAATCTGATAACCTATTCTATAATTTGACCAAACGGGTACCCTCCTTGTACTATCTCCTACAGAGAAATCTATAGACAATATAGAATCTGGCTCCATGACCCTTTTCATCATACTCCAAACACGCTCTTCTTCAGCTAAGGTTTCTATCCAAGGTGGATCAACATCGGGATAAATCATTTTTGCGAATGTATCCGCTTTCCCCTCTGTTACTACATCTTCTAATAAATCATAAGCCCTTCTATTTAACCTGTAGTCTTCTCTGAGGATAACATGATGATATTCATGCGCAACGACATAGGGTAAAATGTACTCCACAGATGACTTAGGTTCAATTATAATGACTATCACACCATCTTTATAAGCATATCCTCGTACACCATGTTCCGCCCGATATTCATCAGGATTATAAGGCACTAAAAAAATTCTTGTCTCAGGACCTGGAAGAATATCCGAAGAGGCCATTAACGACTCCATAATGATTTCAATGTATTGTTCATGATTTTCATATAATAAATGAATGAATTTTTCTAGCTCCTCCAGGTTGTTGCTTCGTTTAAACGCAATTTGGTCACCTTCAACAATACGGTTTTCGCTACCCCACGCACTTAAACGGAAAGGTTTTAAGACAGTCTCTCTATAAAGGCGATCTCTATTTATATTCCCTTCATCTTCTCTTGCATGAGTGATGTACTCTAAAAACTGATCGTACATAGGAATAATATGAAACTCTTGGTCATTATGGACGAACGAATAGGGTTCAGCTCCACTCTCTTCACTCCTATAACCAATGTTACCTTCCTCTGTGACCCCAATCTCAATACTTGTTTGCTCAGGCAGTAAGCTTTCATTTTCTTTTTGATCCGTAGTGCTTGAACAACCAATAACCAGGCCTATACATATTATAAGAAAGCACTGTTGAATCAATCTCAGCATGAAATCACCCCCAATCTAATAATGATACATAATACTTCTATTCAAATCGCTCATTAAATCTACTTTTTTCCAAAATATCAGACGAATCCATTGTGATCCATTCTTCAACAGGTACATCAGGATTATATTTGAGGAAGTCTTGCATAATCTGATAGCCAATTCTATGGTTTGACCAATAAGGGATTCCTACACTTTGATCTCCATTTGCGAAGTTAAAATATAGATCCGCCGTAGATTTCTGTCTGGATAGGAGGTCAGCCATAGTGCTCCAAACTAATGTCTCCTCATTCTTTGATAATGGTTCAACCAAAGGAATATTAATATCTGGAAAAATAATAGTAGCAAAAGCATGGGACTTTCCTGACATGACTACTGAATCCAACAACGTAGGAGATTTCCTATAAGTTAATTCTGAATAAACAGCATTATAATAATTACTAGCCACGAAGCCTCTCAATACATTATTTGTGTAATGATACGGATCGATTGAGAGGATAATAACCTCTTCATCATATGCATATCCTTCTATCCCCTTCATTAATTCACTTACATAATCATAATCAGGATGAAAGGGAAATAGATAAATTTTTTTCTTTTCCTTGGCTGGAAGCACGTCTGCTGATTTTATTAATGCCTCTTTAATCGAATCATTTATATTTTCTTGGTCCTTTAATAGTAAGTATGTATATTCTTCAAGTTTATCCAGCATTTTTGTAGAGGTAACTTGATAGTAGTTAACCGTCAGACTAGATGTATCACCCCATGCACTCCTACGGAAAGGCTCTAATACATAGTCAAAATACAACAGTTCCATATTTTCAGCCCTATCTTTTCTTGCTTGTTCCACATACTCTAAGATTTCTTTATAGAAAGGGATAATTTCAAATTCTTGCTCGTGGTGTGAAAAAGCCACAGGATTAATTTCTACAGATTCTGTGGAAAGCTTGTTTGAAAAGGTATCATTATGTAATTCTGGAGAGGAATTTTCTGGTTGAGGGAGTTCTTTTATGCACCCGGTGAGCATTAAAAGTAGACACGAAAAAATAACTATCATTACTTTACTCTTTGAGTTTAACATTTCTTATGCCTCCTCAATACTCAAAAACGTTGAGAAAGATACGAAGCAAATTATTATTTTGCCTACCATATAAATAGAATAAAGCTAAAAGTCTAATTATTCGCTTGTTTATCTGCTTTTTCTCTTATCTTCCGAGTACATTTGCCAAATGGACAGAGCTGCATCCTAATATCATTTTCATTAATCTAAGTCCAAATGACATCTCCTTTACTTTTTTTCTTAAGAGTACTTACCTCAAATTCCATATACCTTATAAAACTTCAATTTTAAGTACACTTCCCTCTATTTACAATGTTAATTTACTAAAATAATTCTAATTAATCAATATATTTTATTGATTCTATTATTTTATTTAAATCGCAAAACTATATTGCATACCCCATAAATTCAAAAAGTGAGACTGGATCTAATTAGATTTGGCATTTTGATATTAAGTAGGGCTATACTGCCGGGAAACGCCGTCATTTCTTTCTAGTCAGCGTATTAGAGGAGCATTCGTACCGACAAAGATCCTCATTCTTTGAGCAAGCAGGATTGAGCATGAGCGAATTCCGAGTCCGTATAAATAAAAATGTTTACATTGAGTCTTTATAGCATCTTAGAGCGAGAATATGATTGAAAAAAAAGTGGACACTCTTAAAAGACAAGTAGATAATAAATAGAAGACGGAGAGGGTGTCACAAATGAGTGGGACAAGACAAAACATAATCATGATGAGAGGAGCATAAAAAATGTCTCTTAAATTGGAAGAATTGAACGCTGATAATCTTCAAGCAGCTGTTTCCCTATCCCTAAAGCCTGGACAAGAGAAATACGTTGCACCAGTTGTACACTCGATAGCACAAGCCTATGTAACTCCAACAGCATGGCCACGAGTGATCCTTGACCAAGATCAAGTTGTCGGATTTATTATGGGCAACTTTGATCCTGAGAATGAAATTGAAGCTTTTAGGGCTGGGATCTGGAGACTAAACGTATCTGGAGAGGATCAGGGACGAGGTGTAGGAAAGTTCGCTGTACAGGCACTTGCTGATGAAGCACGCTCAAGAGGAGCTGAACGCATTACTGTTTTATGGGTTCCTGGAGAGGATGGACCAGAAAAATTTTACTTAAAATGCGGATTTGTTCCTACTGGTGAGATTCTCTTTGGAGAAACTGTAGGTGTACTTAAGCTTTAAAAAATCAAGACACTCTTAATAAGATTATTGTTAAGAGTGTCTTGATTTTGTATCTAGGCTCAGTTAATTCTTGTAACATTTTTTGTTTGCATATATTTTCATTGATCAAAAATCACTTTTCCATCTTCTAATTCAATACTCCTCTTTGCGAAATCTGCAACTACTTGATCATGTGTCACCATAACGATTGTCGTACCGTTTTGATTAAGGAGTGTAAGTAATTCCATAATCTCTTTTCCATTAGTGCTGTCTAAATTTCCCGTAGGTTCGTCAGCTAGAATCAGTGAAGGGGCATTGGCTAAGGCTCTTGCTATTGCAACCCTTTGCTGCTGACCCCCAGATAATTGACTAGGATAATGATGTATTCTGTTCGAAAGTCCTACCATATCTAATAGGTCTAAAGCTTTTCTTTTTCTATCACTTGCTCTTACACCAGCATAGCCCAAAGGAACTTCTACATTTTCCCAAGCCTTTAAATCATCAATAAGGTGAAAGGACTGAAATACAAATCCTAATCTTGTATTACGAAAATTTGCTACTTCCCTTGCCTTCATACTGGTCACGTCAACACCTTCAAATATGTATTCTCCAGAATCAAATTGATCCATGCAACCTAGAATATTGAGTAAAGTTGTTTTGCCGCAACCAGAACGTCCCCGAATACAGAGGAATTCAGATTTCTCTATATCTAAATTAACACCATCTAATGCTAACGTTTCAACACCTTGTCCGCGATATTTTTTCTTTATGTTTTTTAGACTAATCATTTAGATTCATTCCCCATTTTATTGTTTTCTAAGTGTATTTAGAGGAGATAATTCTTTTAGTTGAAGAATACTAGGTATAGTAGTAATTACACCGATGAATGCAGCAAGACCAATTGTAAATATTGTGACTAGTACATGACTATCAATCTCTAATCCTTCTAACTGAATTACATTAAAAGTCAATAGAGTCCAGCTACATAAAACCCCCAATATTCCACTTGTCATTGTAATACAAACACTCTCAAACAGCATTTCTTTAAGTACGGTTCCTTTTGATGCTCCCAACAACATATTAATAGCTTTTTCTTTTCGTCTCTTCTCAAAAGCTAATAACATTAGCCCCATTAAACCAATTGCAACTATAGCAAGAGTGATTAGTGCGACCCACGATGCTACACGTGTATTCTGTCTAAGAGTTTCAGTTCTATTTACATATTGCTCAAACACATTATCTACGCTGTAAATAAACTCTGAACCATGGGTCTTGTACAAGTAGTTAAATATATCCGAAAACACTGTATTAGCATCCATTACTTGATTGAATCGGATAAATAAAAATGATTGGATAATATCCTTAGGGTGATAAAAAGGTATGTAATCATCTAATGGCACTATCGCAATATCAGATTGGTTTAAATCATTATTCATTTCTATTCCAAGTGTTAATTTAGTGAGATCATATTCATTTAGATTCTCTACTACCTCAATCTCACGAACGCTACTCTCCCAGTTTACTATTTGATCTGGAAAATCATTAGAAAAACTAAATACAAGCTCGTTAGGATTAATTGTATTCGTTTTGTTCATCTCTTTTAGAAATGAGTAGAAATTTTCACCAATGTATGCTCTCCGATCATGATCTTTTTGAGCATCAATCCTCTGAAATTCGTTATAAAAGTCAGGTGTTACATGGAACACATAAAAAGTGGTCAAACCATTTTCAGTGTCTACATAATTGATACTTCTACGAACAAAATATACGATCTCAACTTCTGTACCATGTCGATTTTTTAAAATATTATAATCTTCGCTTGTAAAAGGCATTAGACTTACTCCATGCTCAAAAGGAATGGCTTCTTCTTGAGCCCAGTCGAGGTAATTAAAACTCTGTATATCGAATTCATGATTTCTTTCCTTAAAAGAAATTTGAAACTCCTTATCTCTCCCTTCATCTAGCATTTGATTATATTCATTCTCTAAAGATAGACTAACATTGAAAAATAAGTGCAGAGTAAGCATTCCTAAACAAATTTGTAATATAACGCCTGTGTAAGTTCTTATATTACGACGCAAATATCGAATTGTCTTATATATTCCGTATTCACTCATCTATCTAACCTTTCAGAATTTCCCTGACGGGCTTATTCATTATTTTCCTTAGCATAAGTAAGCTAGATACTGCCGAAATAATTATTGAAAATCCAAGTAGTATGAATAAGATTGATAATCCTGACCTGAATGGAAAGCTAGGGGGCACTACACTTTCAATGATTTCCAAAGCTAGAAATACAATTAAAGAAGCACATACTGTATAAGCCAACATCTCAGATATTTTATACAAATATAAATCAGATTTACGAGCTCCTAGTGCTAAAGCAATAGCCCAGCGTTTTTGAAGTTGAATCGTTCGGAAATAAACAATATTAATTATATTTAATAATGCGAAAGCAAGTACAATTGTTGATATCCCAAAGATTACAATATATACATTCCGACTTTTAGAAATTACTTGTTCTTGAACACTTCTTTCATAATCTATCTCATACTCTCCAAATTGCTTCAGAATATTTGATCTGAATTCTGATTCAAGTATGCTGTCAAGGCTCGAGAATATGACATAATACATGGGCTTCTCAACATCTTCATCACTTAACAAATTTATAGGAAGAAAAATACTCTTGTTATACTGAGGGTGATTTGCCACTCCTACTACTTCACACTCATTGCCGTTTATGTTTATTCTTTTACCTACCGGATCTTCAATTAAGTTTACTTCTCCAGAGATATGTTGACCAACTACGCATTCAGCTGTTTCGTTAGATTTATTTGAAAGCATCACCCCACTAACTATGAAATCTTTAAATAACTGATCGAAACCTGAATCAACATAGGCTAATGAAAGTCCAAGAACTAGGTTTTCATTTATTAATACAGTCTGATTCAATTTATGTTCCACTAAATGTATTCTTTCTACATTAGAGTGTTGTTGAACAATTTTTTCCACATCCGAGTAAAGAATAGGTATAGATCGACCTTCAAAACTGACTGGACTCATACGTACAGTTTGATCAAGATCTAAAACCTCTCTACTCTTGGTATCCTCAAGCAACTGTAAACCAATACCTAGTAAAAAAGCTGAGAAAAATAGCCCTAATGAAAATGAAAGAATGAGAATCATACTAATGGTCTTGTTTCTTAGAGTTTGCTGAAAGCCAGTCATAAACAAGTATAAGAAACGGACAAACATATTTAATTATTCCTTATTACTAAATTTATAGATTTTATTTTCTAAATAATTGCTCATGTAAATATCTCCTTTTTCATCCGCGTGCATCCCATACATGCCTGCTGAAAAATTTGTATCTGCGTTTCCATCTGTAATTTCACGTCTCCATATTGAATCTATATAATCACCATCAAGGTTAAATCGATCAATAGCCTGATACCCTCTACTAAACATATACATCTGTTCATTATAAAATGTCAAATCAGCGGGAGAGTAAGAAGTAGGTAGTGATTTTTTGTTGACCATTTTTCCGTCAATAATTTCAAATACTTGATTATTTCTACCTTCTAACGTATCTCTATCTATTCTCTCTAAGATTGATACAAAAAACAGCTGATTATTTTCAATTCCAAGATATCCTATTGAATCTTTTCCTATTGTTGATACTTTTCCTCCTGAATTTAAGATATGAACTTTACTTAGCTTATTATTTAAAGAAAGCACGGAGAGATAAATGTTTTGATTTGCATCGACTTCAATATCCAGCATTCTATTTGTTATAGTGAAATTTTGAAGACCTTCTATTTTCCAATCCTCTATAAATGAACCATCCATAGTGAGCTTTTGTACTCTAGAGTTACCAGAATCTGCAACATAGATAAACTGCTCATCAACTGCCACCGCTACTGGATTTAAAAATTCTCCATTCCCATGTCCTGTTTCGCCTATGGTTTGCACTAACTTTCCGGATTTATTGATTCTAAGCAGTCGATTATTTCCTGAATCAACAATAATTAGATCATCACCAATCATTGTCAAACCTCTTGGTTCCTTTAATTCAACTTCTAATTCGAGTTCCTCTATGCTATACTCTTCAGCAAATATTCTATTTATATTCACTTCATGATTCGTATTTTGAGAACAGCCCACAAGGATTAAAGCCAGAAAAAAACATAGTGCACATGCAATTTTTTTCATTTTTTGACAACCTTTCTATTTAAAGTCCTATACTGCAATTACTTTTACCTATAACATTGGGTTAGATTTTTTAACAACAACCTTCCCTTAATGTCACGTATCTCTCTTCAATTACAAAATAACCGTCTCCAGAACTACATATCCTTACTTGATATGCATCTACCTTTGCAGTATCTTGTAGCCACAAAAATCCACATCCGTCACTCGTATCACACCAAACCGGTCCTGTTGCCTGAGTTTCCCATGAAGTACATGATGCGTATACACTACTTGCAACAACACTAGAAATCATTAAACATGTAAATACAAATGCAAGAATAGATACTTTTTTTGCTAATTTCATTCAATAACACATCCTTTTAGATTAATTATGGAAATGCAGTAATGCAGTATAGGAACTACTTGATTATTAATCTTGCTTCCATTTGTTTAATATCATTAGAAATAAAGTCCACTTTATTTTCAGAATCTATTAGTACAAAAAGTGGTGTAATTTTTGAAAGTCTAATCCTGCCTTTAACTTGATAATTCATTTCCATTTCAATACTTGCTCTACTCAGTTCTTCAATTGGGATATCATCCTCCCACAGTAAAATTATGTTTAGGTCATTATTTTGACGAACAAATGATGAGAAAGTGTCAAGATTTTCTATACAAACATTACATGACTGTTTTAAGTAGAACAATAAAGTTTGATTCTCAAAAAGATATGTAATTGGAACTTCTGTTTTCCGCTCAAAATGATATATTTCAACATCAGAAGGGAATTCTTTATTATATTCCAGTTTATATTCCTTAATTTTCAGAAAATTAAACCCGATCAACAACACTAAAACTACAAGAGGAACTAAGTAGAATATTCTTTTGTTCATTCACATCTCCTTCAATACTTATTGTATATTTTAATTAATATAAAAACACGTTATTGGAATTAACGAGATAATATTACAATATAACCCTTATAATGTCAATATAATGTTAAAATATTATTAATATTAATAATATATAAAAATTATAATTGCAATGGCGGACGGCATAATTACACAAAAAACTACACCTCGTTAAAAATTGAGGTGTAGTTTTAATTAGAAATTTTATAAGAAGTATAGTTAAGCCTCCATAATAATCGGCAAAATCATCGGTCTTCTTCTTGTTTGATCATATAAGAAACGACTCAAAGAGTCTCTAATACTTGTTTTTAGCATAGACCATTCAATTTGATTATCACTCATACAACGCTGCAAGGTTTGACTAACAAGCTGTACCGAATCGTCCATTAATTCCTCAGATTCACGAACATAGACAAATCCTCTAGAGATAATATCTGGTCCTGAAACGATGGTTCCATTTTTCTTACTAAGTGTAACTACAACGATTAATATTCCATCTTGGGATAGTAATTTGCGGTCCCGTAATACAATGTTCCCAACATCCCCTACTCCTAAGCCATCTATAAGTACATTACCAGCCGGTAGCTTTGCTCCTAGACGCGCTTCGCCATGCTGGAATTCAACCACATCTCCATTTTCAATTAAAAAGATGTTTTGTGAATCAACTCCAGTTTCTTCAGCTAGCTTACCGTGCTGTCTAAGCATTCTGTACTCACCATGGATTGGAATAAAGAATTTAGGCTTCATAAGATTTAACATTAGCTTTAACTCTTCTTGGCTCCCATGTCCGGAAACGTGGACACCCTCTTGACCATAAATAACTGTTGCTCCTAATTTAAAGAGCTGGTCAATCGTTCTAGAGACAAGCTTTTCATTCCCGGGAATTGGTGTGGCGGCAAATATCACCGTATCTCCAGGTATAATATCAAGCTGACGATGTGTGGAGCGTGCCATTCTAGTTAATGCACTCATTGGCTCCCCTTGGCTACCTGTTGATAAAATTACAATTTCTTCAGCAGGTAATTGATTAATCTGTTCAGGGGAAACAATAAGTCCTTCATGAGCAACTAGATAGTTTAAATCAATGGCTGTTTGCACAACATTAGCCATACTTCGCCCAATAATAGCAACCTTGCGTCCATGCTCTAATGCAGCATCAAACACATTTTGGATACGATGGATATTGGAAGCGAATGTGGCCACAATGATACGCCCTTCAGCCTTGTAAAATTGCTCCGCTATAGCACGTCCTACTTCCTTCTCAGACCTAGTATAACCTGGTCTTTCCGAATTCGTACTGTCAGATAATAAAGCAACTACACCACGTTCTCCAATGCTAGCCATTTTCGCTAAATCAGCTATTTCTCCATTTACTGGAGTATAGTCAAATTTAAAATCCCCCGTGTGTACAACTATTCCTTCAGGTGTATCAACACAAACTCCGACACAGTCAGGAATACTGTGATTTACCCTAAAGAAGGAAACATTAAATTTTCCTAGCTTCAGTTCACTACCAGAATGGATAATATGACGCTTTGTATGGTGTAAAAGGTTGACTTCCTTTAATTTATGTTCGATGAGACCCATCGTCAGCTTTGTAGCGTAGATAGGAGCTTGAATATGTTTCATGACGTATGGTAGACCACCAATGTGATCCTCATGACCATGAGTGATGATAATTCCCCGAACTCGATCCTTATTTTCATCTAAGTAGGTGATATCAGGAATAACAATATCAATTCCAAGCATATCCTCCTCAGGAAATTTGAGTCCCGCATCAATCACAATAATATCATGACCAAACTCCAGCACGTACATGTTTTTACCAATCTCACCAACGCCGCCCAAGGAAAAGATTGATAATTTTTGATTGTTCAGTTTCGACAATTGAATACTTCCTCCTATATTCAGTTGTAGTTACACTTAAAAACCGCACAAATCACTTGTTTATAGTATACATGATTGAAATCTCCAAACACAAGTTTTCAAGAGTAAATATTTTTTTAATCCATTTATGCTCACCCTTGAGCCGTTCTAGCCGCCCTATGGTACAAGCATATTATCCTTTTATTTTCCCCTAAAAAAACACTCCTTACTCAGCGATTAGCTAAATAAGAAGTGAGGACTTTTAATCTATTTTATTTAAATCAGAATCAAAACCTGTTCAAGCATCCTTAGTTAAAAAATCCTAAAATATACTTCTCTTCCTCAGCAGATAAAGAAGCGATAGGTAGTCTGGTAGAGCCTACTTCTACACCCAAGTGATTCAATACTCTTTTCACTGGGCCAGGTGATGGGGAAGAAAACAACACGTTAAAAATATCATATAAGTCCTGATTTAGTTTAGCCGCTTTTTTGATATCGCCCGCTAAATAGGATTGAATCATTTCCTGCATTTCATTCCCCTTGACATGCGAGGTAACACTGACAACACCATACCCTCCTACAGACAAAGTAGGTAAAGTTAAATCATCATTACCTGTATAGAGCAGAAAATTATCAGGGGCATGCTTTAAAATCTCAACAGCCTGACCTAGATCTCCGCTAGATTCCTTGACCATAGTAATATTTGGGGTTTCAGCTAATCGTAAAACCGTTTCTGGTGTCATATTAACAGCCGAGCGTCCTGGGATATTATATAGCATAACAGGTAAACTAGTGCTTTCTGCTATCGTTTTGAAGTGCTGAAAAAGCCCTTCCTGATTAGGTCTATTGTAGTAAGGGTTGACCAGAAGAATTCCGTCTACTCCAATTTCTTCTGCCTTTTTTGTAAGTTCAATCGACTCTTTCGTATTGTTGGTGCCTGTACCCGCAATGACTTTCCCTTTTCCCTTGGTATGTTCAACAGCATGCTCAAAAAGCATGATCTTCTCCTCTTTACTTAGCGTTGGAGACTCACCTGTTGTCCCATTTACAATAATAGAATCCGTTTCGTTCTGAAATAGGTATTCAATAAGCTTTGTCTGCTTTGACAAATCCAGGTTTTCATTTGCATCAAATGCAGTAACCATTGCTGTAATAATACGTCCAAAATCACTCATCAATCTATCACCTTTCTCCATCACTTCATTGTAGAACAATTTCATTATCCATTCATATTTAATAAGCCTTTCATTGAGAGGCCGAATAGTAGTTAGGTAATGGCTCACTCGCCTTATGCAGCTCAAATTTTT
The DNA here is from genome assembly GCF_030813115.1 of Bacillus horti. Classification (NCBI taxonomy): domain Bacteria; kingdom Bacillati; phylum Bacillota; class Bacilli; order Caryophanales; family Bacillaceae; genus Caldalkalibacillus; species Caldalkalibacillus horti. The sequence continues at coordinate 274,387 of NZ_JAUSTY010000002.1, read as the reverse complement.
GATGTAAAGCTTGAACAGCACGAACCATATCTTCTTCTTTCACAAGAACCCATATGGTTGTATGTGAATCAGCAGATTGTAGAATTTGAACATCCTCTGTTGTTAACGCCTCAACAATTTGGGCCATAACTCCTGGCACTCCAGCCATCCCTGCACCAACTGTAGATACTTTCGCACAATGTCTTTCAACAATAGGCTCATAGCCTAGCTCATTAAGGATTGCAATTGCTTTATCCGTAACATGCTCGAAAACAGTATAAACCACTCCTGAAGGGTTTACATTGATAAAGTCTACACTGATCCTATTTTCTGCCATACTTTTAAAGACCTTTAGCTGCAAATCAAAGTCGCTATCTTTGGCATAAACCTTAATTTGAGAAACATTTGAGACCTGAGCTATGCCCGTAATTAATTGATCATTCATTCTTCCTTCAAGATGTTTAATCTGTCTGAGCGATGTAACTAACGTCCCTTCATCATCAGAGAGAGTTGAACGAACTCTTATAGGAACCTGATGCTGCATGGCAATTTCTACAGCCCTAGGGTGAATGACCTTAGCTCCTTGGTAGGCCAGGTTACATATTTCATTATACGTAATAAGTTTTAACCTTGAAGCATCCTGTACAATGCGAGGGTCGGCGGTCATAATCCCCTCCACATCTGTAAAGATATCCACAACTTCAGCTTTTAACGCTGCTCCCAATGCCGTTGCAGACGTATCACTAGCCCCTCGACCAAGTGTTGTAATTTCACCGCTTTCTGTTGCTCCTTGAAATCCGCATACAACAACAACTTTATCCTGCGAAAGCTGCTCAAGAATGGCCTGTGGCTGAATGGATAGAATTTGAGCATTACCAAAATCATTGTTCGTTAAAATCCCGGCATCTCTCCCTGTAAAGGAGACAGCTGGGATGCTTTGGGCATTAAGCTTACTTGCCATCACAATGCTAGAAATCATTTCACCGCAGGCTAGCAATAGATCATACTCCTTCTGGGAGCCTACTTTTCCTTCTTCACTGACAAGCTGCATCAGTGTTTCAGTTGCATAAGGAGATCCCTTGCGTCCCATCGCTGAAACAACAACAACAACCTGATAGCCTTTAGCTCTAGCTTTTTTTATATGCTCTACAGCATGCTGCCGTACCTCGGGATCCTGCAGAGAAGTCCCACCAAATTTCTGTACGATGATTTTCATTCTATTCCCTCTTTGTTTATGATTATTCAAACCACTTACTACTTCGAACCATTTTTGAAAAAGCTCTCCGTCTTTATACCTTCTCCACTCCTGAAGTCTATTTTATGTTTGAAAAGGCTTCTTAATAGAAGTTTTAACTTTTTCCTTCAATGTACGCTTCTGCGATCTGAACGCTATTCCACGCTGCTCCTTTAAGCAGGTTGTCTGAAACAACCCACATATGCAGGCTATTAGGGACATCTAAATCTTTCCTAATCCTTCCTACAAATACTTCAAGCTCTCCCTCAGCTCTTGTCGCTAACGGGTAAAGCTGATCGGCAGGATCATCTTCTACAATAATTCCAGAAGATTGACTTAATAACTCCCTTACTTCTGCCACATCTGGCTCATTCTCTAGCTCAACAAATACGGATTCTGAGTGCCCTGTAACAACTGGAATACGAACACAGGTAGCAGAAACCTGTAGTGTATCATCGTGCATAATTTTTTTCGTCTCATTTATCATTTTCATTTCCTCAAACGTAAAACCATTCTCTTGAAACACGTCGATTTGCGGAATGGCATTAAAAGCGATTTGATGTTTTTTAGGAAGTGAGCCTACAGGTAAAATATCTGGATTTACATCCTCTTCATTTAGTACAGCTTGGGATTGGCGCTTTAACTCAGTAATAGCAGACTGCCCAGAACCAGAAACAGACTGATATGTTGAAACAATGATGCGTTTTAACCCGTACTTTTCTCTCAACGGCTGCAGGGCAACAACCATTTGTATCGTCGAACAGTTTGGATTTGCAATAATTCCTTTATTTAAAAAGATATCCTCTTTATTAACCTCAGGTACAACTAAAGGAACGTCAGGATCCATACGATATGCACTTGTATTATCAATAACCAGGGCTCCTCGTTTTACAGCTTCAGGAGCGAGCTTTTTACTGACACTCCCTCCCGCACTGAATAGAGCAATATCTACTCCCTCAAACGCTTCTGGTGTAGCCTCCTGTACAGTGATAGACTCACCCTTAAATAAAATCGAACTGCCCGCAGAACGAGCAGATGATAATAAGGTTAGTTTCTTAATTGGTAAAGCTCTTTTCTCTAATGTATTTATAATTTGCTGTCCTACAGCTCCAGTGGCTCCTACAACGGCAAAATGGAATTGTTTTATGGCCATCGATTGTTCTCCTTCCCCTAGCTTATCTAAATCAAGCATCATCCTTTTATTCTACTGCATATATTTATATTTTTCTACTATCATGGGTTGGAGCTGCTTTCCATCTAACGCTGCTTCACATGTTGCTTGAATCAATTCCATGCGTGCCACAAGGGAATTTGGCTTTTTATCTGGAGCATCCTGACCGAAAGGAACAAAATATATATTTTTTGTAGACATTAGCTTCGCCACATTTGAAGCATTAAGACCCAAGCCATCATTCGTTGAAATAGCTAGAACAACTGGACTTAAGTTTCTTAAAGTAGCTTTGGTGGCCATTAAAACAGGGCTATCCGTTAAGGCGTTGGCTAGCTTTGAGGTGGAATTCCCTGTTAACGGAGCAATAACCATTACATCAAGCTGTTTGCTTGGACCGATCGGCTCTGCTTTTACGATCGAATCAATAATTTCTTCTCCGGTAATCTCTTTAATTTGCCTTACCCAATCATCTGCATTCCCGAACTTTGTATCCATAGTGAGCAGGGTATGAGTAACGATTGGAATTACCCTAGCCCCTGCTTCCTTCAGCTTCTTCATTTCAGGCATCACTTCAGCAAATGTACAATGTGATCCTGTCAGACCAAAGCCAATTGTTTTATTTTCAAGCTTCATGTTAGGCCCCCCTGGTTTGTTTTTGTTCCAAAATCAATTGAGTGACAACGTTCGCCAAAATCATTCCTGCTGTTTTTGGAGCAACAATACCTGGAATACTGGGCACTAGCATCGCTTTAATTCCTCTGCGTTCAGCAAATCGAAAATCTACTCCACCAGGCTTCGATGCTAAGTCTAAGATAAATATATGTCCTGGCATGCTCGCAATCACTTGAGAGGTCACTAGCAAATGTGGAACAGTATTAAATAAATAATCACAATCTCCTACCTGCTCCTTAAGCTCGTTCATATGAAAAGGTGTTAAACCCATCTCATAAATCCTAGCTAAATCTGCAGGATTTCTTGCACCTACCTTAACACGCGCACCTAATACATGTAGTGTTCTGGCAAGAGACATTCCTACTCTTCCTAAGCCCAAAACGATAGCATTGGAGTGATGCAGAGTGATATTTGTATGTTGGATAGCCATCATAATAGCCCCCTCAACCGTTGGAATTGAGTTGTAAATGGCTACGTCATCACGGTCAAGTAGCTGCACGAGAGTAATGTCATTTTGCTCCGTTAGGTTGGTTAAATATGGCTTCGCTATTCCCGTATAAACAACACATTTTTGAGGTAAAGCTCGAATATGTTCTTCCTTGATTTTAATCGGTTGATCAGAAAAAATGCTCTCTACTTCTCCCTCCTCATTTGTCCCTACAATTGGAAGAATTAAAGCATCTATATCTTTAAAGACTTCAAGTGTTAAGCTTTCTTTTTTTGCTCCTGGAAACTCGCTTTGTAGCTGACTAAACCCTATGAGAGAAATCGTTGCGTCAAGCTCACTACATTTTTTTATGACTTCAATTTGTCTTGCATCTCCACCGATGAAGGCGACATGAGTGCCTGTAAGCATAGACCCAGTTCGCTCCTTTCTTTCTTACACTAAAACGTTCACTAAGCTCTGGATAAAGCTGTAAACCATCTACCTTCATCGTATGTGCCCTCATTAGATTAAGTGCATGTTAATATGAATCTCTTACCTTGCTTTGTTCTCGTAATTCAATGATAATCATTTCTGGTCCAACTTTCCGGATAGCTCTCCAGGGGATGACAATTTCTTCTCTCTTTTTACCTATACTCAAGAAAGAGCTAGAAGGCAAAATCATAGACTCGATACTTCCTGTATGCTCATGAATAGTCAAGTCTGCCTGACCTACTAAACCTAATCGTTCTCCATTGTTTAAATCGATAAGCTCTTTTCCACTCAATTCGCTTAACCTCATTGGCTGACCTCCTGCTCTCTTAGCTAATACAACCCTTACTATTGATGTATTCTTAAAGAATTTAAATAAGACCTTTAGATTTCAACAATAAATCTCAAGGTCTTATTACTTTGAACGTATTATTTTATAGTCATATTATTTCTAATAACAGCTTTATTTCACTAAGCGATTTATTTGAATAACGGATGGGATTTGCTCTAAAGGACTAATTAAAGCAAAGCTATGCTTCTGCCTAAAAATTCGTTCAGCTAGTAGGTCTACTCTTTCCTTGCTTAAAGCCTCAACTTTAGCAATGATCTCATCTAAGGAGTAGTGTTTTCTAAGCATCAATTCATTTTTTCCGATCCTAGACATTCGACTATTTGTGCTTTCAAGGCTAAGCATAAGATTTCCCTTCAGCTGCTCCTTGCCATTATGCAGCTCCTTTTCTGTAATTCCCTTTGTTGCTAAAGAATGCAGAATATCTACACTTACATTATATACTTCCTCTAATTGTTGTGGAGCAGTGCCTGAGTATAAGTGAACTGATCCCGTATCCTTAAAAGAGGAATGGTAAGAAAAGATAGAATAGGCTAAACCGCGTTCCTCTCTTATTTCTTGAAACAATCTTGAGCTCATACTGCCGCCAAGTATATTATTTAGAAGAATCAATGGATAGATATCTTGTTCACCGATGGCAACACCTTTAAAGCCTAAGCAAAAATGAGCTTGCTCTGTATCCTTTTTTCTAAATAAATGATGGTGAGTAACTTCAGGCAATCCAGTAGTATTTGATTCTTCTTGAGCATTAAAATCACTAAAATAAGATTCTATTCTTTCAACAAGCTCCTGCTCCTCAAAGTGTCCAGCAACTGCGATGACTGTGTTGTGCGGAGTGTAGTGCTTGTTCATATACTGACGTAAGTCATCAGGCCTTAAAGAATTTATCACATCTTCTTGACCAAGTATCGTATAACCTAAAGAATGATCATAATATGTTGCTTTAGCAATCAAATCGTGAACCACATCGTCAGGCGTATCCTCATACATCTTCAATTCTTCCAGAACTACATTTTTTTCTTTTTCCAGCTCTCCTTCATCAAAGGTAGAGTTGAAAAACATATCGGCTAAAACGTCAATGGCTTTTGGTAAATGCTGATCTAGAACCTTAGCGTAGTAGCAGGTGTACTCCTTAGAAGTAAAGGCGTTTAAGTGCCCCCCTATACTATCAAACTCCTCAGCAATTTCTCGAGCTGTTCGACTAGAAGTCCCTTTGAAAAGCATGTGTTCAATAAAATGTGAGATCCCATTATTCTTTTCTATCTCATATCTTGAACCTGTGCCAATCCATATCCCTAAGGAGACTGAACGCACAGATGGGATTTTTTCCATGACAAGCCTTAATCCATTGGAAAAGGTATGTGTTTTAATCAATCTTGTTTCTCCTTCCCACTTCCTAATGATCTCTGAAATAACAAGTTCAACTATAACAGAGTTCAGTTCCCTTCTCAAGAATTATCCCTTGAGAATAAGGTGACTATTTCAAGTGAATCAGAGATAGACTTCGTTCAGGGCTGATGAGCTCTGAGACAGTTCCAAGCATCAATTCCTTGTTCATCGCTCCTTCGATGATGGTAGGGAGTGCCTCAACTGTTGGCTCCGTTGGGTGCATAAGGATCAGGGAGCCATTCTCGAGCTTCGGAACGATTCTCTGGATGATCGTTTCAGGTGAGGGTTTCCTCCAATCCACTGTATCCAAAGTCCATAATATCGTTTTCATCTTATATTGATCGGCAATTTTAACAGCTCTATTATCAAAGGATCCAGACGGAGGCGCAAATAAATAACTCTTTACACCAAGCTCCTCAATAAGCTTGTTTGTTTTTAATAGCTCTTCTTTGATTCTTTCAGCACTCACTTTCTTTAAATCAGGATGAGAGTACGCATGGTTTCCTAACTCATGTCCCCGCTCAAGCATAAGTTCCGCCACATTTTTATTTTCTGTAAGCCATTTTCCATCTAGAAAAAATGTAACTTTAATTTGATATTGGTCAAAAATATCAAGCATTTTATGTACATACTCCGTTCCCCAGGCTACATTGACCATTAGAGAGATCATAGGCTTTTTTGGATTTCCTCTATAAATAGGAGCAGGCTCTATTTCCTCTAAAGAAATTTCAGCTTCAATTTCGTCATACATTAGTGTATCTAGCTGCACCTTCCCTAGCTGGGTAGCTATCTGATAGGATTTTTCAATATTCACCTGTACCCCGTTATAACTAGGAATTGCCTTCCACACTCGATCTAGTTTAGCATTAACTGGTGCTTGATTAATTTGCTCCGCAAGATCCTCAATTTGACGGTATATGTCATCATCTGCTTGTATGATAGGGACATTCATCATTTTTATAGTGTTCACATAAGAATCAATGGGGGTACGATTGACCAATATTAAAAGTGCCACAAAACTGAGTATTCCACAGCCTAGTAAAGCTAGCTTAAATCCATGTGTTTTCAACCCAATCCTCCTCCTTGCTCGTCCATAGGGACAGCCATTCTTATTTCATATGTATGTAGGAGGAGATGTTTCATTCCTAGAAACAAAAAATTGATTGGTTTATGGGTTTATGAACTAGAGGATAATTTCAAAGAAAAATAAAAAAAAGCTATTAAAGAAATAGCTTTTTCCTAAGATTTCGTATTAGCTGCGGCCTTTTGATCCTTTAAAACCGCTTTGCGAGACAAGTTAACGCGTCCCTGATTGTCAACCTCAGTCACCTTAACCATGATACTATCACCAACGGAAACAACATTCTCAACCTTTTCCACACGCTCTTCAGCTAGCTGAGAAATATGACACAATCCTTCTTTACCTGCAAAAATTTCAATAAATGCTCCGAATTTCTCTACACGCTTGACTGTACCGAGATAAGTCTCTCCTACGACAACCTCACGGACAATATCCTCAATGAGCTTCTGAGCCTTTTCAATCATCGCTACATCTTGAGAGCCAATGTACACTCTTCCATCCTGCTCGATATCAATCTTAACACCTGTTTCCTCAATGATCTTATTGATGACCTTACCACTTGGTCCAATAACCTCACGGATCTTATCAGGGTTAATTCGAATCGTTTTAATTTTTGGCGCAAACGGCGAAAGCTCCTCACGAGGCTGCTGAATCGCTTCAAGCATTTTATTTAAAATATGCATGCGACCTTCCTTCGCTTGCTCTAAGGCTTGTACCAAAATTTCTTTCGTTAGCTGATCAATTTTGATATCCATTTGCAGAGCTGTTACGCCTTTTTCCGTTCCAGCAACCTTAAAGTCCATGTCACCAAGATGGTCTTCCATTCCTTGAATGTCTGAAAGGATCGTTACATCGGTACCTTCCTGGACAAGACCCATGGCAATTCCTGCAACTGGTGCCTTAATTGGGACACCTGCGTCCATCATCGCTAGGATACTTGCACAAATACTGGCTTGAGAGGATGAACCGTTAGACTCTAGAACCTCAGATACAAGGCGAATCGTATATGGAAACTCCTCTTCACTCGGAATCACTTTCTCTAGAGCTCTTTCCCCTAAAGCACCATGTCCAATTTCTCGACGTCCAGGTGGTCTAGGTGCTCTTGCATCCCCAACACTGTATGGAGGAAAATTGTAATGATGCATAAAGCGTTTTGACTCTTCAACACCTAATCCGTCTAATATCTGTACATCACCCAAAGCTCCTAAGGTACACACACTTAAAGCTTGTGTTTGACCACGAGTAAACAAGCCTGATCCATGAGTTCTAGGTAATAAGCCTACTTCAGAAGCAATCGGTCTAATTTCATTTATTTTTCTGCCATCTGGACGAATCTTGTCCTGCGTAATTAAACGACGAACCTCATCCTTCACAATCTTGTCTAAAACTTCTTTAACATTCTTTTGCTTGTCTTCAAACTGCTCAGCAAATTGCTCTAGGGTACGTTCCTTAACAGCATCAATCGCATCCTGACGGGCATGCTTTTCTTCAATTTGAATCGCTTGAACCATATCTGCTTTGGCATATTCCGTAATGACTGAATAAACCTCTGCATCTATTTCATAAAGCTGGATCTCAAGCTTGTCCTTCCCTGTCTGTTGCACAATCTCTTCTTGGAAAGCAATAATGCGTTTGATTTCCTCATGTCCAAAAAGAATTGCTTCTAGCATCACTTCCTCTGGAACTTCATCAGCACCTGCTTCAACCATATTAATACCATGCTTTGTTCCAGCTACAGTCAGTTGAATATCACTTTTCTCTGCCTGTTCAACGGTAGGATTAATCACTAGCTGACCATCCACTCGCCCAACGTTCACTCCTGCAATTGGTCCATTAAAAGGAATGTCCGAAATCATCAAAGCGATAGAAGAACCTATCATTGCAGCAATTTCCGGTGAGCAATTCTGATCTACTGACATCACCGTACTAACGACATGGACCTCATTACGAAAGCCATCTGCAAATAACGGTCTAATCGGTCTATCGATTAATCGACTAGCAAGAATCGCTTTTTCACTAGGACGACCTTCACGTTTAATAAAGCCACCAGGAATTTTACCGACAGCATAAAGTCTTTCCTCATAATTCACAGTTAAAGGAAAGAAGTCTAAATCCTTGGGCTCTTTTGAAGCGGTTACTGTAGATAACACAGCTGTGTCACCATAACGTACCATAACAGCACCGTTTGCTTGCTTGGCTAGCTTTCCTGTTTCAATAGAAAAAGGACGACCAGCAATTTCACTCTTAAATACATGTACTTCCTGTTCCATGATGTGTTTTATCCTCCTCTCGATATATCTCTTCATTTTGATTAAAATATCTTTCCTTCCATTATGCCCTTAATTATGTAAAAATAAAAGAAGCTTTTCATTAAGGAAAATGGACATTAAAATGTAGAAAAAGCGGGAAAAAATTCCCCGCTTTCACTGTACTATCTACGTAATCCTAGCTTGTTAATTAAGTTACGGTAACGTTGAATATCATTGTTACGAAGATAAGTTAACAAGTTACGACGTTGACCAACCATTTTCATCAATCCACGACGAGAGTGGTGATCCTTCTTGTGTTCACGCAAGTGATCATTAAGGTAATTAATCTTCTCCGTAAGGATAGCAATTTGTACCTCTGGTGATCCTGTGTCTGTATCATGAACCTTATATTCACTAATCAGTTCATTTTTACGCTCTTGTGTTAGTGCCATCCTATTCACCTCCTTTTACATAATCCCCTAAAGCCCAGCTATTCGTCGGTGAGTCGATAAGCCATGCTAAAGGTTATCATTTACCAATAACGGTAATGATAAGACGTCCACTTGGGATGTCCTTAGCTACAATATCATAAATTTTTCCGTTTGTCGAGATAAATCCACGGAATCTAGTGGCGATTGGGATAGACCCTGGAATCTTTTCTGCGACATGAAAAATTTCTTTTAGCTGAATTCCTTGTTGCCGTGGCTGTGTTAATCTTTTCTTAGCATGGGACGTAATGATCACATTCATCATACTTATCTATAACGAACGCATTTGTGAAGAAAGCTCTCCATCATGCTGTTCCATATAGATACTATATAAAGAGTCATGAAAGGCAATAACCTTAAAGTTATTTACACCTTTTTTACGATAAAGCTTTGCCATCTCTTTGTGTAGCTGTTTAAATTCCTTACTATGACATATTTGAGCAGCTTCTTGACAAAATACATAAAGCTGCCGATCAAACATCACTTTTACATTTCTGTCCACCTTACAACCCCCTATTCTTGTCTGAAGGATTCGTTATGGAGATTGTATGTGACTCCGTAAGAACTTATGACGCTCCAATGATAAAGCTAAAAGAACCCCTAATGATGAAGATGCATTGTTCATCATAGGAGATCATCCTATATTACCATGGAACTTTAGATTCCCCATAACCTCTCACTGTTAATAATTAGGTTTGTCTTATAAATTAAAAAACGGATCGTCTTTTTAGATTTGCCACTTATCAAAACAAGAGCATGCTCTATCCTTAAAGATAAGCATGCTCTTGTTCTTTATTCATCAAACATATTTAGAATAGTTGAACTGAATTTATTTATATCCAATTGACCTTGATTACTAAGTAAGATGATCACTAGCTCATTATCTAAATCCCGAATCAGCTTTGTGGTGTATCCTCTTCCACCACCTGTTGTCGATACAATTCTTGAGCCCTTTCTTTCTTCTATCTCCCATCCATAGCCGTAATTTTTATAAGGACTCGGGACATACATCTTTTCAATAGAAGCTTGTGAAAGAATCTCTTCGGTGTATAAAGCCTGCTCCCATTTGAGCAAATCATAAACAGTAGAATACAGGCTGCCTGTACCTGATTGGGAAATATAGTAGCCTGCGACATTTAGCTTCCCTTGATCTAAAAGATGGCCTTGAATCGTATCTGAATCTGGAGTAGCTTCACCTGTAGAGGTCATGCCTAATGGTTTAAAAAAGCTTTCACTTAAAAAGCTCTCATAGCTCATGCCTGAGGCTTTTTCTATAATATGGGCTAATAAAACATATCCAGGATTACTATATCGATAAGCAGTTCCAGGGTCAAAACCAAGCTTCATATTTTTTATAGACGCTACCGTTTCCTCTACAGTTGCCCCTTGCACACGCGGAATATCAGCAGGCAATCCAGCTGTATGAGAGAGTAGCATATCAAGCGTTATCTCTGTACCCCGTGGAAACTCAGGAATGAACTTATTAAGCGTATCCGAAAGCGCCAGCTTGTCTTTCTCTGCTAGCTTCAAAATCGCTGCCGCAGTAAATTGCTTACTAATAGATGCAATTCTGCTCTTTCTTTCAGGTTGATTCAATTGACCTTTACCTGCTGGACCATACCCGTCCTCCAGTAAAATCTCTCCCTGCTTAGCAATCAAAACATTTCCTACATAGCTTTCGTTTTTCAGATACGCATCAATTTTAGCTACAGTGTCTTCTACAGCGTATTTATCTTGGTCTGGCGTCTGCATACTAATTAATGTTCCGTCTGATGTTTTCCATAAGCTAAAGCTTGCTTCAAATGCGTTTGATAGATCTCTAAAAGGAAGAAATGTAACCCCTTGAATGACTCTAGAAGGACTAGTCATCAAAGAACGATCCCCATTTGTATGCCATACATCAGATCCTACTTCATGAACCATCTTATTTGGTCCGTACTGAATGATGACTTCTCCACTTTTTCCATTCCAACTCAGGCTAGCACCTGTATTGATAACAAAATCACGTAACGGCACATAGGTAACCCCTTGAGCGATAAATGGATTTGTTTGACCAGACATTCTTTGGTTATTAACAAAAATCATCGTTTGATTTTGTTCTTGAATATCCGATTGTGACGATTGCCAGGCTTTTACTTGCTGAGGTTGGTTTTTTCCCTGTTCTTGTAAGGAAAAGGGGACAGAAGTAGCTTCCCCTTGAGAATTTCCTCCTGACCCTAATATAACTATCCCTACTGTGACCCCAACTAGTAATGCCTTCGAAGCTGTTTGCTTCAGTAGATGTTGCATTTGACTTTTCATCTGCTCTTCACCTGCTGCCTATATTTTTAGTTACCCATTTCTAATTTGTTCTATAGTAATTCATTTACTTCTATCCCTGAATTATTCTATCCTAAATATAATGATCTGATGTTCTATATAGACGCTTAAAATTAAACAAAGTTCCTTCTAAAATCCAAGCTTCATTAACCATCGTGAAACTTCCTCTTCTCTAGCTCGGCTATCATTTTTTTCTTTTCTATATTTACCAAGCTGGTATTCACCTACAATATTTCCGTCTAGCATGTAAAGAATACGTTCTGTTTTAGCAGCCACTTTAACATCATGGGTGACTAGCATTATGGTCGTACCAGTCTGATTAATATCCGCAAGAATCTCCATGACCTCATCTGCAGATTTAGAGTTCAATGCCCCAGTAGGTTCATCACCAAACACAATATCTGGTTGATTAATTAATGCTCGACAAATAGCCACTCTTTGTAGCTGGCCTCCTGATGCCTGAGTAACATCATGATCTGCTAAGCTCGAAATGTTCGTCCTCTTCATTAGCTCAGTTGCGCGCTTATTAATAGATTTACGGCTATCTTTTTTAGCTAAGTAGGCAGATAAAACGATGTTATCAAAAATATTAAGATTCTTAAGCAAATGAATCTGTTGAAAAATAAAACCCATTTTATTTAAGCGTAAGGTAGACAGCTCCTGCTCAGAGAAGGTGGAAATTTCTTGACCATTGAACTGTACACTGCCTGAAGTCAATCTATCCATTCCACTTATATTATAAAGAAGAGTAGATTTCCCCGAACCTGAAGGTCCCATAACTGAGACAAACTCTCCTTTATTTATTTGTAAATTTACATTTTTAAGGATATCCTGCTTATTTTCCTTGTCTACAGAATAGACCTTACTCAACTCTTTCGATTCTAATATGACTCCCATGCTATTCCTCTCCTTATCCAGCATTCATCTCAGCTATGCTTGATTTATTAACGGATACGACACTAAGTAAAGTTGTAATGGTAACGGTCAAGATCAGTAGAAGGGGACATAAAATATACGCTTGTAATGGATTGATAACAAACGAAATATTGGCTGCTCCCACAAAAGACATGACAGCACTAATTAAAACCTGTCCAATTGTATTTGAGAAAATCGTACCACAAACGATTCCAAGCACGAGCACCAGAAGAGCACGTATGACATACTGAGTACGGACATCCTTGGAAGAAAAGCCAAGACTTTTCATAATGACAATCTTTGAATAGTCTTTTGCCACTAACATCTTTAAAAATAAGGACGTGATTAATACTGTAACGCTTATAGCAATAATGATCGCTAGTATCGTTACTAATCTTAGCTGTTCAATTGTATTTCCTAATGTGTTAGAAAGATATCCCTCTATATCAGTTACTCTTGCTGGATAAAAAGCCTCAGAGTATTCCAGCATCTTATCATTAATCGTATCCACAGACTTTAAGTCTAGGCTCACTTCATACCATAGGACAGCATCCTCATTAAAAGGAAGTAAGGCTTTTGCTGTTCGTCCCCCATTGGTTACATCCTGATAAATACCGCTTACAACCATTTCTCTTTCTTCTCCATCGTAAACAAGATAAATAGGATCACCTACTTCTTTTCCCATTTCATCACCATTCAGGTAAGAAAGAGCTATTTCATTTTCCTGCCTTGGAGCTGAACCCTCTAAATATTCTAATGGGAAGATTGAATAGTCACCCGTTTCAACTGTAAGGTTTTCCGCCAGCCCTTCATCATTAATAAATTTAAACTGACTCGTTACTAATGGTGAGAACCGTTCAACATCTTGATCATTTTGAATATACCCGAGCATATCATTAAAATCCTCTGTGATGGATTCTGATTGCTGTAAATCGATCCTAATATCACTCTTTTCAATGCCCATGTACGTAATAAAACTAGGGGATTGAATCGTATTCAGGAAATGAACAGGAACAATGATAATAAAGGAGCAAATAAAGAAGACGAAAAATAGTAAGGCATACATTCTAAATCGCCCCATAACATCCTTTAAACCAAGAAATAACTGAAGATTCGAAAGTTTACTTTTGTATAACGAGAGAAACCTACTTGCCTTTTGGTTTCCGCCCATACTTCCAGAGCGCAAGGCCTCTACTGCCGATATCTTGTTAAAAGCCCTCAGAACAAACAAACAGAACAACACGACAATCAGGAAAATTAAGCCTACTGAAAGAAGCGGTATCATGTATTGCAACAAGCTCTTTGGTGCCGTACCTAGATAAAGCATGATATTTCCTGTAAAAAGATGATTAATAAATAAAGATACTATGTAACCTAAGAGCGAGCCTAGTGCCCCTAAAAAAATATATTTAAATAGATATAATCTTTTTATATCCTTCTGTTTAATGCCTATTGCTTTCATAACTCCAATTTCTCTAAGATCCTCTTCAACTGCAGCTAAAATGGTAAACCTAATACACAATAAAGCAATGACGATGAGCAGTAAGCTCACTAATATAATGACAACAGCAACGATCCCATCAGTTAAAGCATTTAATGTCATAAACAAATTCAGATCTATATCTGGTCCTCTATTAGGTAGGTTAGCTGATTGATATGCTTGTCTGAATTCACTTATTTTACTTTCATCTGTCAGCTGGAATTCAATTAAATACTCAAGCTCTCCGAGACTATTCTTTAATTGATTAAAATCAGCCTCATGCACGACAAAGCGCTTTGAATGAATAATAGATGGGTTCATCTGTACATCTCGAACAAACTCAACAACTCTGAATTCCAGATCATGCTCTGGTCCAGCGATAGTAACCTTGTCCCCTATTGCCATATCCCCCTGTTGCATAAAGTAAATAGGAACGGCAATTTCTCCCATTGAAACGTTTATTACTTCACTTTCAAGGTTCAGCAAAAAATCAAATGATTCGTTTTGCTTTACAAAGTAATGATCCATGACACTGAGCTGCTCTGGTGTAGAACTGTTCCCTAGCGTGATGCTACTTCCATCAATATTAAGCATTTCAGCAATTTGTTTATCCTGTACAAGACTGTTCCTTGAGGAAAAATCCTCTATTTCTCCCTGATCCACCTCACCCGCATGCATCTGAACAAAATGAGGGGCACTAGATCTCTCGAATAAAGAATTCATAGAATGGAATAGCTCTAGAATCATATTTGATCCACTAGCCACAAGTAACGCAGATAACGTAATAAAAACAAAGAGAGATACCGTTATGATTTTTTTCTTCAGAAAGTCCTTTTTTAGCATTTTGAATAGCATGTTATTCTCTCTGCTCCTCCCTTAATATCCAAACGTAGACTTTTACAATCCTTGCATCATTCTCATTCTTCGAAAAATTATAAACGCAGTAAGTTCATATTCATAATCTCCTCAAGTTGATCAACAACATCCTTCATTTGATGCTGTATGAACATATGGGAAGCATTAGCTATTGGCCGTAATACAATGTCCCTTTTAAAATATTTAGACCATTGAGTGGTCCCTTCAATCGGCACAATTTTGTCTTGCTCTCCCCACAAATAATGAACAGGCAGATCTAGTTGAGTATATTCATGGAAAGCTGATGACTCTAGTACTTTAAAGTCAGCTCGGAAAATAGGAAGAAAATAGGATAACAAGCTTTTTTCATTGATCAACTCCTCCGATAATCCATCATAGGAAATCAAGTGGTCAATAAGATTTTCGTCGGATAACTGAGAATAATTTTTTGTTCTAAAATCACAAGGTGGATTACAAGCGGAAAGGATTAAAGCATCAATATCGCCTTCATAATCCTGAGACTTCAATATTCGCTGAGCTAAAAAGAAAGCAATAATCCCTCCCATACTATGACCAAAAAATATTGCATGTGGCTTCAATACATTTCTTAATTCTTCGGCATAGACATCTACCATGCTTTCTATGCTCTCTAGAGGCTTCATTGTACAGGCTCCATGTCCAGGGGGATTGACAGCCCAAACCTCAATATCATCATCTAGTGACTGAGCAAGTTCATAGAAGGAATTTGCGTATCCTCCTAGATAAGGAAAGCAGATAAGCTGATGCTTACCTTGTCCCTCTTTTAATTGGTGAAAGAATTTTTTCTTCATAAAAAGCTCCTTCCCCTATTTTTAAGATTGAAAATTGGCATAAGCAAACTTAACTAAATAATTTCTTTATATCTTGTAAAATTCCTCCACGATTATTAATTTTGTCATCAAAAGCATTCTAGAACCTTGTATGTTTAAAAGCACGCCCTTTTTTATATATGATGAACTAACTTAAAATTATGAATGGATCTTATTTTCACTAACTGCTTCTCCTATAGCTCCAGATCCTTCATCTACTACAGATTCGATGTGATTATCCAGCTCGCTAATTGATCTAGAGCGATAAATGACAACGGAGAGCAAGACAACAATGAGGCCAGAGATAAAAAAGATAAAAGCAATACCACGACCTGGGCCGACCCCAAAAATCTGTCCAAAGCTAGACGCTAAAGCACCATCAGGCATAAGTAGAGGATTAAAAACTCTGTCTGCCAAAAAGCCTGCAGTAGCATAGGCGATCATAGCTCCTACATTTGTAATAACAGATATTAAGGACCATACTCTCCCTTGTTTTTCATTACTCACATTCTGTCTAATGAGCACCTCAATGCTACTATTAACAAAGGGGACAGTAAAAAAGAATAGGAATCCAGGTATAATGATTGCCCAGATATTCTCAACGACTCCAATAAAGGAGTAGAATATACCCATTAGAGCAAGGGCTACAGAAAGAACTAGTGCGTGTTTCCGCTTTGACCAAAACATCCCTATAATCACACTACTAATAAGCATACCAATAGCACAGACGGACTGAGCCGTACCTAGAGTACGCGGATCAGTAAAAGATAACCCCATAGGGGTAAAGAGTGCCTGCAGAAGCCCTATATAGAATAGGATGAGTGAGGTGACAGTAATCAAGATGACAATTCCACGATTAATCACAACTGCTTTAAATCCCTCTCTCATTTCTCTTAAAAAATGGGCCTCTGTTTTTTCTTTGCTGGTGATCTTATGCTTCACCGTACGTCTAACAAAAAGAATGGCAACGGCTGACAAGATAGACGTTATAATATCTAACATAATGATATAGCTAATATCAACAATAGACATCAGAACCCCCGCAATTAGAGGCGCTAATAAAAATTGAGCAGATCCAGAAAGCTGAACTAAGCCACTTGCTTTCCCGTACAGCTCCTGTGGGACAAGGTCTGTTACCGTCGCCTTATAGGCTGGACTAAGAACAGCAAAAAACACAGAGCTAATAGCTATGCCAGGATAAATCATCCATAGCTCACCTGGCCTTGTGGTCAGCACAAAAAACACTAGACCTATTCCTAGAGCATAGCCTAGATTCCCTACAATCATTAAAAGGCGTCGATCAATTCGATCTGCCAGCACGCCCCCAAAGGGGCGCAGGAGAAATGCTGGCAGGAATGTAAGCAAGACGACCATTGTTGCACTAGTAGCTTGTCCTGTTAGATTAAAAGCATAGATTCCTAAGGCAAAGCCGGTCAACCCGGTACCAATGGTAGATACGAGTTCACCTATCCATATAATGAGAAAGTTTGAGTATTGATTTCGCTGGCTATGTTCCAACTTTGTTTTTTCTGAATTAGTCATAGCTATCTGTCCTTAATATTTTTATTTTTTCAAGCCTACTCTCTAAACATGAACTCTGTCCTCTAATCTTTTATTCTATTTACACCTACTAACTACCAACTACCATTCCCATCAAACTTCTGTCGTTACTGGAGTAGCCTTCTGTTTTGTCTTCTTACTTTGAATAAAGTCGGGAAAGACCTTAAGTGTCTGATCAATAGTAATCTTCTTAAATAGAAAATGAGTAACAAGCCAACATACAGCAAAAAAGGAGATTTGCATAAGCTGCACAGGCTGATTAAAGAAATAAAGCTGGATATGGCTACCTGAAGCCACTAGCCAAAACGTGAACGTGTAGATAAGTAGATTCCCATTGGTTGCGTTAAAGATATAACTCATAAATGAAATAAAGACCATTAATAAAACAACATATAGCAGATAGGATTGATCAAGGTCAAAGGAAGAAATAAGGTAGCCAGGTAGTACCCATAGACCAAAGAGTAAACCTGTTAAAATACCACTAATGATATTGTTTCTGAACTTCGCCTGGAAAAATGGCAACAGAAAACCAATCCAACCAAATAGCCCACCAATAAGTCCTGTTTCTTCAACAAAGAGCCATAAAGCAGTTCCTATCATTTCAGGAAGACTATAGGTAACCTCCCTAACCTCCATACCAAATAGTGGTGATATAGATCGAATAGTTACCCATAATAGAGCTACGACCACGAATAAGGTTGGAAACCAGAACAAATCTTTTTTCCTAGGAATGACTTTACCTAGTAAACCCTTTATAGCCTTGAAGCCTCCAAACTTGTAATAAGTAATTAAACCCGCAACTGTAGGAGAATATAAGGCAAGGATGGCAATAGGATGTGTAAGAGTTAGCTCACCAACCATGGGAATGAGAATGTCTTCAAAAAACAGGAATAGAATTCCGATTCCCCACGTCACTCCAAACGTAATCGATAAGTATAAATATAAGTATTTATTGCTATTATTCATAATATCCTCCTACACACTCGATTTTTTTAATTTTTTTTCAATTAACTTTGATAGATTATTTATGCTGCTAAAGTTACTAATATCAAGCTCATCATTTTCAATTTCAATACCGAATTGATCTTCAACAAAGTTTACTAGTTTCATAGCAAATAATGAATTAACAAACCCTAGTTCAAAATAATTATCTTCATCAGAGAATGACACGTCATCCTCTGAAATCGTTAAGTTATTTTGAATAAACGCCCTTAGATCATTGCGATAGTTCACTCATCTCACCCCTATTCATGAAAGATTTTGTTTGATCATAGAGTTCAATATACTCTGGGATTTCCTGAATACTTTGCAAATCATGTTCTAGCACATAGTTCCCCTCTTCATCAGAGTGCTTTTCCTTAAATCCTGAGAAGCGAAAGCTAACAAACATCATCCGATTACGACCTGTATCCTTAAAATTGGCCAGCAAAGCTTTTCCATTATTCTTTGCCTCGTTCAAGATATAGCTGAGTAGCACAGTCCCTACTCCTCTTGATACAACCCGGCAGGACATGAGGAGCATTTCTAACAGCCATTCCCCTTCCTTTAAATGAAGTAAAGCCAAGCCAATTTTCCCATAGCTTCCATACCTATCTTCTAGCTCGCAAACAAGTAGCTTATACTCATCAGACTGTCTAATATAATCAAGCTCCTCGTAGCTAAAAGACCTTCCAGTAGCATTCAACTGGTTCGTTCGGATCGTTAGCTCCTCGGCTCTCTTCAGATCCTCCTCCTGGGCGGTAGATATGGTGAATTTCATGTTCAATGAAGCTAGAAACTCTTCTGAAGGTCCTTGATAATCCTTTTCTGCCTCCTTTCTTTTATAGTCATCCTGATACATTTTCCTTCTTCTAGCTGAATCAATCGTTATAAATCTTGGATTTAATCGAGGTTCATCTAAAAGATTTAAATAATCCTTTGAATTCAGGCAGTTTACCTCTGGATGTTCATTTTTCACTTCCTCTAATTCAAACTCCTGATCATCAATAAATAGGATTGAATCCATACCAATATTTATATTCCTCTGAATTTGATCGATAGAGAAGGACTTTGCGTTCCAGTGGATTTCTGGATATAAAAAATATTGCTCTAATCCAAATTCCTGAAGCTTTGCCATTGCCATATCATGATCATTTTTACTGGCAATAGAGTGGAGTATCCCTCTTTCGTCCAATGTTTTTATAATCTCAAAAATACCGGGCTTTACTTGGACATCATCAGCCTCTGCCAGTATCCCATCCCAAATCGTATGATCTAGATCCCACACAATGCATTTGATCTCTTTTTGTTCCACAACTAGACCCTCCCTTGTTTAGTAATCATAAAATCCCTTGCCACTTTTTCTGCCCCAGTGACCGGCGTCCACCATTTTTCGTAAAAGAGGGGAGCATCGGAATTTCGGGTCCTGATAACTGGTATAGAGAACCTCTAAGGAGTGTACGACTGTGTCCAACCCTATTAAATCCGCCGTTTCTAAGGGACCCATTTTGTGATTAAACCCCTTTTTTATGATTTGATCCACCTGCTCCGCTGTAGCAATTCCGTCCTGAACAATAAAAGCAGCTTCATTCATAAAAAGGTGAGAAAGTCGATTAGAAACAAAACCTGGAAGATCATCAATGACAATTGGTTTTTTCCCTAATGATTCTAGAAACTCAACAATGCTAGCTTCTGTTTGCTTAGATGTATGATGTCCCCTGACCACCTCTACCATTTCCTTTAGCGGGACAGGATTCATGAGATGGATTCCTATCACATTCTGAGGTTCTGACAAGTAGGATGCTAGTTTTGTAATGGAGATGCAGCTGGTATTTAAGGCAAATAGAGCATCCTCTCTACAAACTTCCTTTAACCTCTCATATTCATTAATCTTAAGCTCCACATCCTCACTTATATTTTCAATGACAATATCGACTTGTTCTATATCTGAATAGTCAAGCTGAAAAGATATACGGTCTAAAATTGAGTCGAAGGATATTTCTGCATAATCCTTTCTCATCATGCACGCTGAGCGGTATTCCTGCCTCATCCTTTTTTGGGCCTTCTCTATCACTAATTCAGAGATGTCCTTGATGATTACTCGATAACCGTTTCTTGCTACATCCAGCGCTGTTGCACAGCCCATCACCCCAGCGCCAATAATAGCGACTGTTTTGTTTTGCACGTTTCATAACTCCAATCTGTTTTTTCTTTTTTACACGTTGCACATAATAGGAGAAAAATAAATGGACTCAGCTTGTGATCTCGTCATAAACCACCTTGGTGTCTAGCATTGCCTGTCCTACTCTTCCTCTAAACCAATCTATATCTACTAGACTTAATGAGATATTGGGATATAGTCTAGAGATGGTAGAAACTAGGATTCCGTTTCTAGCCAAATTATTGTGCAGGATAATATCTAAAGACATAATTTCAAAGGTATATTCATCTGTGTTTTTCAACACGTCGTGGCAGCAATGATAGGAAGCACAGGCTGGTGGCCCCTGAATGACTAAAGGTAAAGCAACTTTTTTTGCCTCCTCCATCATGATGTTATGTATCGTCGTGATGTTTTCATTCATCTTAGTTAGAGCTACTCCATGATTCCTGCTTAGTATTTCTAGAGTGGTTTTGACAGCTGCTGTCCCCAAAGGATAACCGTTAAATGTTCCTGCATGGATTACTTTTTTGACCTCTAAGAGCTGCATGATCTCTTTTTTCCCTACCATAGCTGATACAGGTACTCCACCACCAGAAATTGCTTTGCCAAGTGTAGTAAGATCTGGAACAACTCCAAACGCTTCTTGAGCACCACCCATTCCCATACGAAAGCCTGTTATAATTTCATCAAAAATGAGGACAACATTGTATTGATCACATAGCTCCCTCACCCTTTTTAAATAACCAGGAGCCGGCATAACACCACCACCATTCACACAAACAGGCTCAGTAATTACTGCCGCAATCTCATCTGCCTTTTTTCTAAAAAGCTCTTCCAACAGCTCGGCATTATTCCAAGGCAATAAATAGGATTGGCTTTCAAGAGAGTCGGTGGCTCTCCCAGCAGTACCTTTTAAATCTCCAAAATAATCAGCTGGAATCGGCTCATTATAATTATCTGCTCTACCACCCATGATGTTGTCAGCATTGCCATGATAATGACCGTCAAAGCGCACAAAACGATTTTTACCTGTGTATGCTCTTGCTAAACGAATAGCATTTTGAACAATTTCAGTTCCCGAAAGCCCATAGCGGATCATTTCTGCTGAAGGAATGTATTTAGCGATTAATTCCAGCGCTTCAGCATCCATGTCACAATGGCTGACTGAAAGCACTCGATCAATCGTTTCTTTTAAGCTTTCATTGTATTCCTCATGGCCATGACCAATGATTAACGCGCCAAATCTAGCATACAAATCTAAGTATTCATTACCATCCATATCCCATACTCTACTATCCTTCGCTTTTACAAAATGAAGAGGTGTTTCCTCCCAAGGAAGATGAAAATTATAATGGACTCCACCAGGTAAGAGCTCCTTCACTCTTTGGTTATACTCCTTCATTTTGCTTAACCGTTCTTGAGATAACATGTTCATGCCCCCTTCCCGATATGGTCAAAAATGAGTTCTCTATCTCCTTCATCATCAAAAGCTAAACAGGTAGGTAATGTCTTGTTTTCCCGGACAAGATTTCTCGTAATTTGCTGTGGACCCATATCAATAATAAGCTCCACCTCTTGAGCATTAATTTTGCTGAGAGCCTGATTCCAGTACACAGGCTGAACTAATTGGTCTCCTAAAATATCCGCTATATGATCTGTAGGCTCAATAATCCTTCCGGTAACAGTAGACCAGACGTCAAATTTTGTATGGTTAAAATCTATCTTTTGCAAGGTCTGCTTAATATCAGGCTGTAAATAAGTCATTAATTGACTATGGTACGGGGCATCCGCCTTCATCGGCATCATCCTAAATGGGATAAGTTCGCCTCCCTCCGTAGCTACCTCCTTGTCTAAGCGCTGAAGAGCTGTCTGATGACCTGCCACGATAAATTGATTAGGAGAGTTATAGCCAGTGATCGCTACATAATCATCCAAGCAAATAGTGTTAATCATACTCATTAAAGCGGCCTCCTCTAAATCCACAACGATACCTGCCCTTCCTTTTTTCTCTTGCATGGCGCGATGCATAATTTCTCCTCTCTTACGAGCAAACCGAACACCGTCAGAAAAGGACATGGCTCCAGCCGCTATCAAAGCAGAAATCTCTCCCAAGCTATGTCCAACAGCACAAAATGGAGTTAGACCTGTTTGTTCTTCAAAAACACGGTATAAAGCGTAGCTTGCCGTTACTACAGCTGGCTGAGCATGCTCAGAAAGTGTTAGCTCCTCTAGCTTGCCATTCTTTATTAATGAACGTAGATCTGAATCAAGAGCTTGATTAGCTTCCTCAAATACCTGATTCACCACAGAAAAATCCATCATTAGCTTATTGCACATTCCAATATACTGACTACCTTGTCCTGGAAAAGCTAGCGCCAACTTCATGATCGCTTCCCTCGCTTATAATAGTTCCGCAAACCATAATGCGAAATTATTTCCTGCTGCATTTGGGAGGAACCCTCGATGATTTCTAATACCTTGGCTTCTCTGTACAGTCTTTCCACTGGGTAGTCCTTAGTGAATCCATTGCCTCCATGCACTTGTAATGCATCATTGGCGACCTCTACTGCTACTTTAGATGTAAAGTACTTTGCTATCGTTGTTTCCATGGTGGCGTCAGGATGCTTTTCTTTCCGTAGTTTTCCTGCTTTTAAACACAAAGCTCTAGCAGCATGAATCTTTGTCACTGCATCACCTATCATTCCTCTTATAAGCTGAAAATTCCTTAATTTCTGATTAAACTGAGTACGCTTATGCGAGTAAGAGACCATTGCCTCCAAAGCTTCCTGTGCAATAGCGAGACCAGCCCAGGCAATGCTATATCTCCCCTGATCGAGAGCAGTAGCTACCACATATTCAAAGCCAAAATTGAGCTTACCAAGAACGTTTTCCTTTGGCACTTTAACATGATTTAATTGAATTTCCGCAAGATAGGTAGCCTGTCCAGCCATTAAGCCTTCTATAGGATACGTTTCAATTCCAGGTGACGATCTTTCTACCAGGAACGCCGTGCTTTTTCCATTGTTTATAGCTACGATAATGAACATACTGGCTATATGACCAAAGGTGATCCATTTCTTAGTGCCGTTTAACACATAACAATCATCCTCTTCATACCAACTTGTTTGTACATTCTTAGCGTCAGAGCCTATGTCAGGCTCTGAAAGGGCAAATGCAGCGATCTGTTGACCAGAGGCTAGTTGTGGAAGCCATTTTTCTTTTTGCTCAATTGTTCCAAAGCGAAGTAGCGTTTCCCCAACTAAAGAAGTATGAACAGTTAAAAGGCTCCTTGTAGCCACACATGCCTTTCCAAACACTTCAGTAAATTGCCCATAGTAGATAGGGTCTAGGTCAAGACCCCCATACTCTTCAGGAAATGAAGCGGCCAAGTATCCCTTTTCAGCCATTTTATTAATCAAGTCTAAGGGAATTCCTTTATTCTCTTCAAACTCATTCACATAGGGACGTATTTCCGTTTTTACAAACTCTTCAGCTTCGGCTATGATAGCTTCTTGCCCCGCGTTTCCCATCTCTAACAGAATGCCTTCTTGCTCCGCACCTCCCATTAAATCACCTCTTTTTCATTTAAGCTCTCGCTTAAATAGCCGGAAAACTCATCGATCGTTTTGTACTCAAACATAGCAACTGGACTAATCTCAACTTCAAGCTTGCGTCTGATTCTATTCATGATTTTTAAAGCCTGTACAGATGAAATCCCTATTTTCAAAAAATTGATATCCTCATCAATCTCATCTGGACTTTGATCAAGAATGGCACCGATCTCCACTTTAATGTACTCCATGATTTCTTCCTTACTCATGATTCACCTCTCCCTTCTAAATCATCCAATACGATTTTTGATCAAACGGATACCCCGGTAGTTCTATGAGCTTTCCTGAGCCATCCGGATACAACATGCTCCAGTCAAAATCAGCTCCAGCCACATATAACTCGCTCATGATGGAAAGTAATTTAAGACCAAATGGCAGGTTATCGTCTAGCTCTGGTCTTATAATCTTTTTTCCTTGAAGCTCTTCGTCATTTAGAATTGAATTAGACTGACTAAACAAATAAATGACTATATCTGCCTTATTCGAATCTATGTCATCTCCAAGCTTGCTCTCTTTTTCCATCTCATCTATATCTCCAAAATAAAGCTTCAGTGCCTCTCTTTCGTCTATGGATCCGTTAAGTAAATCAGAAAGGATGCACCCGGTTTGTACTCCCTTAATCTCAAACCTATTATTTTCATATTGCTTAAGGGTTTTTAATACTGAGTACCAATAAGAGAAATAGTAGAGATGATTCATAGAAAAGGCACTAGATTTACTAATTTGCTGCTCATTAGCTATGTCAACCATCTGCTGAAAAAAGGGATTGAGGACAGTTCTTGTTTCTCTTAAATGAATATCTTCACTTTCCCTTAAATATCCTTTTACGTCACCAATAATCAAGCTAATTTTGGCCTTCCGATTCTTTAAAAATTGACCTTTTTTAAATGGCTTGACTGTTAAGCCATGTTCATTTTTGGAAATGATACATGCTGCCCGGTATCCCATATGATTTCTATAACGGTTTCGGGTAAAGCACAAATGATGAATATCCGTTGCTGAAAGACCCATAATCATCTCTTCGGTCTGTTGAATCAATCTATCCAAAGCTTTTGCTGACTTTGCTGATAGAGTTAACAGGTGCCCATCTGGAGAAATAGTGTGATCAACCTGCTCCCACTGTTCTTCCTCCTTCCATTCTTCCAAAACTACATGGACATTTGTTCCGCCTAAGCCAAATGAACTGATTCCTGCTTTCCTAGTGTTTTCCTTATCTACAGACCAGTTTTTAACATCTTGAACAATATAGAACGGTGTCTTCTCAAGCTCTAGGGCAGGATTAATTTTTTCTGCATGCAGACTTGGTACGAGTCGTTTATTCTTAAAGCAGAGTAGCACCTTAGCTAGGCTTGCTCCTCCAGCCGCTGGTAATAAATGTCCAATATTTGTTTTAACAGAACCAATTCCAATACTCTGTTTATTAGCCTTAGCTGACTCTGAGAAAATCTTGGATAAAGCGTTAACCTCAATTGGATCTCCAATTGCTGTTCCAGATCCGTGAGCTTCAATATAGCTTATTTCATCTGGAGAAAAGCCAGCATCGGAATAAGCATCTGACAGTACCTGGAGCTGCCCCTTCGGATTGGGAGCCATTATTCCCAATGAATATCCATCGTTATTAACAGCAGTACCACGAACGATACCAAGTATATTTTTCTTTTCTTGCACTGCTTTGTGAAGGGGCTCCAAATACGCTACTATAATTCCTTCACCAAGTACCGACCCATCAGCGTCTTCATCAAACACCTTTGTACGTCTGGTAGAAGAAACGATTCCTGATCTACGTGAGAGAGCATGCACAGTAGGTGTAGCCATAATATTTGTACCGACAACAATAGCTCCCTCCACACCTCCTTGTCTAATCGCCTTTACCGCATGATGTAACGCAACTAGATAGGATGAGCAAGCTGTATCAATAGCTAAAGACGGGCCTGTGAAATTATAAAAATGAGAAACTTGGGCACAAATGATATTGTGCATATTACCAACCATGGCACGTTGATGGACGTCATTTATATCACCATTCTTTAGGCGTTCTAAAAGCAGCTGATAGTATGTATTAGAGCTAATACCACCATACACTCCAATATTGCGTTTTTCCTCTAGCCCTGGTATCATCCCCGCTTCCTCTAAGGCCTCATAGGATATCTCCAGCACAAGACGCTGCTGTGGATCCATAAATACCGCTTCATCCATTGGGATATCAAAAAAATCATTATCAAATTGATCAACATCCTCAAGCTCTCCGATCCATTCATCCCAATCATTTTTCCCAGCCAGCTGTTTTCTTTTGGTACTTATTTTTGAAATACTATCCCTTTTTGAGCAGAGGTTCTCCCAAAACTCTTGCTTATTTTTCGCTTGTGGCAATCTAACGGAAAGACCTGTAATCGCGACTGCATTCATATCCTTTGCCAGCTGCTTCGTTCCAGAGGCTGTTTTTGTAGTTGTATTTATTGTTGTATTTATTGTTGTACTTGCAGTTCTATTTGTTGCTGCTTTTGAAGCTACTCTAGTCTCAGGTAACGCATCTAGATAGGCCGTAAATTGTCTAATAGACTTACATAAAACCAAAGCCTCAGTCCCAACTTCCCTATCTAAATAGTGATCTATTCTATCTAAGAGCTGATACGCTTTTATGGAGTTACCACCTAGAGCAAGGAATTCATCGTCTATAGAAATACTTTCTAAAGGTCTATCTAGTAGCTCTGACCAGCTTTGAAGTAAAAATGATTCTAAATCATTCTTGGAGTGCTGAGTAGTCAGTACCTCTTTTTTATTTTCCTCCAGACCTTTGTTTATCTCATCTAGCAAGCTATCATATTCACCATTTTCATAGTGACTTCGTAATAGAAATCTCTGAAGCTTACCACTCGTTGTTTTAGGAATCATTCGGATAGGTATAACATGGGTGATTTGTATTCCAAGGCTCTCCTGAAGTTTGTCGATAATCATTTTTCTTAAAGGGTATAGCTTCGAGAGATCTCCCTTATGTTTAAGAAAAACTAGGATTTCCTCCTGCTGTGTCTTACTGTTAAAAAGACCTGCAATCGCTAGATTCCCTCTTTGCAGAGAGTCCTCGTTATAAAGGACTTCCTCCAAATCATGGGCAAAATAGTTCTGTCCTCGAATAAAAATAACATCCTTAATTCTTCCGCTAACGACCAACGAACCATCTACCATAAAACCTAAATCTCCAGTGCGAAGCCATCCATCAATGAACAAATCTTCATTAAGTTCATCACGATTATAATAACCTGTAGTTACAGAAGGACCCTGAATTTGAATTTCACCAATCATCTGTTCGTCCAGAGTGTTCCCTTGATCATCAGCAATTCGTATACTGACGCCGCTCATCGCATACCCTTCATGTGCATATTCAATAATGTCCGCTTGCTCCTCTTTTCCAATTGAGACAGCCACTCTTTCATTCACTAGTTTTGAATGACTGATGTGTTCAACCCGTGGTAGGCTCCCGATCTTAGGAAGGGCTACACCAACCGTTGCTTCTGCCATCCCGTACGCTGGAAGCATCATCGTCTTCTTGTATCCACACTTAGAAAACTTCTCGACAAAGCTTTGTAGAACATGGATAGAGATAGGCTCTGCCCCATTTAAAGTAAACCTTAAAGAGGATAAATCTAAGGTAGATAATTTATCATCGGGTACCTTTCGAACCATCCAATCATAGCCAAAGTTTGTTGAACAAAACCAGGTTCCTCTATATTCTGAAATCTTTTTTAGGAATAAGTACGGAGACCTGACAAAAGTATATGGAGAAAATACAACGATACTACTCCCCATTATAATAGGGCTTAAATGCTGACCAAATAGTCCCATATCATGAGTGTGGGGTAACCAAGTAAACGCATAATCCTCTTCCTTTATTTCCATACCTATAGCACAAGAAAGATTATTAAGAATAATGTTTTTATTGGTCAGCTTTACACCCTTCGGAATACCAGTACTACCAGACGAAAACTGCAAAAAGACAAGGTCATCTGGTTTTGTGAAATAAATATCTGCCATCTCTTCCTGCTTTAAATCTTCTGTGGAAATAAAATTTAACTCTCGAAATAGAGCATCTCCCTGTAGTTGCTTATAGCGATCACGAAATTGTTCTTCAATGATAATGACAGGCTGCTCCAGCAGCTCCCACACCTTTGTGAATTTAAGTAGACCAGGGGAATTCACCTCCCATGAGGTGGGCTGACTGATAGGGGCGGCAATGATTCCTCCTAAAATACAGGCCCAGAAAGCGCGATAAAACTCCTTTGGTTGATCAATAATTAGAATGGCTATGTCTCCAGCATTCACTCCTAATTGATTAAGCTCTTTCAGATATTTTCTTGCTTCTTCAACCAACTCAGGATAGGATTCAAACGATTCATTACCGGAGCCATCAATGTATGTCATTCCTTTATGAGGGTGTTTTTCAGCTATATACATGATCATTTCAGCTAAAGAGCTGTACTCGTTTGGTAGGGTAATCGGTCGGCCGTGTTGAATGGCTTTCACTGATACTGTCATGCTCTCCCTCCTTCTCTCTTAATGGCTAAACATATCCACCCTAACTGTTTAAATCCTATTTTTTACTGAATGTCAGTCAGGATGGATAAAGACTTACTTTTAAGCATCGTGAACATCTATACTATAAATCTACTAGCTACTCATGGGTGCCAACCTTCTCTACTTTTTCTTGGGCTGGGATAATCGTTCGAATGGATGTTTGATCGAATCCCATTAAGCTCTCAACCTTTATATTTATATACTCAACATCTACATCCACAGTAACGAGAACCTGAGCCAAACTATTCTCAAGGGATTGCTCTGCTGGTAACCTAAATGCCATTTTATCTGATTGCTCAACATAACCTTGGAAGTTAAATAAGATTAGATCCTTCTCTTTATTTTTATAGGCTGGAGCTAATAAATCGACGACATTAGCATATTTCTTGGACAAGCTTGGCTCATATAACAAAGAAAGAAAATTAATGGACTGTTGTCGACATTCTTTTAAGGACTCCACAATATGTGATTTTGAATCAGTTACCTCAGCTACAAAAGGGATGATATCAAGAAACTCTCCAACACTGTTATAAAAATCCGTGTTATTGTAGCTTCTGCCGTAATCTACAATCGCTATCGGAATGTCATTCAGCTTGGTATATTGATGAAAAAGCTCTATTGTAAATTCAAAGGCTTTCATCCAAGGATCCACTTTCTCTGAGTCATGCAAAGGTAGACGAATATCTATTACTTTTTGACCACCATCGCTTAGCCTTCTAAGCCTATCCATGAAAATTGAATTACTTTCACTCCACTTAATTAACGTGAATTGTTCAATTATTTCTTCTTCTGTCATGTTACTCGGTCCTTGAGTAAGCAAAGTAACATAGTCCTGATAATTTTGCGGAGACTCCTCCACGACTTTAGCGGGAGCAGACTTGAGAGCACTGTCAGGCATAAGGAACAGTTGAGCTTCTTTTTCAATCTGATGACGCAAAACCTCTCCACTCATCCCATCAAATGCCATATGATCAAAGCCCCAAATAAGTAGGTGGAGCTCTTGATTCATCCGTAAGCATGTTATTCGCCAAGGCAATCCTCCAAACTCGTAAGGTGTGGCTAGAATACTCATAAAAAGTTTGTCTAACAAGCCGAGCTGTGTTTGCTCTGTGTATTCCCTCAGGTCGATATAGGGAATATTTTTTTCAATTAATGCAGACACTCCAGATACATCACATTCCTGCCAAACTGGCTCACCTTCCATTTGAGCCACACAATGAAGCAGTTGGTTTTTTTGAACAATGTTCATCAGTATTCTTTTAATCATCTGCTCATTTAGCGGCCCTTCAAGCTCTGTGGTGAAGCCACTTATATGTGACCCTTGCAAAGTGTGAGCTTTCTGAACTGGGGAGAAAGGAAAAACTCCGACCTTATCAGCGTATATCATTGTCTTAGAAATGAAGGAATTCCCATGATATACATGCTCTGCTAGGCTATTCATTTGTTGCTCATTTAAATGAATTGAGTTTATATTAATTGGCTCTGAATCCGCCATACTCCATCCATTCTTCTCGCTCTTATTAAAGAACTCTCGTACCTTAGGGAGTTTAGCAATCTCTTCTGCTGTAGGGTATTGGAAAATCTCGTTCACCTTAAGGTTAACTCCTAGCTTTGATAATGACTGAACTAGAGCTATGGCTCTAATAGAATGTCCGCCATACCTAAAGAAGTGATCTGCCATCCCGAAACTTTCGTTATCAAGTACCTCGCGCATTTTTTGTAGAACAACCTGTTCTGCCTCATTATGAGATAAAGTGGGCGCTACTGCCTCAGCGTTATCATTAAGATCAGGTAAGTGTTTACGATCAATCTTACCGTTAGAGTTTAAAGGAAGATTATCCATTCTCATCATTTTTGCAGGAATCATATAATTTGGCAGCTTATCACTTAAAGCCTCTCCAATTTGCTCCGGCTTCATCTGATTTACCAATCCATTTGATTGCATAGTTGTAGAATAGTACGCAGCCAGATACATATTACCCTGCTTATCCTTTTGAGGCACGACAATGACGTCCTTTACTCCCTCAATAGATTTAAACTGCTTCTCAATTTCACCCAGTTCTACTCTAAAGCCTCTGATTTTGACTTGAAAATCCCTTCTGCCAATAAAACCAATTTCTCCTGTTGGTAGACGCCAAACTATGTCCCCTGTACAATAAACTCTTTCTGAAGGATCAAATGGATTCTGAATAAATTTTTGCTTAGTAAGCTCAGCTTTGTTTACATACCCCTCACTAACACCATCTCCACCAATATAAAGCTCTCCCGGAACATTTGGAGGAACGGGATGCCCATGTCCATCAAGAATGTACGCTGTTGTATTTGCAATAGGAAATCCGATCGGCAAGTATGAAGCATCTTCTGGAGCTTCATTTATCGGATAATAGGTTGCAAAAACAGTCGTTTCTGTTGGACCATAAACATTAATTAAGCGATCAGGACCAAGATAGGCAAATGCTTTCTTTACATGTGGTATAGAAGCAGCCTCTCCCCCAAACAAAATTTTCCTTGTGTGCTGCAAGCAGCTCACATCCCAATCCACAACCATATTAAACATAGCCGTTGTGATAAAAAATACCGTTATTTCTTGTTTCTTGATGATGTTAGTCAGTTCACTTATTTCTAACAGTTCTTCCTTAGAGATCATCACTAAAGCAGCACCATTAAGCAATGCACCAAAGATATCAAACACTGAGCCGTCAAATGCATAATTTGAGAATTGTAAAAGTCTATCTTTTGGCGTAATGTCAATATAATTCGTATTTTTTACAACCCGTGTAACATTTCGATTACTGATTAATGTTCCTTTAGGTTCACCTGTTGATCCCGACGTATAGATGATATACGCAAGATCATCTGCAGAAGACTCTGCTTGGGTCTCACCGAATGAGATTTTAGCTTCTTCTCCTTGCTCCAGCTCGCTGTCTAATAAAAGATATGGAGTACCTTGCTCTAGCTTTGCTTCATAGCCTGAATCCGTTAATAATAAGGTTGCACTACTATTTTCTAAGATAAATTGAATGCGTTGCTCAGGATAATCAGGATCAATTGGCACATAAACACAGCCTGCCTTCAGAATGCCTAAAATACTAATGACCTGTAATGGTCCCCGATCAAACATAAGAGCAATCCTATCTTTTGGATTCACAAACTTTCTATTTAGTAGATCAGCCACTCTATTAGCTCGGCTATTTAACTCAGCATAGCTAATATGATCCTGTCCCCAGATGATAGCTGTATACTCTCCGTGAGACTCTACTTTTTCCTCAAAAAGCTGAACAATCGTCTTATCTCTCGGATAATCTGTTGTCGTTTGATTTAACTTAGAAAGCCAATTGCGCTCCTCTGCAGTAACTATGGAGATTTCCGATAATGTTTGCTTATAGTTATCTGTAATCTGTGATGCAACCCATAGTAGCTTTTCACCAAAGGCTTGAATCGTTTCTCTTTTAAATAGAGCTGTACTATATTCTATATCAGCAAAGTAACCGTTCCCCTTTTGCTGAATTGTCAAGGTGATATCAAATTTTGTTTCAAGCTCTGTAAACTCTAATGGCTTGAATGTAATACCCTCTAAGCTAAGCTCTTCTGTCCCCATAGTAATGTAATTAAACATAATATCAAAAAGAGGATTTCTTCCTAACTCCTTCTCAATACCAAGCTCTTCAATTAACTGTTCATACTGGCAGTCTTGATTTTCATAGACATTAGCCAGTTTATCTTTTAGATACATTAGAAACTCTTCTACTGATGCTGACTCATTAATTTGCGTTCTAATAGCCAGTGTGTTTACAAACATTCCAACCACAGCATCTACATCCGGATGACGCCTTCCTGCAATCCCTGTCCCCACAATTAAATCCTGCTGTCCTGAGTATTTCCACAGCACTACATTCAATGTTGCAAGAAGAACCATATAAGGGGTCAATTTTAGGGATTTAGATATTTCATCTACCTGTAAGCTTAGGGCTTGACCAAACTCAAAGCTTACATGATCCCCTTTAAAGGATTGGATAAGAGGTCTACTATGATCAGTTAACAGATTAAGCTTTGGGAATTCTCCAGATAGCTCCTGCTTCCAATAGTCGAATTGCTTCTCAATAGCTTTACTTTTCAAGAGTTCATTCTGCCAAGCTGCAAAATCCGTATACTGTATCTTTAATGGATCAAGCCTGTTCCCTGCATATAAAGCTTTAATTTCTTGAAGTAGGATAGCTATAGAGCTTTGGTCTGAAATAATATGATGCATATCGATCATTAGTAAGTGCTTCATCTCAGTAACCTGCAGAACCTTAACCCTTAGTAAAGGAGCCTTCGTCAACTCAAAAGGACGAATGAATTCTTTAATTTCATCCTCTATCCTTGCCTCTGTTGTACGACCATCTTGGACAACTGAATCAACCTCATCCTCAATGATCTGCACGACTTCTCCGTCTACCATGCTAAATCTCGTTCTAAAAGCTGCATGCCTATGCACCAGCTCAGCTATAACATTACTGAATCTAGCTATATCAAAAGCTCCTTCCACAATATAAATAGAAGCAAGATTATACGGAACTGCTCCCTCTATCAATTCGTTTACAGCAAACATACGCTTTTGAGCAGAAGACACCTTATAATAGCTTTGTTTCACCACAGGCTGAATCTGTTGAAATTCATGTTTCACTTCTCTGCTGATCAACCAATTTTCCATCTGATTAAAAACAGAATGATTAAATATTTCGCTCAGGGGCATGTCCACAGAAAACTCCTTTTGCAGCTCAGAAGCCAATGTAACTGCTTTTAAGGAATGACCACCTAAAGTAAAGAAATCATCCTCGGCCGCAATTTCAGCATGACCCAGTATTTCCTCCCAAATACTAGACAGTCTCGTAGTGATATCCTCTCTCGGA
The DNA here is from genome assembly GCF_030813115.1 of Bacillus horti. NCBI lineage: Bacteria > Bacillati > Bacillota > Bacilli > Caryophanales > Bacillaceae > Caldalkalibacillus > Caldalkalibacillus horti. Next base: position 240,671 of record NZ_JAUSTY010000002.1, on the reverse strand, counting down.
ACTTCATTATTATCCTCTCTAATCACTAACGTCTGTTCTCTAGTCTTAGACGTGTATTCTTGGTCTATTATCGAAGTGAGGTTTATATCGTGTTCATGATAGGTTTTATCAAACACATAGCTTGGTAATGGAAGACGTTTTCTGTCCTTATTTTGATGCAACCTATCCCATTGAACACTCACTCCTTCACTCCAAAGCTGCCCCATTACTTGCAGAAAATACATGATCTCATAATCTTCAATCTGCTGATCACTTAATAGATGAACATATCCATGTCTTTCAGCGTCAAGCTCAGCCTTAATATGCTGATTAATAAAGCTGAATTGCCATCCTCCACTTCCAACTTCTATGAAGAATGAAGGACTCTCTAGAACCTCGTCCAAAGAAAGAATTGAATTTGGTGCCAACCTTTCAGACACATTCCTTTGAGCCTGTTGATCCTTTTTTCCAATACCCCCAGCTGTTGCTAATAGTAATGGAGTCTTTGGAATTCTCAATTGAACTCTAGCAAGATGATCTTGATAATCTTCTATCCCACTCCTCCTTATTAAAGCTACAGCCTCCCTCATATCTAAACTTCCTGCTACTGCTAAAGCAGTTATCAAACCAATGTTTTGCCCCATTACACCATCTGCGTGAACACCTAGCTCAATAAGAGTTTGAGCAAGCGCATATCCTGTAACCAATTGTGTTAGTTGGCTAGTCTTTGTATCAGAATGGAGATCAGAGTGTTTGTCTCTAATTGTTTTCATTACATTCTCGCGCTCATTCTGCTGCATAAATGAGAGAGCATGGTTCATGCAATCCCTATAAATCCCAGCCAAGGAACTTCTGTCTGCAGATAAGTAAAGCTGACGACCCATGTCTAGAGAAAAATACTCTTCACCCGGAAACATGAAAACGATTCTCTTCCTAATGTCGGACACTTTTTTCTCAGAAATTTGGATAAAGTCCTGAACGATTTGATTACTCAATCCACTTAATTTGCCTTTGACCACAAGGGCTTTCCTGTACTCAAACGATTTTCTTCCCATTTGAAGCGTCCAGGCAACATCAGCTAGGTTTAAGCTCGGCTTAGCTTTCAAATAGCTAAGTAATTTTTCACTAGTCTGTTCTAGCGCAGATTCACTTCTAGCGGAAAAAAGAAGTACTTGTGGCTCTTTGATATGTTCTTCCTCCCTATACCTCTTAGCTTTCATTGCTGGAGGCTGTTCGACGATCACATGTACGTTCGTTCCACCTATTCCAAAGGAACTAATACCAGCTCGCAGCACCTCCGAACTATGTGTTAGATTTACAGGCCTCGTATTAATGTAGAAAGGACTGTTGTCAAAATCGATCCTAGGATTAGGCTTTTGAAAGTTGATCTGACCTGGAATTGTCCGATGATATAGGGCTAAGATCGTTTTAATAAAACCAGCAACACCCGCTGCAGCATCTAGATGACCTATATTAGCCTTTACCGACCCCAGTGCACAGTAGCCTTTTTTATCCGTTTTCCACGCCTGTTTCAGTGCTTCAATTTCAATTGGATCTCCCAACTTAGTCCCTGTTCCATGGGCCTCAAGGTAGCAAATGTCTTCTGCAGATAACCCAGCCTTGTTTAAGGCTGCTTCTATGACATCAGCTTGTCCTGCTATGCTTGGGGCAGTATAACCAATTTTATCGATCCCGTCATTGTTAATAGCGGAGCCTTTAATCACACCATAAATATGATCCCCATCACGCTCAGCAGCAGCTAGAGGCTTTAATAAAACTAACCCACAGCCATTTCCTGAGATCGTTCCTGATGAGTCCTCGGCAAAAGGCTTACAATGACCATCCTTAGAAAAAATCATACCTTCATGCCACAAATACCCTTCTTTGCGTGGGTAAGAAATAGACACTCCGCCAGCAATAGCCATATCAGCTTCTCCTGAAATTAGAGACTGTATCGCTTGATGTATAGCAACTAATGAGGTTGAGCAAGCTGTTTGTACATTAAAGCTTGGCCCCTTTAAATTTAACTTGTAGGAAATTCTTGTTGTCAGAAAATCCTTCTCATTTAATGTCATTGCTTCAAATGCCTGTAGTAAGTCCTTCTGTTTCCCTAAAAATTTCGTCATCCACGGGATATTGGAGCCACTTCCGGCAAATAAACCAATTCTCCCAGCATATGCCGATGAATCATATCCAGCGTTCTCTAGAACCTCCCAGACACACTGATGCATAATGCGAATCTGTGGATCCATCATATTAGACTCTTGACTAGGGTAATCGAAGAAATCAGCATCAAAATATTCAATTCCTTCAAGAAAGCCTTTTGCCTTCACATAGTTAGGATGATCCAAGGCTTCTCTATCAATGCCGCTTTGTAACAATTCCTCCTCACTAAACGTTGTAATAGATTCCTCTCCAGATAGGATGTTATCCCAGAATGAATTGATATCATTGGCTCCCGGAAAATGACAGGACATCCCAATCACAGCAATGTCATCTAAAGCTAGCCTATTAGGAGGACCATCCACCCTAAACAAGTGCTCATCGATCTTAGTCTTGGAAAGAGCTAGGCTCTTAACCAAGGACTCGATCGTTGGGTGTTCAAAGAACTGCATCAAAGGAATAGATTGTCCTAATAGCTCGTTGACCTTGTTATTAACGTGAATAAGCCCTAGAGAATGACCTCCGACATCAAAGAAGTTGTCCCGTACACTGATTGATTCAGTATTCAAAACCTCTTTCCAAATCGCTAAGATAGCTTTCTCCAGCTTTGATGATGGTGGGATAATCTCCATCTTATCTACACTTCGCATTTCTTGAGGAAGACTCAGAGCCTGTTTATTGATTTTTCCATTAGGAAGAACAGGTAGCTCATCTAGCTGAATAAAATGAGATGGAACCATGTAATGAGGTAACGTTTGTTTAAGCCAATCTTTTAACCACGGATCGTTATCTTTCTCTAACCCAACTCTCTTAAGGCTATAAAATAAAACTAGCTGCTTATCCCGCTGAGGAACATCATATGTTTTTACCACAGCCTGCCTTATATGCTCATGCTTTAGAGCTAGCTGTTCAATTTCATTTAGTTCGATTCTATAACCACGAATTTTAACCTGTGAATCCAGACGGCCTACTAGCTCAATTTCTCCGCTATCAAGGATTCGAGCTCTGTCACCAGTTCTGTATAGAACCTTATCAGGTATAGCAGACAATTGGACAAATTTTTGCATGGTTTCATGTGAGTTGTTTAAGTAAGCTCGGGCTAACCCAAGCCCAGCAAGACATAGCTCCCCATATACACCAATTGGCTGCAACTTTCCAGCAGTATTGATAATATAGGCTTCAGTATTGGCAATAGGACGACCAATATTAATCTTATCGGAGTCGGTTAAATCCTTTGTTGTTGACCAAACCGTTGTTTCTGTAGGTCCATACATGTTATAAACTTTAGCCTGTGATTTACTTTGGATATCCTTTAGTAATTGGAGAGGGTAATTTTCTCCACCACTTAAAACACATTTTAGCTGCTTTAAAGCCTTATCAAATTCCGGATTTTCAACAAAAACCTTAATTCGTGATACCGTACTTAATATGTGAGTTAGCTTATGCTCTGTAATCTTTTGTGTAACAAGAGCTGGGTCAAGCTGCTCCTCTTCGTTAGCCAAATAAACAGAATGGCCAGTACACATAGGAACAATGGATTCAAAAGCAAAAATATCAAATGACAGCGTAGTTACACAGAGAACTCTATCAGAGTCCTCGGTAAAAATCCCTCTGTTCTCAATATCGTGAATGAAATTGACAAGCGAACGTTGCTCAATCATAACGCCCTTAGGCTTACCAGTTGATCCTGAAGTAAAGATCACACACGCTAAACTGTTCGTGGAATTATGATTAGGTGGATTTTCAGTCAGCCTGTTCCCCGTGATTCTATTTAATAGGTTATAGTTGATGATATGACCACTGAACTCAACGTTCTTTGAATCTTCTTGATGACAGATCAACGTACTCACATTACATTCTGAAAGCATGTAGGCTATTCGTTCTTTAGGAAGAGTTGGATCAATCGGAACATACGCTAATCCAGCTTTCAGTACACCGAGCAAGGAGATGAACAAATATTCATCCCTCCGACACATCACTCCTACAACAGCTTCTTTCTCCATACCAACATGGATTAATTCCCATGCTATCTCGTTAGCTTTTATGTTCAGTTCCTCATATGTTAATGCCTTTCCACTTGCAACAATTAATGCTGTTTTATCTGGGTGCTTCGCTACATTTTGCTCAAACAAATCTTGAATGAGAAGAGTATCGTTAAATGATAATGAAGTTTGATTTAACTCTTTATTAATCAGATCCTTTTCCCAAGGGGTTATTACATTAAGATCTCCTAGCAGCATGTGATTATCAACCGTTATTCCCCACAGGACCATTCGGAAATGCTCGACCATTCGCTCTACTGTTTCTTGCTTAAACAAACCGGTTGAGTATTCAAGGAAACCTTCTATTTGTTGATCTTTTTTATTTTCTTGGCACGTTAAAATCAGGTCATAGGCTGCTGTTTGAGTCTGGATTTTGTAAGGAGTAAACCGAATATCTTCTAGCTCGAGATCATGAAATTCCATGTTTTGAAAATCAAAGCACACATCAAATAGGGCATTACGATTTAGCTCTCTTTTTAAATCCAACTGCTCTACCAGTTCATCAAACTGATAATCCTGATGATCAAACGCACGAAGTGTATTTTCTTTTACTTCGTTTAAGAAATCATGGAAGCTTTTATCAGGCTGAGGGAAATTTCTCATAGCTAGCATGTTTACAAACATACCAACGGTATCTTCTATTTCCTCCTGAGTTCTGCCTGCTACTGGTGTTCCAACGACGATATCTTCCTGCGAAGCATACCTAGCTAAAAGGACATACCACGCACTTAAGAGGAGCATATACAGTGTAGTTCCCGAAGCCTGAGCTAAGTGCTGTAGCTCACTGGTTAAAGTTTGATCTAAGTCAAAGTAAGCTCTTGCCCCTTTAAAATCCTTCACCGGCGGGCGAGCATAATCAGTCGGTAGCTCAAGGGCAGGGAGTTCCCCCTCAAGCTGCTGAAGCCAGAAGTCTCTTTGCCTGCTCATTCCATCTGAGCTTAATCGCTCATTTTGCCAAACAGCAAAGTCCTTATACTGCAGGTTAAGAGGTCTTATATCGCCAGAATACAGCTGATTAAAGTCACGGGTAATGATTTCCACCGAAGAACCATCAGCAATAATATGATGGAAATCTAAAAGTAACAGTTTTTTTTCTGATTCAAGCTGAACCATCTCGATTCTGAATAACGGTGCTTTTTCAAGATCGAACGGCTTGACAAAATCATTAATAATCTGATTTAGCTCCTTAGAATGACTTACTTTATTCTCAGTGTATCGGATAGGAACATTTGTTGTGGAATGAATGAATTGTGCAGGCTCATTTTCTTTAATTCCAAAGGATGTCCTAAGTCCCTCATGACGTTGAATAAGCTTTTCAAATGTATGTTCAATTTTCACTCTGTCCAGCTGTCCATGGATAATTGTTGCTGAAGGAAGATTATAGGCTAAATTGTTTCTATCTAATAAATACAGGGCATACATACGTTTTTGAGCAGCAGACAGAGGATAATACTCTCTCTCTTCCGCTGGCTTGATACCCTTGGACCCTCTCTTTTCCTCATCGCGCTCAGCTTCCAGCACATTCCCAATTGAACTTTCACTTAAAAATGCTGCCAATGCACTTGGTGTCGGATATTTAAATAAATCTGTAATATCAACTTTTGTTCCCACTACATTTTTGAGAGTGGAGGAAAGGCTTACCGCTTTTAATGAATCCCCGCCTAATGCAAAGAAGTCCTGATCTACAGTGACTGTTTCAAAGCCAAATAGAGCTTTATATGCTTCAATTATTGCACCTTCAAGCTTAGTTTTGAATCCTTCCTCATCTCCTGCTACTTGTATGGATAGAGGGGCACGGTACTCTATTGCTTCTAGCGAGCTCACAGCTACCTCTTTTTGAGCAACAAGCTGGTTTTGATACCCCACGTCTACAGGGAAGAACATTTTATCAAATTCATATGTGGGCAAAGATATCCGCTTACGCTTCTTTTCACCCTTTAACACATCCCAAGCAATATCTACACCTACAGACCACAACTCAGCCACCTTTTCGTTTAGAAACTCCACATCACTAGCCACTTCTTGCGGATGGCGAATAAGGTGAACAAAATGATGACGTGACGCTTTAGCATCATGCTGTCTAGCAAACGTACTTAATGTTCGACCTGCACCTACCTCTATAAATAAGTCCTGATTATTGCTCAGGATTACTGATAAATTATCGGCAAATTTTACGGTCTGTAAAATATGCTGTGACCAGTATTCAGGCTTAGTCATTTCTTTCTCTTGGACCCACTTTCCTGTAGCATTCGAAAGAATAGGAATTTGGGGTTCGTTCATTTTATATGTGCGTAGCTTATCTTTGAACTCCTGTGCTGCTTTTTCCATCATTGGAGTATGGAAAGCATGCGAAGTCTTGACGCGTATAAATTTCCAACCCAGCTTCTGTAGCTTAGCTTCAAATTGACTAATCGCTTGTTCGTTACCACCGACGACACAGCTACTACTTGTGTTTTCTAAGGACAGCCATACATCGGAAGGAAGTTCTTGTTCAACCTCCTTAGCAGAAGTCATAACAGCCAGCATAACCCCAGGCTCTTGCTTCTGCATGACTTGTCCTCGAAGCCTTACAATTTCTACGGCATCCTTCAGTTCAAATACACCAGCTACAGTAGCAGCCGCGACCTCTCCAATGCTATGTCCAAGCATTCCAGCAGGCTTAATACCAATCTCAAGCATTGTTTTGGCTAGGGCATAGCTTGTCGCAAATAAAGCAAATTGACTAAATTCCGTCTGATTAATTTGCTGTGGATTCTCCACACCATAGATAATGCCTAAGAATTGGTTACGTTCCTCTGCTTTTAATAAGTCGTACACACTATCTATATACTTCTTAAATAACCTTGAAACTGCGCTATCATGTGCATTGAAATAAAGCTCTCTGCCCATCCCCTGATACTGACTTCCTTGTCCTGGAAACATAAAATAAATCTTCTTATTTGTTGACATCATCTCATGGACAGTTGCGGCATTTAGCAGCTCTAAAGCTTTTTCTGGATCATTACGAAAGTCATCTTGAATAACCATTGCCCTTCTATAGGAAAATGGCTTTCTTCCTACCTGTAATGTCCAGGCAGCATCAGATACATGTGTTTGCTGATCCTTCAAAAGATAGTTGACTACCTTTACAGATGTTGCTTTTAACGCTGTTGGGCTTTTCGCTGAAAAAGGTAGAATGACTAGTTTATCGGAAGGACTACTTCCACTTTCCATTGGCGGCTCCTCTAAAACCATATGCGCATTTGTTCCCCCTACTCCAAAAGAGTTTATTCCTGCACGTAAAGCCCCTTCTTTTTCCCATTCCATCCCGTTTTCCTGCACCATAAAAGGTGTGTTCTTAAAATTGATCTTAGGATTTTGTTCCTTATAATTAACCGTTCCAGGAATATATTTATTTTTTAAGCTAAGTGCAACCTTAGCAAGACCAACCACTCCCGCTGCCGTGTCCGTATGACCAACATTTCCTTTTACAGAACCAAGCATACAAAATTGCTTTTTATCTGAACCAAACGCCTTCGTTAAAGACTCAACCTCTATCGGATCTCCAATTAAAGTTCCTGTTCCGTGAGCTTCCACATAGCTAACCGTTTCAGGGTCGATTCCTGCTACACGGTAAGCCTCATGAATAGCTTCCGCTTGTCCCTCAACACTTGGAGCTACAAAGCCAGCTTTTTGCTTGCCGTCATTATTAATAGCAGAGCCTTTGATTACCGCATATATCTGATCTCCATCAGCTATTGCTTCATCCAGTCTCTTCAAGACAACTAGTCCCATTCCATTCGAAAAAACAGTACCTCTAGCGTTCGCATCAAATGGTCGACAATGTCCATCTGGTGAAAACATCATTCCTTCTTCGTAGAAATAGCCTCCTTCATTAGGCAGTTCTACCGTTATTCCACCAGCAACAGCTAGATCACATTCACCTAGAATTAAAGACTGGGTGGCTAGATGAGGAGTCACTAATGTTGTAGAACAACCGGTAAGGGCTGAATATACAGGTCCTTTAATATCTAATTTATGGGCTACTCTAGTAGCTAGGAAGTGATTCGTGCTAAGCGTAAATGCTTGATATTTATCACTAAAATTCCCTTCACTAAAAAGAACCTTTCTATACCATTCAAAATCGTCCGAGCCTCCTAAAAATAAACCAATTTTGGTCTTAGAATTAGGATAATATCCTGCATCCTCAAGTGCCTGCCATGTACCTTGATATAAAAGGCGCAACTGAGGCGACATCATGTGTACCTCGCCTGGAGTGTAATCAAAAAAATGAGGATCAAAATACTCTATACCATCAACTTTACCTTTTGCTTTGACATAGTTAGGCGATTTCAGCAGATTCTGATCCACACCTAACTGGGCTAATTCATCATCACTATAAAAATGAATACTCTCCTTCCCCAGCTTCAGGTTATTCCAAAACTCATTCGTAGACTGAGCACCTGGAACATTGATTGCTAGTCCCACTATAGCTATATCCTGCCTGACTATTCTTTTGTCTCGCTCAAAATGACTCTCACGATTCAAGATCGTGTTATCCTTTTCTCTAAAAAAATGCTCGGCAAGCTGACGTACAGTCGGAGATTGCACAAGCAGAGTAATGGAAAAGTCCTGCTTCAACGCCTTTCGTAATCTGTTATGTACTTGAATCAGATTTACTGAGTTCCCTCCGATTTCAAAGAAGTGATCATCCACTCCTATTTTTGATATAGCCAGAACTTCTCCCCATACTTTGACAATGTTATGTTCTAGCTCTGTTTGAGGGGCGACATAGCTTGCAGAATCAGTCTGTAAATACTCTGTATCTGCCGTAAGTGCATTGCGATCAACCTTGTCACTGCTGTTAAGAGGAAATACTTCCTTATGTACAAAAAATGAAGGTATCATATAAGCTGGCAATACCTGTGATACATGCTCCTTTAACTTAGCTATCTCAATTTCTTCATCCGCTAAATAATAGGCACATAATTCCTTCGCTCTACCCTGTCCCTCCTTCACAACCACAACAGCTTGTACAATACCCCTATACTCAGCAAGTACACTTTCAATTTCTCCAATTTCAAGACGAGCTCCGCGTATCTTTACTTGGAAGTCAATTCGTCCTAAAAACTCAATCGTTCCATTAGATGTCCAACGAGCAAGGTCTCCAGTACGATACATCAATCTGTAGTACTCAGAGTCTGATTCCTTATCAAAAAAAGGATTAGATATAAACTTTTCTTTAGTTAGTTCCTCTTGATTTAAATATCCTCTTGCTAAACCGGGGCCACTTAAGCAAAGCTCACCCGGAATCCCGATTGGCTGTAGTTCCTTATTCTTGCCTATTACGTACCAACGCATGCCATGTAGGGGCTGTCCGATGGAAATATTTTGTTGGTTTTCACTATCATTTTTCAGTGAAGAATGGGATACCCAAATGGTGCTTTCTGTTGGTCCATATACATTCTCTAAACGAATATCTGTATGAAGGGCATTGAATTTTTGCAATAGATCTGGGGTGACAGCTTCTCCTCCCAAAAAGACCCACTTTAAAGAGCTCATTTTTGAGATGTTTGCTTCCACTTCAAATAGCTCTAGAAAAAGACGAAACATCGTGGGAACAAAGTTGATATGTGTCACGTTGTATGTATTAATTTCTTCTAAGATGAATTGTGGGTTCTTCTCCTCACCATGCTCTAAAATCAGAAGTGAGCCCTCTCCGACGAACCAACCAAAAAGCTCAGTAGCAGATACATCAAAGGTGAAGGGTGTTTTCAATAGAAAAATATCTTCTTTACCTAGCGGGAAACGACCCTCTAAATCTAGTAGCGTGTTCACAACACTATGATTTTCAATCATAACCCCCTTAGGTTTACCTGTTGAGCCAGATGTATAAATGATATAGGCTAAACTAGTAGGATCTAGTTCTTCTAGCGGACTGATTACAGGACCGGTATACGTGTCTGAATCATCGACGAATAACAAGTCCACCTCCCAATTATGCTCGTGGGGAAGCTGCTGTGAAGTAATGAGAAGAGGAATGCTAGCATCATGAAAAATATACTCTTTCCTTGCTCTTGGATAAGCCGGATCAATAGGCACATAGGCACAGCCAGCTTTTAAGATAGCTAATAGAGTAATGACTAAGTCTGGTGAACGCTGCAATTGTACGCCAATGGCCCTCTGCTCACCATTAACTCGTTCTATGATTTTTCGAGCCAATTGATTGGCTTTTGCTTGAACAGAAGCGTAAGTCTCACTTCGCCCATTGTAGATTAGAGCAACTCTTGTAGGATGAAGCTGTACCTTAGTATTAAAAATATCGATGATCGACTGTGGCTTATACGGTTGTGGAGAAACCCTATTAAAATCACGGAAAATGCGCGTTTCTTCATTTTCCAATAATAGATCAATCTCTCCCACTTTACTCTCTACCTGTAGAGTGAGAGCTTCAATAATTTTTAGGAATCTACACCCTAATAGTTCTATAGACTGGTCTGAGAACATTTCCGGCTTATATTGAATTTTTAATTGACTTCTTTGCTCTGTTTTATTCCAAATCACCATGAGGTTTCCTGGAAAGGTAACATGATCCTGTTCTACGATTTCCGATTGAAGTACATCTGCCCCCACTTCTTCATAAGCATCATAAATAAAGGACAGATCAAAAATAGAAGGTGTCCCAGGAGTCGTAGCTAACTGTTGATCACGTAAAATTAAATTGTTCGGATATCCAATGTTTTTATAAGCTTGTATTAATTCCTGTGAAACTTGCTTAAGCACACTCGGAAAAAATTGATCACTTTGTACGTCGAATCTCATAGGAAGCATAGAAACAAAATACCCGATCGTTTCTTCAAAATCCATATCTGGACGGTAGGAAAGTGATGTGGCAAAGCTAATATCCTCTCTCTGTGTATATCTGTTTAAAAATACACCAAAAATAGCCAAGTAGAACATGAAATCCGTGACTTCATGTTCTCTAGCTAACTGGCTAGCTCTATCAACCAAAGCTTGCGGAACCTCAAACCTCTTCTCTCGCCCGACCCCGTTTTCAAATTGTTTGATAGAGTAATCATGCTGTATACTGACCGGCTCTGCACCTTGTAGCTTTGTAGACCAATACTCTTTTTGTTTATCGAACTTACCTTCTGTAAGCTTGCTATTTTCCTGCTTAATAAAATCTGAAAAGCCCGTATTTTGTTTCAAGACGATTTTTTTCTTATGAATCAGACGATCATAATAATCCAGTAAGCTATGCCTGAATATCTCTAGAGACATACCATCCGAAATAATATGATGGATACACACTACAAAGAGGTGCTCTGCTTCATTCAGTTTGATTAACCTAGCACGAAACAATGGAGCTGAAGATAGATCAAAAGCTGTACCTATTTCTTCCCTGATAATGGCACTTAGTTCCTCGTGTTGGTTTAAAGCTTGTGACAAATCCTGTTTAACCCACATAAAATCAATCTCATCTAGTGTTGAAAAGACAGGGAAATCATGTTGAATGTCTATCTTTGTCCGAAGAGCCTCCTGCTCCCAAACAACTAACTTTAAAGCATTTTCTAAATGCTTTTCATCCACGTTTTGTAACCTTATCGTCGCTGATATATTGTAATCTAAGGGGTTATCAACCTGGCAGTCAAAATAAATTCCTTTTTGGTTCTCAGCTAATTCAAAAGTTTTTGATGACACAATGAAAGCCCCCTTCTTTCAAGCTATTAAATGGTATTACATCTCCTTAAAGCATAGAGCCTGTAACCCAGATATCTCCTGCTAAGATTGATAGGATGGTCAGAAAAGCCATGTATAATAGACACATAATAATATTCCCCACACTATCAGCATCAGCTTTCTTATTCTGAACCATGATGTACGTATGGCTCCAAAGTCCACTTAAACCATAGATATACATGCTTACGATAACACCTAACCAGAAAGTACCACCGAACCAAATGGCCATCACACCCATGATTCCAAGGCCAAGCTGAGAAAATCCATATTTTATCTGAAAGAGCCCTCCCGGCCAGCCTAATTTCTTTGCTGTGCTCTCAGCATAGACGATGTTTACGATGACACCAATAATACCAACTAAACCAAATGTAACGATGAATTGATGGAGCAAAATAATCGTACTCGTTTCGCTAATGTTTTCTGGAAAACCAACGATAAATAAATGAACTAAAGCAGAAATAAGTCCCATACCCCATAACGCTAAAAACCACATAGACATGCTCCTTTAGACTATACATAGTAATCAATACCATGCTTATTTTTAATTATCTCAATTTTACAAAATAAACAATAATACTGTAAGGATCAACTTTTATAGCTCTAAATGACAAAAGAGGCTATATTTTATAGCCCCTTTCCCCTAATTTTGTCTATTTATGAATGAATAATCTTAATAATTTCAATTTTACAGATTAACCTTGTCTGAATTTCTCTTTTTATTTAAAATATCCGGTGTAAAAAGACATCTCATTTCAATATTTGCAATCGCTTCCTTTAATGTCGAACCACCGAGCTTCTTAAGAATGTTCTTAATTTGATTTTTCACTGTGTTCCTTGTCTTAGAAAGCTTCTGCTCAATTTGTGATCGAGTATATCCCTGTTCGACTAATTCATACACTTCCTTTTCAGCTGGTGTTAGAATGTTAAGTTGCTCTTCCTTTTTCAAGATACGATATTTCCTCATAATTATTTCTACTGGGGTTGTCTCGTAATGTACCTCTCGTATAATTTGTGGTAACTGTTTATATTTTGATTTTGAAATAAAATGAGCTGCTCCTACAATAAATGCCCTCTCAATTAACTCCTCATCAATACATGAAGTGAGCATGATCATTTTTGCAGGACAAGCCTTCGCTATTTCTAAGGTGGCATATATACTATCTAATTTATTTACGGACAGATTAATATCCATAAGTATTATATGTATATGTATAGTCTTTGCGAGCTGCACGGCTTGTTCTCTTGTTGTTGCTCGTCCAACAACTTGAATATCATTTTCTTGAACTAACCATTTCATAAGCTTTGCAGTCCAGTCTGAATCATCTTCCACAACAAGAACCTTAATTCTATCCATACAGCACCCTCCTGTTAAACAAATAGAAAAAAAATCTTTTTTTAATATATATTGGTAATTACGGGTGTGAAAATTACACTCCTTTCTTCAATTTCTCTTATTAGCTGAAGTTCTTTGTTATTGTTATTGTTGTGTATAGAGTATATCTTTTACTGTATTATGTTGTTGTAGTATCTATTTCATCTAGTCCAACCTCGACTAGTTACTTTACAAATAGTGTAATATTTTGACTGATAAGAATGAAAATTTGAGGTATAAAACATCTTGTTGTAGGAATAGAAGTCTGTATTTCGAAGTGATTGATCATGTACATGTTGTTATTTAAAACTATTGTATCATTTTTCGAAAAAAAATCTATATAAAATTCAAAATTTAAAAATACACAAATAAATTTACAGTTATTTATTAATTCCCTTGAGTAACCTCTAGCCTATGTCTTAGCATAGACTGCATAAGAGGTGATAGCGTTATGCCTAATTACAGAATTATTGTCGATTTATCGGATAGACAGCTGTATTTATTGTTGAATAATCGTGTGGTGAGAGGTTTTCCAGTAGGTATAGGGAGAATAGCCTTACAGACACCAAGAGGGCAGTTTGTCATCATAAATAAAGTTCCCAATCCGGGAGGACCTTTTGGAGCATTGTGGATGGGCTTATCGAAGCCCCATTATGGCATTCATGGAACCAACAATCCTTCTTCTATTGGAAAAATGGTATCACATGGTTGTATTAGGATGTATAATGCAGATGTTTTAGAACTTGCATCTTATGTAAAAGTAGGTACACAGGTCGACATCCGACCCTAACTGTAATTTGAGTTGACTTAGTTACATCTATAAACCATGCTTATCTTAAAAAATAATACTCATATTCGACATACTCTCCTCTTTCTGGATGAAAGATAAAGTGTAAATCCTCACCATCTTCTGGCCGTAACAGGATGTAATAGGAGGCCGCTATAAACGTATATGAATTAATTCTAGGTGTCCTTTTTTCCCCTGTTGATAAGGGAATTACCTCAAACTGTTCTTCTATCTCTGCGACAATTGCTTCCACAGCTTGCTCATATGTGTAGTGAGGAACAGCTACTAGCAGAAAAATTGAATGTAGAATAGAAAGTAATAAATATCCGTAGAAAAATCTGTTCCCTACATCTTTTCTGATAAAATGAATCAGGCTACTTAGCTGTATACCAAAAAAACTAATCAGATAGCTATAGGGAATCACATTAACGTAAAAAATGTAATTAATAAAGCCTAATATCAAAGAAAAGACCATTGTGAAGGAACTAATGATAATTCCTACTTTTTTGAGTTGACTCATTCTACCACCTAAATATTTCAAGAGATATGAACTTACCTTTATAATATATTAATAGTCTAATATATAGTTTATCAGATAGCAAAATCCCTTCCGCTAATATAGGAATCATTCGACATCCTATTAATAGCTAGAAGGGATTATCAATTTTATTTAGAAATTAATAGATTTAAACAGCTTATCTATAGCTACCCGTTACAAATACTTTTTCATCAGCACCAGGGCGAGATTGAGCCGCTATTTTTAATTCTTGAATTCCACCAATATCAAGAGTAACCTCGCTGGAAGAGTTACTAGATGTAAGCGTTAGTTCTCTTACAACTACATCTCCATTAGATATGGTAACGGTAATATCGTCCGAAGAATTAATAGCAAATACAGATAAATCTAACGTTTGATACTTCCCAGCAGGATGTATAGTAATGGCCTTAGCAGCCGAATTAACAGATTCGATAATTACACCAGTCTGATAATCAGTGCCAGCTTGGACAGTATATTGCTTATCACTTGTAATGTTCGAAGAATGAGCTGTGTCAACCTTTTCAGAAGTAATGGCTGTCGTATCTGATTTCTCACCCAAGGTGATCGTTTGAGTCGCTTGATCCCAATCTACTGCTGTCCCAAGTGCTTCTGAAACAGCTCTTACTGGAAGGTATGTTGTATTGTTATAGGAGATAGGAGCTATAGAATTTCCGTTCTGGTCCGTAGGAGCCCATGGCTCTCCATCTACTTGAAACTCAATAGACCAGTTTAAGTTAGCTGTAATTCTCTCTAATACAGGTGCTGCTCCTACACCCAATGTAAATGATAATGCTAGAGCTAATGCTGAGAATAAAATAATCGATTTTTTCTTCATGATGACCTCCAGAGTTTTATTTTACATGCTTAATTAACTGAAGAGTCAACTTTATAGAAAGCTGTATATCATTATGTAAGTGATTCTCTATTCCATTTAGTTGAACACAATCTTACAGGTTAATTTGTTAGCATAAGTAGATTGAGCCCTTAACTATGTACAACAATATACTGCTTACACCCCCTTTTTTCCTAAAAATCCTCTTTTGAAACCATTAAAGTTACCGACTTCACATGCTTCATTAGAGGTACGGTAGCTTTACACAGTTCTTTGGAGACAATCTATTTTATTCCATTACCCTTACCTTCTTAGATTTAAACCGTGAATTAACTGTCCTTTTTTATAAAATAAATCATTTTCTTTGTCTTATATTAATATAATCACATTACGGAATTTAACTCGGTGAATCATTACTGAATTAAATTCCCCTTGGAAGGACTGATTTTAAACAAAAAGGAGACTGATCAAATGAAACGATTTTTTTTCTTGGCTCTTTCTTTTCTTCTTGTTTTTTCACTAGCGAGCATTACCGTTGGTGCAGATTTATCTCCCGTTCCATCTCATAATGTAGAGCTGCAAAACATGAATCAAATTGTTGGCTTTGCCTCATTAAATGGGGGAACAACAGGTGGGTCAGGTCCTAACTCCGATGTGGTTACAGTTACAACAGGAACTCAGCTTCAAAATGCTCTAAAAAACAAAAATGCTAATCGTCCACTGACCATTTTTGTAAACGGTACCATAACTCCATCGAACTCCACTGGGTTAAGCAAAATTGATATTAAAGACGTTGATAATGTTTCTATTCTTGGTGTTGGAACAAGAGGAGAATTAAACGGAATAGGAATTAAAATTTGGCGTGCAAATAACATTATCATAAGAAATTTAAAAATCCATCACGTTAACATCGGAGATAAGGATGCTATTAGTATAGAAGGTCCGTCCTCTAACATCTGGATCGACCATAATGAGCTATATAACAGTTTAGATGTGCACAAGGATTTCTATGATGGACTTCTAGATGTGAAGCGAAACGCCGAGTATATCACCATATCCTATAATTACTTCCATGATAGCTGGAAAACCTCGTTAGTAGGCTCCTCCGATTCGGATAACTTTGATCGAAAAATAACGTATCATCACAATCGTTGGGAAAACATTAATTCAAGAGCCCCACTCTTCAGATTCGGGCAAGGACATCTGTTTAATAACTACTATAACAACATCATTGATACAGGTATTAATACTAGAATGGGGGCCAGATTAAGAATTGAGCATAACCATTTCGAAAACTCCAAAGATCCAATTGTTTCTTTATACAGCTCCCAAATTGGCTACTATCATGTTGTAAACAACAAATATGTCAACAGCACAGGCAGTATGCCAACAACGTCTACAGTTAACTATACTCCACCATATAGCTATACGCTTCTTCCAGTAGATAATGTGAAATCACACGTCATCCAATACTCAGGTGTAGGTGTCATTAACACGACAGCGGGTTACGAGCATCTTTTTGAATCGGCTAATTAGTTCTTCTCTATAATAATATGTGGAATAATAAGTGGCTGTCTCTAAGTAGATTTCTTAGAGACAGTTTTTTGTTTGCCTATTGCACCCATCTGTAACGGTCATATAAGATTCTTTTAAACTATCTCTCATTAACCTCCGTCATGTTTATTTTTTCCTGCTGAAAGGAATAGAACATTAACACTAAAACGGAGGCTGATTTTAATGAAAAAGTCAGATTATGATAATAAAGAGCAAGAGAAGTCAAAGCAAGATCGTATAAAGAAAGCTCAGCAAAAAGATGATCGTCAAACTCCTTCCAACAAAGCAGAAATGAAGGAAAGGAAAGAAAATGAAAAAGATCGAGATCATCCTGAGCAATACCCTACTGAAAAAGAGAGTCTCTTTGATAAGTATGAGAGCTCTCTTCATGTTGACCCCCTCCCCCTTGAAGATATAAAATTGGAGCAAAAAGAGGAGAAAAAGAAGCACGAATCTAAAAACAGCTCATCTAGTAAAAATAAATATAAGTAACAAAATCTCTATTATTTTTGAAACATTCTTTGGAAAAGAAGCGTTTAATACAACAGCGGCAAAAAAATGAACATTGAGGTGAATGAAATGAAAAGATTATGGATGTTAGCACTTGCTCTAGTTCTAGTCTTTACCCTAGGGCAATCTGCGTGGGCTTTTACAGACACTCAAAATGATCCGCATGCAGAACAGATTAAAGCGCTGAAGGAAGCGGGTATTCTTTCAGGAGAAGCAGATGGTTTATTTCACCCGAACAAGAAACTAACGTATGCCGCAGGAATTTCTGCGATAGTGAAAGCTTTAGACCTTTCACTAGAAAGTGAAACGTTTAATACCGTCCCTAAAGCTAGCGATTCTTACACGAATTTAAGTGACCAAGCTTGGTATGCTGAAGCGTTTATCATCGCTCGCCTTAACGGTATTGAAGTGCCTAGGGATGTAAGCCCTGATGATGAGCTAACTAGAGAGCAATTTATTCATTATCTGTATCAAGGGATAAATGCTACAGGGCAATACGGCTACACTAAAATGTATTTCTTTATCGCTGATGAAGCAGAGTTTACAGAGAATTTCATGGGTGGTATTCAAAATCTCTTAAATGCTCGCTTTGATTTATTAGATCAAGAAGGGCGTTTTTACCCTCAAGCTTCAGTGACTAGAAGCGACGCAGCAAGCTGGCTTTACCAAGCTCGTCAATTTGTTCAACAGCATGATGAAGCAGCACAAGAGGAACCAGTGGTAGAAAGCCCCTTAGCTGATCTTGCTTTAGAAGAAAAATCTATTAACTCTAGTGTTAAACAAGTTACTGTAACAGCAACAGCACCACACCCTGGATATGGCATCAAAATTAAATCTATCACTTTTGATGGAGAGCAAGCCATTATCCATACGGAAACGATCATGCCTGAGGAAGGTATGGCGTATCCACAGGTGATTACAGAGGTTTCAGCGTCTACTTTTATTGACGCTTCCTACAAACCAGTTCTTGCCGATAAATCTAGAAATATTAAATCATTAAGATAAGATAATGTATCTCATAATATCAACTGTAGAATTATGAAGTTGATATACAATTTACAAAGCTAGTCTAAATGATTGCAAATCAAAAAGCTGATTTCTACAAGAGCCATATGGGAGTTATTAACTCACTATGTCTTGAAGAATCAGCTTTTTTCATTTGTATTTTCTATTTATTTTCCTTACGGCACCTATTTCACATGTGATTTTCTAGTATTAATGTTTAATCTTTTTCCCACTTATTTATAAATAGGACTATCCTCACTGAATTGAGCGTAATGTAAACGACTATAGAAGCCTCCAGCCGCTAAAAGATCATCATGCTTCCCTTCTTCAACAATACCATCTTTAGTAATGACCACAATACGGTCTGCATTTTTTATTGTGGCAAGTCTATGGGCAATCACAAGAGTCGTTCTTCCCTCAGATAATTCAGCTAATGATTGCTGAATAGCCTTTTCCGTTTCTGTATCTAAAGCCGACGTAGCCTCATCCAGAATAAGAATAGGAGGGTTTTTCAGAAACATTCTGGCAATCGCTAAGCGTTGCTTTTGGCCTCCAGATAGCTTCACTCCTCTCTCCCCTATAATCGTTTCAAGACCTTCAGGGAGATTATTGATGACTTCCTCTAATTGGGCTTTCTTCGCTGCTTCGAGAATAGCCTCGTTCGAAGCACTTAAATCTCCATACGCAATATTTTCTCTTAATGTTCCTGAGAATAAAAACACATCCTGCTGAACAATTCCTATTTGCTTACGTAATGAAGCTAACTTAATCTGACGAATATCTAATCCATCCACCTTAATGCTTCCTTCATCTACATCATAGAATCTTGGTAGAAGACTACATAAGGTTGTTTTTCCTGCACCTGATGGTCCAACAAAAGCAACAGTTTCCCCAGGACGAATAGATAGGTCTATATTTCGAAGCACCTTGTCTTTCCCTTCATATCCAAATGTTACTCCTTGGTAATGAATTTCACCTTGTACTTGATCTAAGCTTTTAGCATCAGGAGCATCAACCACATCTGGCTCTGTATCAAGTAGCTCTGTGTAGTTCTTAAAGCCAGCAATCCCTTTCGGATATAGTTCAATGACAGCATTTATTTTTTCAATTGGTCTAAATAGGATATTGGTTACTAGGATAAAACCAACAAACTCTCCTGCAGTCATTGACCCTTCGATGACAAACCAAGTCCCACAAACCAACACAAACAAAACTACCAGACGCATAAGCATGTAACTAATAGAAGAATTCATAGCCATAATTTTATACGAACCTAGCTTAGATAAGCGAAAGCGTCCGTTATCTACAGCAAACTGCTTTTTCTCATGCTCTTCATTTCCGAACGCTTGAACAACACGGATACCACCGATATTATTTTCAACACGAGAATTGAAATCTGCAATGTCAGAGAACATGTTTTTGAATGCACCAGTCATCCTCTTGTGGAAGAACAGTGTAATGACAAGAAGGAAAGGAATAATGATAACTGTTAGTAAAGCAAGCTGTACATTGAGATAAAGCATGACACCAAATGCTCCTAACAGAGTCATCACAGCAATAAATAAATCCTCTGGTCCATGATGAGCAATCTCTCCTAGGTTCATTAGATCATTAGACATCCGTGACATCAGACGACCCGTCTTGTTATTATCGAAAAATCTAAAGGACAGCTTTTGTAGGTGATTAAAAAGCTTATTCCTCATATCCGTTTCAATATTAATTCCTAGCTTATGCCCCCAATAATCGACGACAAACAAAAGTACTGAATTTAGCATATATATCCCTAATAAAATGGCACACGCTACGAAAATTATAGACCAATCTCCACTAGGAAGAAGCTTATCAATAAACAGGTTCACCGCAATAGGAAAGATCAACTCTAGCAACCCAACAATAACGGCACAACCAAAATCTAATAGAAATAGTTTTTTGTAGGGCAAATAATAGGAAAAAAATCGTTTAATCATTTCATGCTCTCACTCTCTTCTATCAAGTTGTTGTCAATATGTACTTGCTCTCCAAGCACTCGATGAAATTAGTTTAATCTTTCAATCATTCTCATGAGAATGATTATCAATACCGACCTATCTATTGTAGCTGATTTAGACTTGGAGATCAATAAGGTAGAAACACCCTACCTGCTAATTTGCTCAATGCTCTGAGCTATTTCGATATTCAGAAGGAGTTCGACCTGTCATTCTCTTAAAGGTTCGATAAAAATGAGGCATACTGTTATACCCACACTTTTCAGCAATTAAAGCAATGTTTTCCTGTGTTGTTGCTAACAAATTCTTAGCACGAATCATTCTTTTGGTCGTGATATATTCCGTTACATTCATACCTATCAGCTCTTTGAAAACTCTGCTAAAGTGGGCTGTAGAAACCGCTGCTTGCTTAGCTAACTCTGTAAGCTCTAGCTCACCTTCCAAACGCTGTTCAATGTAATCTAACGTCTCATTTATCCATGTTGGGCCAATCGCCGTACTACCTCTCACAGTCATTTCTTTATTTAAGCAATGTCTATTTAGGAATACAAGGACAAGCTGTAAAAGAAGTGCGATTGCTTGCTTCTGATCAACCTTTTCCTTTTGCTGCTCGTCCCTGAGCTGGTCAAGATAATCCTCTAACTGTACACAGTCACGTTCATCAAGATGATACCTATAATTTTTCTTTACTCTGGCCTCATGAAATAGTCTAAGAAAGGAAGCCCAATCCCAAAAAACAGATCGCTGGAGTAGAACAGGGCTGAAGAAAATAGCTGTTGAAGTAATTAAATTTTCTGCTGCAGGCACAGCTCTATGAATCGTATTTCCCGGAATAATAATAATATCCCCCTGCTCAGCTTGAAAGAGCTGCTGATCAATAAAGAATGTCCCTTTACCTTGATACACATACACAATTTCATACCAATCATGTAAGTGATCTGGTAATTCATGGTTAGGAGTTTTCGTATCCTTATAGGCTAAAAAAAAGGGGAATTCATGCTCCGAATCAAATGTTTTACGAACTGGCTCCAATGGCGAACACCTCTTATAATCATACTAAAATCTCAATATTTCAATAGTATATCAAAAAAGGGTATATATAAAGCAAAATACGCAATATTTATATCTTATTTATGGTGATAAAATGAACTAAGCCATCTGGAGAGAAATCGTACGAGGAGGAAAAAAGTGAAAAGCATTGTTTGTAAAGAACCTAATCAGTTTATTATGACGAATGAGAAAGCGCCTTCAATAAATGAGGATCAAGCGCTTATCCGAATAAAAAGAATTGGTATCTGTGGAACCGACCTACACGCTTATCGGGGGAATCAGCCCTTCTTTCAGTATCCAAGAGTGCTTGGACATGAGCTATCAGGCGTGATTGAACAAATTGCAGATAATCCAAAAGGTTTAAAGGTAGGAGATCAGGTCAGTATTGTTCCATACTTAAGCTGTGGAACCTGCATTGCTTGCCGAAATGGGAAAGCAAATTGCTGTACCTCTATTAATGTGCTTGGTGTCCATGTAGATGGAGGAATGCGCGAGCTTCTAGCCGTACCGATTAATCAATTAATTGAAACCAATGATCTTTCCTTTGATCACGCGGCTATTATTGAGCCTCTCGCTATTGGTGCTCACGCTGTAAGAAGAGCAGAAATTACACCAGGAGAGAAAATATTAGTGATTGGTGCTGGACCGATAGGACTAGGAGTTATGGCTTTCGCCAAAGAACAAGGTGCCCATGTTATTGCTATGGATGTAAATGACGAACGATTAGCTTTTTGTAAAAGCTGGGCAAAGGTTGATGACATTGTTCATGCTCTCCACGAGCCGCTTGAAAACCTTTCTAAGCAAACGTCTGGTGACTTTCCAACAACGGTGTTTGACGCTACGGGGAATGTACATTCCATGACTCAGGCTTTTAATTATGTTGCCCATGGTGGAAAGCTCATATACGTTGGGCTGGTCAAGGGACCTATCCAGTTTGATGATCCTGAATTTCATAAAAGAGAAATGACCTTAATGGGAAGTCGAAATGCAACAATGGAGGATTTTGATTATGTGCTAAGCGTACTAAAAAAAGGACAAATTCCCCTAAATCAATACATTACACATCGCTCTAGTTTTGATGAGTTAATTAACGTTTTTGAGGATTGGCTGCTGCCAGAATCTAAAGTGATCAAAGCCATGGTAGAAGTTTAGTAAATATTTGTGGGAGTAGAAGTTGGTTTATGCATTCTCTTCTACCTCTCTACCCACACTATTATAAAAGAAGCACCGGCTATTAAATATTTATACTTTTAGCTTAATGAAGAAATTGTATGATCTCTTAGTTGTCAATTGAAAACGCTAACACATCATCTGAAGATGCATTAAACACACTAATAAAGTAAGGACTGAGTCAAATGAATAAATGGAAAAAAAGCTATTTATTTTTGCTGTTTGTAGTCTTACTCATTGTAGGAACAGCTTGTTCTCCCACAAACAGTGCAGCTGATCCAGATAAGGTCTACACTGTAAATATTGCCTATGGAAATCAACCGGGTGAACCAGTAGACCAAATGGCTCGAAAATGGAAGGAATTAGCTGAAGAACAAAGTGATGGACGATTAGATATTCGCTTGTATCCAAGTTCACAGCTTGGATCAGAGGCCGATGTTGTAGAGCAAGCCCTATTCGGAAGTAATGTTATTATTTTTACGGGGTATGATTTCTTGATGAATTTTGTCCCTGATTTAGGTGTATTGACAGCTCCTTATTTAGTGGAAGACGTGAATGATTTGTTTTATTTAACAACAACAGATTGGTTTGCTTCTCTAGAGGAGGATTTAAAAGAGCAAGGCTTTGAAATTGTAAATACCAATACACTATATGGAGAGCGTCATCTTATGACAACTAGAGAGGTACTGACACCAGAGGATCTTAGAGGGATGAAAATACGTGTGCCTAATAATCAAATGTACATTCAAACATTTAGAGTGCTAGGAGCATCGCCAACTCCGCTTCCTCTATCAGATATGTATGCTTCTCTCCAACAAGGTGTTATTGATGGTGCCGAAAACCCACTTCCTGTTCTGTCAGGTTCGAAGACACATGAGGTGGCAAAATATTTAGCGTTAACAAGTCATACGAAAATCATTAGCCCTTGGGTTGCTGGAAATGACTTTATAGAAACCCTACCACCAGACCTTCTAGAAATTTTAAAAGCTACTGGAAATGAAGCTGGTGAATTTGAACAACAAATTGTGGTTGAAGAAGAACAAAAGGTGCTCGATGATTTTAGGGCTCAAGGAATTGTTATCAATGAAATTGATACAGAACCTTTTAGAGAAAGAGCAAAGGATATCTTTAATCGAATTCCAGAATGGAGTCCTGACTTACAGGAAACAATTCAAGAACTGCTCGAAGCACGAGAATAGTCCTCAGAAAAATTGGGCTGTTCAACAAGTCCACATGATGTAAAAAATGAAATGAAGGTGATCTTGTGAAACGTTTAATTCATAATATGGACGATTATCTAGCTGTCATTGCTCTATCCGGTATTATTATTCTTATTAGCTCCAACGTTATTTTTAGATTCGTATTAAACAATCCTATTACTTGGACAGAGGAAGTAAGCCTTGGTTTGTTTATCTGGCTCACTTTTATCGGAATAAGCTCTGGAATTAAGCATAACTCTCATGTTGGAATTGACTACTTTGTACGAAAGCTGCCTGCTCGAATATACCATATTACTCAGACCCTACGATTGGTCATCATTTTTGCTACAACAGTTGTTGTTTTTGTTTATTGGGGAATGGGGTTTGCTATTCATGGTGTAGCAAAGGTGACACCTGTATTAGGAATTAGCTATACATTCATAAATATGGCTGTACCCTTAGGGTCACTTCTTGCAGTTTACCACTTGAGTAGAGTGTTCATTAGAAAAGACAGAGCTTACATTCATCAAGAGAGAGGACTGGAATAGGAATGGACTTAACTATAACTCTTATCATCATGTTTTTGCTTATCCTACTGAATGTTCCAGTAGCTTACGCCATCATTGCTAGCTGTGCCTATTACTTTATTATGAATGATAGCTTTACTCATGAAATACTCATTCAAAGAATGATGAGTGGTGTTGAATCCTTTCCTTTACTAGCTATCGTTTTCTTCATCACAGCTGGTATTCTAATGAATTACACAGGAATCACAGAAAGAATGCTTAATTTTGCTCATGTGATCACTGGTCATATGCGCGGAGGCTTAGCAAAGGTAAACGTATTGCTTAGTGTCCTTATGGGTGGATTATCAGGATCAAATATTGCTGATGCAGCAATGCAGTCTAAAGTTTTGGTCCCGCAAATGACAAAGCGAGGCTATCCACCAGCGTTTTCAACCGCTTTAACAGCGGCAACATCTCTTATAACACCCATAATTCCGCCGGGTATTGCATTAATTATGTATGGGTATATAGGGAATGTCTCTATCGGGAACCTCTTTCTAGCAGGAATAGTACCAGCACTACTGCTAGCGGTTATCTTCTTAATCCTAGTACACTTTATAGCTAAGAAAAGAGGCTTTGAAACAGAAGTAAAAAAAGCAGCAAAACCAAAGGAAATGCTTATTGCTTCAAAGGATGCAGCATTTGCTATCTTTTTACCAATTATCATTATCGGAGGAATTCGCTTCGGGGTGTTTAGCCCTACTGAAGCTGGGGCCATTGCCATCATCTATGCTCTTTTTCTAGGATTCTTTGTCTATCGAAAAATGAAAGGAAATCAACTCATCGAAGCGCTAAAGGAATCTGTAAACCTTACAGCTACAATCATGATTATTATCGCAGCAGGGACAGCGTTCGGTTGGATTCTAACGCTTGAGCAAATTCCGCAGCAGTTAACGGCCACAGTTACTGGCTTTATTGAAAGTCCAGCTTTATTCCTATTTGTAATTATGATTTTCTTACTAGTAGTTGGTATGTTTATTGAAGGAAACGTGCTATTAATAATCCTAACACCTATATTCATGCCAATGATTAATACGTTTGGTATTGATCCCGTTCATTTTGGTCTCTTTTTTATCTTATGCCTTAGTGTCGGTACGATAACACCTCCAATTGGAACCATTATGTTCACTACATCGGCTATTACCAAGGTAAAAATTGAAGACTTTATTAAAGAAGTATGGCCTTTCTGGATTGTGTTAATTATTGCTATCCTGCTTATTGCTTACTTCCCTGCGATCTCACTCTGGCTCCCTTCCCTATTCTCTTAAATCATAGGCAGCCAATCCATGTGAGCAGGAGCGATATTTTTAAATAATAAGGAGGTTTATAATGTCTACTCAATTTATTCAGGTTCATCCGAATGACAATGTAATTGTAAGCTTAAAGGAATTATCAGCGAATGACTCCCTACACTTGGACTTTCTAGATAAAGCAGTCATGTTAACTACAGATATCCCTTCAGGGCATAAGGTAGCCATTGAAGATATTGAAGAAGGACAGGATATCATAAAATACGGCTTTCCTATTGGGAAAGCTAGCAAAGCTATAAAAGCCGGGGACTGGGTGCATACCGACAATGTAGTAACTAAGCTATCTGGTACACTAGATTACGAGTATCAAGGTCAAAAAAAGGAATTTGCTATCTCTCCAACAAACCTAACCTTTCAAGGCTATAAGCGGCATAATGGTGAAGTAGGTATTCGTAACGAGGTCTGGATTATTAATACTGTTGGTTGTATTAATAAGACAGCTGAGCTGTTAGCGAAGATGGGAAATGATTCTTTTAAGCAAGAAGAAATCGACGGAATCTATCACTTCCCTCACCCACTTGGTTGCTCACAATTAGGGGATGACTTAAGCTATACACAAAAGGTCCTAAGCCGTCTAGTAGATCATCCAAATGCGGCAGCTGTACTTGTTCTAGGCTTAGGCTGTGAAAACAATTTTATTGAAGCATTTAAACAGGTCCTACCGGAAATTGACGAAAATCGAGTGAAGTTTATGGCTGTACAGGATGTACAGGACGAGCTTGAAGAAGGACTTGAATTGTTAGAGGATCTAGTTGACTACGCGGCGACATTTAAAAGAGAGCCTATCCCAGTATCAGAGTTAAAAATCGGACTTAAGTGTGGAGGATCTGACGGTTTTTCAGGTATTACGGCTAATCCCTTAGTAGGGGCATTTTCCGATATGCTGATCACTGAAGGGGGTTCAACAATCCTGACCGAAGTTCCAGAAATGTTTGGAGCAGAAACCATCCTCATGGATCGTGTAGCAAGTGAGCAGGTTTTTACTGACCTAGTAGATGTGGTTAATGGCTTTAAAGAGTATTTTATCCGTTATGATCAGCCCGTTTATGAAAATCCATCACCAGGTAATAAAAAAGGTGGTATTACTACACTAGAGGAAAAATCATTAGGTTGTGTTCAAAAAGGTGGCTTTGCTCCAGTAGTTGATGTTCTTCCTTACGCCTCTAAGGTGACAAAAAAAGGGCTAAGTATTGTTCAAGGACCAGGAAATGATTTAGTTTCTGTTACTAATCTAGCTGCCGCTGGTGCTCATATTGTGCTTTTTACAACCGGTAGAGGGACTCCGTTCGGGGGGCCAGTACCGACAGTAAAAATCTCGACAAACACACCTTTAGCCGAAAAGAAAAAAAACTGGATCGATTACAACGCTGGACAGCTAGTTGATGGAGCAAATATGGACGATGTTAAACAGGACTTTTTCAACTACCTTATACAAATCGCTTCAGGAGAGAAAAAGACAAACAATGAGCAGTATGGCTTTAAGGAAATTGCCATATTTAAAGATGGAGTTACCCTGTAAAAGATGAGTTTAGTTCAATTATTGAGGTCGGGGGGATATTTGGATGGAACAGCTATCAAAAACACTTTTGCAGCAGCAAAAATCTGAAATCGTAGAACAGGCTAGGCAGCAAGTAGAAAGAGAGCTTCCAGAGCGCGTTATTCAGATTGGTGAAGGAAATTTTTTGCGAGGATTTATCGATTGGATGATTCATGAGCTTAATAAAAAGGGGCTGTTTAACGGCTCTATAGTTGCCGTTCAGCCTACTCCAAGGGGCAAGGTTGTCCCCAAGCTTAATGCTCAGGATGGACTATATACGTTAGCGCAAAGAGGAGTAGAGGCTGGAATAGAAGTAGATAGAAGAGAAGTGATTACTTCGATAAGTCGTGGTATCAATCCTTATTCCGATTGGCAGGACGTGCTCAAAGTAGCGGAGAATAGAGACATTCGTTTTATGTTCTCCAATACCACTGAGGCGGGATTAACCTACTTAAGAGAAGACTTCCAAGAGAACATATCTCCCTTATCCTTCCCTGGCAAGGTTACAGCATTTTTATTCCATAGGTACACGTTCTTTGAAGCTTCAGCTGAGGCAGGGATGATTATTATCCCTTGTGAGCTTATAGATAATAATGGCGATCACTTACAGGAAATCGTCCTGCAAATTTCAAAGGATTGGAATCTACCAGAGGCATTTACAGCTTGGGTGCAGGAGCATAACCTATTCTGTAACACCTTAGTCGACCGGATTGTGACTGGCTTTCCTAAGGATTCTATTGAGAAATTTAACGAGGAGCTAGGTTATGAGGATATTCTTTTGACTGTTAGTGAGCCCTACCATCTGTTCGCTATTGAAGCAAATAAGGATATTGCTGACCTCCTTCCTTTTCAAGAAGCCGGGTTAAATGTTCATTGGAAGCCTGTTGCTCCTTTTAGAGAAAGAAAGGTACGCATTCTTAACGGAGCACATACCCTGATGTTCGCAGCTGCCTTTTTAGCAGGAATTGATACTGTAAAGGAAGCCATGGATGACAATTACATCTCTCGATTTATACGTAAAGGAGTTTATGAGGAAATCTTACCTCTACTAAACGTTCCAGAAGATGAAAAAGTAGGCTTTGCAAACGCTACTCTTGAACGATTTTTGAACCCTTTTAATCAGCATTACTTACTAGATATCTCTTTGAACTCCATTTTTAAATGGCGCACTCGTATTCTACCTTCTTTTATGGAGTTTGTTCAAAAGAATGATACGTTACCACAGGCATTGACATTTTCTCTCTCAGCCCTACTTGCTTTCTACCGTCCACAGCGAACTGAAGATGGTCAGGTGTTTGGTATACGTCTAGAGAGTCATACTCCTTATCCGATTCGGGACAGTGCTGAGGTTACTCATTCGATTGAAAAGCTATGGCAGGGCGAACAGCAGGATTTGAAGTACACAGTTCAAGAATTCCTTAGTAACGAAGAGTTCTGGGGTGTGAACTTAGCCCAAATTCCAGCTCTACCGGAAACAATTCAGAAACATGTTGAACATATTTTATCTCATGGTATTCGCTCAGCCATTGATACGTTTCTCAACGATTAAAGATAAAACCGTAGTCAAGTAACCTTGAACTACGGTTTTTTTTTTGCACATATCATTCCTACTTATATTATTATTCCCTCTTACCCTTTAAACATGTCTACGTTCCATTAAATTAATTCCTACACCCATACATACTATCCCAATTAGCAATAGCACAACTAAGGGCTGGACCAGCTCACTAAAACCATGCTGATAAAGTGAAATTCCCTTAAGCCCTTCCATCGCATAGTAAACTGGAACTACCTTGGACAATCCCTGTAAAATAGAACTTGTAACGATCTCAATTGGCCAATAAGCTCCACCAAGCATAGCCATACTTACAGAAACAACAGGAATAATAGCATCAAATTGCTGCGGAGTCTTCACTATGCCAGTAAGCAGCAGACATAAGGCTACAATAGAAAAGGTATAAACCAGTAAGATTAGCATGATTCCAATAAAATTACTCCCCAGTTCAAAGGAAAATACATACTTAAACAGCATAAACATGAGCAGCATTTGTCCAAAGCCAATGAAAAGGCTATAGAAAAGATGTCCTAAGTACATTCCCGATTTTCTAACTCTAGACAGAATCATCCGATCCCAAATTCCTTGACGCTTCTCTTCTAGTACGTTTTTAATGCCAGCTCCAATCGTATAAATAGAAAAGAATAAGGTGAATCCAAACAAAGCTTGTATCTTAGGATCATATTTAAAGTCGCCATCTTCCCTCGCCACATTGTTATCTTGTCTAGCTGTCTCTGTTGCTACACTTAGCACTGGATAGGCGAGGTTTTGTTCAACACTTTCCCTGAACTGCTGTACATCCTCAGCCTGCTGCTCAGCAGAAAGAAGCTTCACCTGCTCGGTATAAACAGACCTAATATAATTATCAATTAAGCCAATGTTAGGGTTCTCAGCAACAGCCACTATTCTGTAATCCTTTTCCATAATCATCACCGCTAGCTCGGCATGTCCCTCCGCTACAGATTGTCTAGCTGTAAATTCATCCGCTAGCTTAAACTCATAGGCTTCAGAATGATTTAATGCTTCAACCCATTCCTCAACGAAGCCTTCCTCATGTTCTTCAGCTCCAAATGCGTAGAGAACCAGTTTTTCATTAGCACTCATTCCTAAGAAAAAGGTAAAGATTATCGTAAGGATACACATAAGTAGCACCATAGCCGGCTTCCTTATAAGCTGCTGGCACTGAACCAAAAATACAGCAATCATCGTTACGTCACCTTCCTTTTCGGGAACAAGATGAAACTAAGTCCTACTAACACAATGGAAATAATCAGAAGTCTGAGCAAAGGAGAAGATAAGACATCAAATCCTGCTCCTTGAAAGGCCTGCATAAAAGCGGATAAAGCTAAGCCGTTCGGAATCCAACCGGCTACAATCCCAAACCATTCAGGAAGTGAAGATACCGGCATAAAGCTTCCTCCTACAAATGCCATCATAGCTACCATGGCATTCCCAAAAAATATACTTGCATTTGGACTATCTAAGCGGAAGTTCAAGGATGTTAATAAAGCAGTTAAAGCACCGACACACAAAGCTAAAACACTGATAATACTTGCGATAGCAAGCCAAAATGATACTGGGTGGCCAGTAAAAGATTGAAAAAGTAACTGAGAGCTGATAAACAATATTACGATTTGCCCTATAACAATACAAGCTGCTGATGCGAGCTTTCCTGACAAGTAACTCAGTGGATGAATACCAGCCAAAAGCATTCTGTCAAACACATGCTGATGTTTCTCGGTGAAAGCCTTACCTGAAGCTGAAGAGGCCACAAATAAAACAAACATAACCGTCATCGATAACGTGTAATATTGCATAGAGGAAAGGGGCGCAAGTTCATTCACCGCTTCCAGTCCACCTTCAATCTCTCCAACCTCTTCCGCTCCAAATGCTTCAAGACCTAAAGCCTGACCCAATGCCGTATCATAATTAAGAGTACGTGCAAATCCTGTAATGATCTCTTCGAAAATTTGTGCCCTTAGAGGAGATTGCTCCCCAACTGTAATGAACAAACTTGCTCCGTTTCCCTCACGCATGATCATTCTTTTTAGTGTGTCATACGTAAAATCTGGAGGAATAAACAATATGGATGTAATCTCTTCTTTCTGCAGTGCTACTCTAGCGCTCTCAGCGTCCATTTCTAGAACCTCCACCCAATCGCGAACCGTTTCATTGGCAAATAGCTGTTCTAGTAAAACAAATGGTCTAAGCTCATCCACTGAAGCCTTAATCCCTAGTTTCTCCTCTTCAGTATATAGCCCTTCATCTATCTCTTTTTTAAAGGCCTCTAATCCCTCAGCTTCCGTATCCTCATTTACAAGAGCTATCTGAATATTTAAGGTGATTTCTTCTCCACTTATAAAACCCTTAAGAGAGAATCCTAAGATAATGATTAAAACAATAGGCATTAACAGAATGACTAGAAATTCCTTCCGGTCTCTTATGAAAATCATCATATCCTTCTTAAAAAAAGTTCCCATCAGGCCCCTCTCCTTCTAATCTCGTAGTTTTCGGCCCGTAAGGTGTAGGAAAACATCTTCTAAGCTGGGTGTATATAGCTGTGTATGTAAGATAGTGACATGCTCCTGCTCAGCAAGCTGAAAAATTTGAGGCAGCAGTCCAGTTTTTTTAGATACGATCATTTTAATCTTTTTGTCCTGAGCGCTTATCTGCTGCACACTTTCCAGTTTACCGAGATGCTCAACGAAACTTTGATTTTCTTGCTCTACTTCAATCGTCAACATCTCTTCACCAGCTAGAATATTTTTCAGCTCATCCTTAGTTCCTGAAGCAATCACTTTTCCATCATCCATAATATAGACACGATCACATAAATTCTCAACCTCTTCCATGTAATGACTTGTATAAACGACCGTTAAACCCTTCTCTCTATTTAACAAGCGGACCGTTTCTAAAATATGATTTCTGGATTGAGGATCAATTCCCACTGTAGGTTCATCCATAATCACGATCTTCGGTTCGTGTAGTAATGCAGCAGCAATGTTAATTCGGCGCTTCATTCCTCCAGAATAGTGCTTGATCTGTTCCTTTTGACGATCCTGCAAACCAACAAGCTCTAATGCTCCTTGAATACGATTCTCTAATGCCTTGCTCCTAAGCTTATAGATACGTCCAAAAAACTTTAGGTTCTCATAGGCAGTCAAGTCCTCATACAAAGCAATTTCCTGAGGTACAACGCCAAGGACTCGGCGTAGCTCAGCAGGATGTTTTAGAATACTGTTACCACTAAGCCTAACATCTCCAGACGTTGGCTTAACTAAAGAGGATATCATCGAAATGGTTGTCGATTTCCCCGCACCGTTTGGACCTAATAAGCCTACGGACTCCCCTTCATTCAGGTAAAGATTAACTCCATCTACAACTAGCTTCCCATTGAACTCCTTTTTCAAATCGACCGTTTCCAGTATCATTTCTACCCATTCCTCCTCAAACCAGATCATCATTCTTTCATCCATTATAGCCACATCAATACAAATTTTAATAATGAAAAAAGTCATTTTATTTGAATTCAAACCATGACTTTAGTCATTTTTACTTTCTAACACGCTCTACTAAATTGATGCCGACTCCCATAAAAACGACAAACATTAACACTAGCTTAACTAAAGGTGGCATTAATTCCACCCACCCATAATCGTATAATGCAGCTCCTTTTAAAGCATCTAAAGCGTGAGTAAGTGGAACAAACTCTGCCAGTATAAGCAGAAATGGATTACTTATCGATCCCTCCGGCCAATAAGCTCCGCTTATCAAGGGCATTATTGGGACAATAATAGGAAAAAATGAACCAAATTGTTCAGGCGTCTTAAAGACTCCAGTAAATAATGTGGCTAGTGCCACACAAGCAAAAGTATGAATAACAATAATGAGGAGTTGAAGACCAAATCGCTCCCCCATATCAAAGCCAAAAATATAGATAAATAAAAGACACACAACCAATACCTGAGCAAAGCCTATCATAAATGTGTAAAGCATATGTCCTAAATAGATTTCTATTTTCCGAACGGGTGATAAAATCATCCGTTCCCAGATGCCACCCACTCTCTCCTCTGTAATTGCATTTACTTTAAAACCGATAATGAACATACTCATAAACAAGGTAAAAGCATAGAAAAGCTGAATACTATAATGCTCTCTTACTCTCTCACTACCGTCTGGCACTTGTGTCTCTAATGTTAACAATGGCTGTTGAAGACGTTGCTCTACCTCTAGACGAAACAGCTCTGGATTGTCAGCTTGATGAATGGCTGCAAGCAGCCTTACCTCCTCCTCCATTACTCTTTGTACATAACGCTCAACATAATAAACATTATAATTATCACTAGCCGTAATTATTCTATAATCTCCTTGAACTAACTTGACGGCCACATCTAACCGCCCCTCACGTACGTCCTTCATCACTTTTTCTTCGTCTGCTAGTTGAAAGTCGATAGACTCGCCCTCATTTAAAATACTTATCCACTCTAACGCTTCCTCTTCTTCCACCCCATTAGTAAACACCTTTACCTCTAACTTCCCCCCCATATTTGAAGCAAACAAAAGAGCAAGAGCAATCCCAAGTCCCATGAGCATGAGAACAAGTAAAGGAGAGCGTCTTTCCTTCAGCCATTGTGTTAAAAATACGGGTATCATCAGCCTTGCCTCCTTTGTGGAAAAATTCTCAACCCTACCAGTAATAGAATAAGAGATATACTTAGAAGCTTAAGTAGAGGTCCTATAAGATCTGAAAATGATTCACTTTGTATCCAGAGCATAAGCATAGAAAGAGATAAGCCATTAGGTGTCCACTCCCCTATAACAGTAATCCAGTTAGGCAAAATGGACATTGGTCCGAAGCTCCCGCCTGCCAAGGCCATAATCGTAACCAGAATGGAGTTAAACAATCGGCTTGCATCAGGGCTTTGCATACGGAAATTTAAGGAGGTGAGCAACGCCCCAATCGCTCCTACACAAAGAGAAAGTGCTGCCAAAATAACCCCTAAACCTATCCAAAACTGAAACGTTCTGCCCGGAAATAGCTGAAAAATAAAATGACATAGGATAAATAGTACTACTAGCTGCAACATAGCAATGACGAACGTTGAACCCAGCTTCGCCCCTAAAAACCGAAGGGGCTTGCTTCCCGTTAGTAAAATACGCTCAAAAACACGCTCACGTTTTTCCGTATTGGCTCTTTCAGCTGCAACTCCACCAGCAAATAAGACAAATAACACACTCATGGCAAAAGTGAAGTATTGGAACGAACTTACTTGCTCCACGTTGTATATCGTTTCTATGCCTCCTTTTGGAAGCTGTGCATTTAGCTGTTCTAGGGAGGCAGCTCCCTCGTTCATTGATTGACTAAGTACCGTTTGAAAATTAATAGCTCTCATAAAGATCTCGATGATATCCTGTAAAATATCTATGCTCATAGCAGAAGAGTTTTCAGCTATTAAAGTTAAAGGAGGAGTTGTCCCTTCATTTAAAAACAGTTTATTTAAGACAGTAGAAGTGAAGTGCTCTGGTATCGTTAAGATAGCTTGAATCTCTCCCTCCTCTAACGCTTCAAGGGCATCCGAACGATTCATTTCCTCAAGCTGCACAAGAGCAGCGACAGCTTCCTCTTCAAATAATTGCCTAATAAGCCCTTGGGGCGAGAAGGATATAGCCGCTTGTTTAAGAGTGTTTTTTTCTTCAACCGATCCACCAAGCTCTTCAAGCCTATCGTAGAACTATTCTCTACCTTCCACCTCTTGATCCTCTATAACTACAGCTGCTCTGATTTGTTCTATAGCCGTAGAGGTTTCCATCATACCCCTCATCGAAAAACCTAAAATCAAAATCATAATGAATGGAGCTGCGATAAGAAATAGGATATTTTTTTTATCTCTCCAAAAAAGGAGGATATCTTTTTTAAAAAACATAGGTCTGGCCTCCTTTTAGTCCCGTAGCTTCCGTCCTGTCAAATGCAAAAATACATCCTCCAAGCTAGGCGTATCAATATGAACGCTATTGATTTGTACATTAAACTGCTCTGCCGCACGGACAATTTGGGATAAAATAGAGCTCTGCTTAGTTACGATTAGCTTTAGCCCTTTTTCCGTTTCTTCAACCTGCTTTATGCTCTCAATCCCTCGAAGCTCCTTAGCCATTTCATAGCTTTTGCTGTTGAGTTGTACATGTACGGTGTCATCACCAGAAAGAATTCTGAGCAGTTCGTCCTTGCGTCCCGAAGCAATCATTTTTCCATAGTCCATAATATAAACACGATTACAAAGTTGCTCTACCTCTTCCATATAGTGACTTGTATATAAAATAGTCGTTCCTTTTTCTCGATTAAGTAGACGAACCGTTTCTAATATATGATTGCGTGATTGAGGATCAATGCCAACCGTAGGTTCATCCATAATGATAAGCTGAGGGTCATGTAAAAGAGCGGCAGCAATATTTACTCTTCTTTTCATTCCCCCTGAGTAAGTACGGATTAATTCCTTCTGTCTATCCCTCAATCCAACCATCTCAAGCGTTTCTTGGATTTTAGATTCTAGCTGATTTCCTTTTAATCTATATAACCGTCCAAAAAATCTTAAATTCTCATAAGCTGTTAATTCTTCATATAAAGCAATTTCCTGTGGAACAACACCAAGTACTCTTCTGATGTCTCTAGGGTCCTTTAAGATACTCTTACCGTTTAATTTAATATCACCATGATTTGGTTTTACTAGGGAAGAAATCATAGAAATAGTTGTCGATTTTCCGGCTCCATTCGGCCCCAATAAACCAACTGACTCTCCTTTATTTAAGTAAATACTTACATCATCCACGACCTTTTTTCCTTTGTAGCTTTTTTCTATGCTAACCGTTTCAAGTATCAATTGAGTCACCTCTCTAATTCATTCGCATTTTTATAACTCAAGTATAATGACAAAAAGACAGTGTTCCCACTGTCTTTGGTCATAACTTTTCTAGCAGACCATGACTTAAGTCATGTTACTTTGTATCAAACCTTTGTTTCAAACTATTGTTGAATAATTGACAGACTAAACTAGGCATTTACTTATACTAGATGATGACGTATGGCATAAATAGCAAGCTGTGTCCTATCTCGCAACTCAAGCTTATCCAAAATTAGACTAATATGATTCTTTACCGTTCCAATAGACAACGACAGCTCCTCTGCTATCTCTCGATTGCTTTTTCCCAGACCTACTAAGCGGCAAATATCTAGCTCTCTAGGAGTCAGTGATGAGTCTACCTCGAACTGCTCCTCATTTTCTTTACCGTGTAGTAATCGTGGCATAACCTTTGCAGCTACGTTTTCTTCCAATGATAAGCCACCAGTTAAACAGCTACGAATAGCTCGGATCAAGAGGTCTGGCTCTGCATCCTTGAGCATATACCCATTTGCTCCGTTCTGTAACGCAGTTAAAGCATACTCATCATCATTAAACGTAGTTAAGATTAATACCTTTAGCTTTGGCCAACGAGAACGGATAATACGTGTAGCCTCTAATCCATCCATTTGAGGCATGCGAATATCCATCACAACAAGATCAAATTGAAGCCGCTCACATAAATGAATAGCTTCTTGTCCATTACTTGCTTCACCAACCACCCGAAGCTCTTGATCCGTTTCTATCATCATCTTTAAGCCCTGCCTGACCATTGCCTGATCCTCTGCTATTAGTATTCTAATCATATGCCTGCTCCCTCTCTATAAAGGTAATCTTCCTTTAACAGTGAATTGTCGATCCTCAAATATAATCTCTAACTGACCACCAAGCTGTTCCATTCTTTCACGCATAGCTGAAAGTCCGAAGCCCTCTCGAAAATTATCTTTTTTTGTACAAGGATTAGAGATTTTAAACAATAGTGCTCTTCCACCTGGAGCTTCAAATTCTATATTGATCTCTCTGGAAGAACTATGGCGAATGGCATTTGTTAGAGCCTCCTGCACAGCCCTATAAATAGCCGCGGATTGTTCATTATTGAGCTGTGCTGTAAGAACACCTTGACGCAAGGAAAACTGTACGCGTACAAAATTCTCAGATTCCCATTTGCGAATTAAATGGATAATCGCTTGAAAGCCAATCGTTTCCTGTACGTTTAACTCCTTTACGGCGTGACGTGTTTCCTCTAAGCTTTCCTTTGCAAGGCGCTTAAGTGCTTCCGCTCTCTCAGCCGTTTCACCAGTAGATTGCATACGAAATACCTCAAGCTGCATTAAAAGAGCGGTAAGCTTATGTCCTACAGAATCATGCATATCCCTCGCAATTTTAGATCTTTCCTGCTGCCTTACCACTTCCTCACTATCTACACTAGAGCGCTTTAATCTCCTGTATTCACTTAACATCTCATCTTTTTCATATGTATTTTGCTCCCACTCATTAAATATCCATTTATAAATACCACAGCCCAACCCAAAAGCAATAGCATAAATGAGCAAAAACCAAAGGGGGAAACTAGGATAGCCTAATAAGGTCGGCAATATACTGATTACCGTCATACATAAACCTATAGCTATTGAATATGTGGAAGATAGGCGGAAAACTGCCTTACCTACTAGAATAGAATAAATTAAGAGCGTGTAATAATTAGGAGCAACATTTGTTTTTTCTGGCCATAGTGCTATAGCAGTGACAGCCATACAGCCAAGTAGAACTGCCGTTAAAGCTTTAGGTTTTTCTCTAAGTAAAGGGGCAACAAAAAATAAGCTGAAAAATATAGCACATCCCAGCATAGCAAAAATCATTTTATCCTCATGTACCTGATTAATCGCTGCCGTCCAGCTAGAACCTAATAATAAAAGCCAAATCCAAAAAGTATGTGCCATACGTACACTTTTCCTCCACATATG
Source organism: Bacillus horti (assembly GCF_030813115.1). Lineage (NCBI taxonomy): Bacteria > Bacillati > Bacillota > Bacilli > Caryophanales > Bacillaceae > Caldalkalibacillus > Caldalkalibacillus horti. The sequence continues at coordinate 202,941 of NZ_JAUSTY010000002.1, read as the reverse complement.
TATCCGAAATTTGAAGCTACCTTGTGACTGCTTTAATCATCATAACACAAACACCAGACGTCATTGTTAGACATCTGGTGAGAGTATTTAAGCTATAAGATCGTTCGCTATCTTGCTCCGTCCTCTTTTATCTGCTTGCCATGGATGACATGCCAATGTAAATGCTTCGAATCCTGATACTCTCCAAGATTTGTAAGAACACGGCAAGCCCCATACTCTTCTACAACCTGTGCAGAAACATGTTTAATGACCTCTAATAACTCTATTAATAAATCGTTATCCTCTACTCTCATTGTCAGAAGTGAATCAATATGTACTTTAGGAAAAACAACAATATGTACCTCATAAAAGGGACGTGTATGGTAGTACGCTAACACTCGATCTGTTTCGTATACCTTTTGAACGGCTGTCTTCCCACTTAAAACCTCTTCACAATAAAAATCCTCTGTCATTTGTTCTACTCCCTTCAAGCTTATTTATAGTCTAATTAATCAGGTTCTATCAGTTCTTTATTCAAACTCAGTGTTTGCCTCTTTCTTTTTAAATACCTTTTTATTTGTAAATGCCTTATACAAGCTAATAATTAAAATGAGGTACGCGATAGCTTGAATCCCCATGGGAACATAAGTAATAAAAGCTACAAATTCACCAAAAGTAATACTGTGTGGCAGATTATTAGCAGCACTATCTATAAATCCAGATATAAACAAAGGTGATATACTATTATACAGCTCTACAATACTTAAAATAAGAAAGAAATAGAAACCTCCCCTAAAACCAATTCTCCAACAAACTATTACACCAGCAATATGTACAAGAATATAGCCAATGCCTACCAAATAAAAAAATAGATTTAGCAAATTATCACCTCTACATTTTCTCCTAATTTTAGGATACACCATTGAGGTAAAAAAGTCCTACCATTGTCTATCATTCATTTCCATGATAGCCTACAGATAAGCTAGCCTGTTATTCATTATTATACTAGAAATACAAATTGAGGGAACTTTATCTAAGAAAAAAGAACGAAAGGAGAAAAAGCTTCTTGAAAAAAAGATTTAACAACTTATAGCCTCCTGTCGATACCCCTACAACCTTTACCCAAATTCGTGGACCTCCTAGTAGCTTGATCTTAGCCAGAGCAGATAAATAAAGATAGATGGAGGTACGCTGAAATGAGAAGTGAAAAGGAAATGTATGATCTTGTAGTAACAGTGGCCCAGCAGGATGACCGAATTCGAGCAGTAGCTATGAACGGATCTAGAACAAATCCAAACGCTCCTGTAGACATTTTTCAAGACTATGATATTGTCTATCTAGTAACAGACATGCAGTCCTTTATTCAAGATCCTAATTGGACTAGTGTTTTTGGAGAAACGATTATCATGCAAACTCCCGAAGATATGTCTTTGTTCCCCCCTGATCTTGGAGGGTGGTTTTCCTATCTCATGCTTTTTAAAGACGGGAATCGAATTGACCTTATTCTAATCCCTATAGAAGAGAAAGATAAGTATGTCAAGGATGATAAATTAATTCGCATCTTATTGGATAAAGACCATTCCCTACCCGACCTTCCTGCGCCTACAGATGAAGATTATTGGGTTAAGCCTCCAACTGCTGCCCATTTTGCTGATTGCTGCAACGAATTTTGGTGGGTTTCTACTTATGTAGCAAAAGGGTTGTGGAGGAAGGAATTATTGTTTGCATTAGACCATCTACATTCATATATGCGTCCAATGCTGATGAGAATGCTAGAATGGAACGTAGGTTCTCAAACAAATTTTTCTATTAATGTAGGGAAAAGTGGTAAGTACTTAGAGAAATATGTAACAGCTGAATTCTGGCAAGAGCTGTTGTCCACTTATCCTTCTGGTAGCTATGAGGATGCCTGGAGAGCTTTATTTGCTATGACGCGTCTATTTAGAAAAGTAGCACTAGAGGTTGCCAGTCAGCTTCAGTACGAATACCCACATCAAGATGATGAAAATGTAACGTTCTATCTTCAGCATGTTCATCAATTACCGTCCGACGCAACAGAAATCTTTAAATAACTATATAAATCGACTACATGAATGTTGCATTAAATAAGAAAAGCTTCTATCGAAGCCCTCTCGAAGAAGTCGTCTAGTCCATCATTAGAGGAAGCTTTCACACAAAGTGCGCAAGTGACGCTAAGCAACTAAAGTTGCAAGTCGTCCTATGTCCCGCCGTCAGAAAGTAACGCCCTTTTATAATCTAGAATAAAAGACCAGAGAATCCCCTTCTCTGGTCTTTTACCGTCTATAATAACCATGGTATCAGCCAATTTCAAAAAGTTAATACAGTCTCTTTGTATAGCTTTCATTTAATGAGTCAGTCACTTCTTTTTCCGTAATAGCAGATTTAGTACTAACATGGGCTGCAATAATCTTTGCTGCGGTTGGTCGTTCTGCTTCAGATAACCATGCTTCTGGCTGCCATAACCCCGACCTTTTAAACGCTTTAGCACAATGCATATAGCCCTCCACGATTTCTACACCGATACCGAGTAACGGAACCTTGCCATTTACAGCTGTCCGCTCCAAAAGCTGAGGATCACGGCTAATACAGGCCTTGCCGTTTACCCTAAATGTCTCCCCTAGCCCTGGAATAAGAAAAATTAATCCAATATGCGGATTCTCTAAAATATTGCGAATGGAGTCCATTCTTTTATTTCCTGGACGTTCAGGAATAAAAAGATGCTTATCATCAATAACATGGACAAAGCCTGGAGCATCACCACGAGGAGAAACATCACAGCACCCTTTTGCATCTGATGTAGCGATTAACAAAAAAGGAGATTTAGCTATAAATTCTTTACTCAATAAATCTAGAGAATGAACCACTTTCTCCTGTACAAGCTTGCTAGGCTGACCTAAAATCGGTCGAAGCTCCTCTAATTCCTCTAAAGAAGTTATTTGTTCATTAAAAATATCCATTCTGCTCTCCCCACCTCTTTGTATTAGACACCTTTTAGCTGGTAAGATCTCTTTTATCCTCTGTTTTATTAACATGATGAATCTCATCAAGAACATGGTTACTAGTATGAAACTATTATACATGAATTAAAAAAGCACATGAAATAAAATCTCCATGTGCTTGGATTTGATACAGCTTTTGTTTATAAACTGTTTTAAAGTGCGTCAAATTCTATCCCTGTCTGACTCTCAACTGCATCCTTGAGTAGCATATACATTTCACCATCTGTTATTCTCTTCAGATTTTTAATTCCTTCTAATGTGTTTGGATTTAGAATTCCCCGCTCAATTAACAATGATTTAGCCTTTTCAAATGTTGCCTCTAATCCTATCGTCTTGGCTATTGCATAGCTAGCCTGCTCTATACTTAGATCTTCTTCATTAGGCTTCAATACAGCTATTAAGCTCTTTCCAGGATCACCTTGGAAAAACTCTGGATATAGCTTCACTATACTATAAAGCTTATTAACAATACGCTGTGGATTAGAGATATCATCTAAATTAAATTCATTATTGTAGGATCCAAACGTTATTCCCATATATACGGCTGCCCTTAAACCTGGATAATCCTTGTGCTTCATATAGGACTGGGGTTCTAAACTGTACTCCTCTAGCTCCATGCCTTGCTCATTTAGCATGTTCTGTAGCTTCTCAATAGATTCCTTAGATTCAGCAAGCTCACTAAACGTTACCCCCTCATCTACAGCCACTCTTATAGCTGCTCCAGCAGCCTGTCCTGCTGCCATTCCAGTTGGGATGACACGTGTACTACCATGTGCCAGCGTATCAAAGCTTGCAGAACGCCCAATAACCAGTAATCCATCTACCTCCTGAGGAACAATGCTTCGAAACGGGACAGCATATTTAAGTGGGTTTAAAATGACTGCCCCGTTATCGTCTGGTGAGGTTCTTTGAATGTCTGCTGGATAAGAACCGAAGGCAATGCGATCCCAGTGATCTCTATTTTCTAATAAATCTATAATATTTAATCGATACAAACCTTGCAAATGTCGACTTTCACGTACGTAAAGCTCTGAAGCAATAGAGTCTAACTCAATATTCTTAAACTCCTTAAAATTTCTTAAGAATGTCACGACATTATCTGCTTCTCTAGCCGCAATCTCAAGCCCTTCCTTCTGAGAATCAGGATCTAATGGATCTACTTCAAAAATATGAAGAGCATTAATCAGCATCGTCTCATCAAGCTGTCGACCAATGTTAAGACCTCTCATCTTGGTACGCTCAGGATTCGTTGATTTATAATCAGCCATCTCCTTGCCGTATCCCCATGCAGAAAGCTTATCTACACCAGTGTTTGGATCATTATTCCCATTTAATCTTTTCGCGACCTGTTTCCATACTTGATCATCTATGTTTTTCAATCGAAACACAGCGGTTACTGCCATTTGAGAGCTCTTGTCTCCCAAATCCTCTCTACCTATTGTAAATGCAGCACCTGCAGCGGAAGCAATGTCCGCATCCTGTGTAGCATCAATAACCGCTGGAGCTGATATGCTTTGCTTCGTCCCATCTGAATGTGATACCTTAATTCCTTCAACAACTTGTCCATTATTTTCTGTATGAACCAGAGGCTCAATAGCAGAGGCCTCCATATATAAATCAATATTTTCTTCTGTACTCACAAGCTTATAAAAAGCATTAGCCGCAGACGTTACATCAAACGAATGCCCTTCAATCTGCTCATACCACTCTTCAAATATCCCTTTATTTAAATAACTAGGCTCACTCCCTAATTTAGTTGATACTGTTCGATCCCAGTTCATATCTATGCTATTTAACCATCCTACCGTCATTAAACCGCCTAGTACATCACGCTCTCTGCTTTCAATAAGTAAAGTGCTTAACCCATTTCTAGCTGCTGAAATCGCAGCGGCTAGTCCTTCAGGATCTGTCCCAACTACAATCGCATCATAGTTTTCCTTTAACGTATCTACAGAGACAACCTCCATTAATTCCTGCTTTGAAGCTGGCATATCAACAGTAACACTTATTCTGCTATCCTTGAAAGCCTTCACTCCGAAAACTATTCCTCCTGCTAAAATAAGCAAGGCAAAGAATAAAATCATCCACTTCTTATTCATGCTGCACCTCTATCTATTTTTGTCGATATCCTCCTACTAGTAAATATGAAAGACGCTATCCTCATTGTCTTCCTTGTACTTTGTGTTCCTGACATGAGTTTGTCCTTCAATCTGCTATCAAGAGAACTGAAGTTAAGTATAGAGGGTGCAGGTTAACAGCCACTTAAGCTCAGCTTACCAAAATCTTAAGAAATTCCTAATAAAAATAAATAGGTTCTTATCATATAAAAAAGCTGTCTTTGATTCCTTGGAAAGGGGTTCAAAAGACAGCTTATTATTTACTCGGGTGATGCTATTCCATTGTCTAAACTGGCACTATAGGGAATTTCGTTTGAAACGTTGTTTTTTGCTGATCACTACTTGCAGAGATCCTACCACCGTTCAGCTCAACTATGCTTTTTGTAATCGCTAAACCAAGGCCTGTTCCTCCAGATTCCGATGTTCTCGATTTCTCAGCACGGTAAAATCGGTCAAAGATAAAGGGTAAATCACGCTCAGGAATAGGCTCTCCATAGTTGATTATTTCAATCACAGCCTCTCCACCCTGCTCTCTTATTCTAACATCAATGTGCTTCCCTTTCTTACCGTATCTTACAGCATTCATCATTAAGTTTTCATACGCTCGTACGAGCAGGTTTCCATCTGCTTGGATATATAATGTGGGATCCTCAATAACTGTTTGATAGGACATGCTTTCCGCCTCCAAAACAGGTGCAAACTCCTCCACCACTTGATTAATAAATCCACTTACATTGATTTTTTCACTTTTAAGTAAAGGGCCTTTATCATGAATAGACGTATATTCAAATAGATCATCTATTAGCTTTTTCAACCTTAATGCTTTTGTATAAGCAATATTTGTGTAATATCGAAACTCAACCTCATCCTTATAGCGATCATCCTCTATGAGCTCTAAATAGCCTAAAATGGATGTGAGAGGGGTACGCAAATCATGAGAAACACCGGTAATTAGCTCATTTTTGCTTTTCTCTGCTTTTCTTTCATCCTCCATAAGCTTTTTCAATTTTTGAGCCATCTCATTTATTGCCCCTGCCATCATCCCTAATTCATCGGAGCTCTTCACTTCAAGCTTATAATCGAGGTTTCCCTCCGAAATTTCTTGAAGACCGACTGTGATCTTTTCAATATAAGCAATCACTCGTCTACTTAATATGAAAAAATATAATAAGAATAGCACAACCCCACTCACCCACATCACGGGTGATGAACCAATTCTTTCTACAAGCCATTTCAAAGGAGCTGATAGAACTGGAATTTTAATTAATAGAAAACCCATGTAATAACATAAAAAGATAGTACCTATAGCTAAAGCAATACTGATTACAATCACGAAGATAAACTTCCAGCGTATCGTTTGGATAAAGCTAATTGTCCTCAACTCGTTCATTCATGATCATCCTTCAATTTGGTATCCAACTCCCCAGACAGTCTTAATGTATTCAGGCTTACTTGGGTCCTTTTCTATTTTTTCTCTAAGCTTGCGGATATGCACCATCAATGTATTATTTCCATCAAAAAAGGGCTCGTTCCATACCATTTCATATATTTTTTCCATACTCAATACAATTCCTTTATTTCGAATCAATGCCTCTAGGATAGCAAACTCTCGTGGAGTCAGTCTGACCTCTTTATCATGTACAGTTACTTTATGTGTAATCATATTGATGACAAGTCCATCCACCTGATGCTCGTATTCATTTTTCTGTTGACCACCAGTATTTAACTGTCGATATCTCCGTAAATGAGAACGCACTCTTGCTAGGATTTCTAGGGGACTAAACGGCTTTGTTACATAATCATCTGCCCCAATACTTAGTCCTGTGATTTTGTCTATATCTTGAGATTTAGCAGAGAGCATAATAATGGGCATTTGCTTCTCTTCTCTGATCTTCATACAAGCCTCGATACCATCCATTTCAGGCATCATTACGTCTAATATGATTAAATCTACCTCCTGCTCCCTCAAATGCTGAAGAGCCTCTCCTCCGTTGTTAGCATGCAAGACAAAGTACCCATCATTTTTCAAGTAAATCTCTAGCAGGTTTCGAATTTCTATTTCATCATCCACCAATAAAATTGTTCCTGCTGACATGTAAATCCCTCCTACAACTACCCGGCGCTTTCTTACTGCTAGTGTGAAAAGCTATTAAATATATGCTCAAATATAGCATATTTTATAAACCATAACTCTTAAGTTTTCTTAAGAAACAGTTCTAGCTGAATTATTCTTACCTAAGTCGCCATAAGTCAAAACTAACAAAATGACCTCGTAGACAACCTGATGAGAGTAGCTTTTTGTGTGCACAAAAAACTTCCTATAAATAGAATGACCTTAAAATCACCTTTTTATAGGAAGAAAAGAAGCAAGATATCATATTTTTAGAATGCCCTATTAATTTACAAATACTTTTTCGTTTCTTTAATATCTAAATGAATCTGGTTCACAAGCTCATCAATTCCATTGAACTTCTGCTCAGAACGCAGGAATGCTACAAATTCAACATCTACTACACTATCGTACAAATGACCCTCAAAATCTAGAATATGGACTTCAAGTGATACCTGTCCTTTATTGTGGAACGTAGGCTTCTTCCCAATATTACAAACAGCTTGCCTACGGATACCTTGAATCGTAACATATACTGCATAAACACCTTGCCTTGGAAGCACATATGCCTGCGTGAGCTCAAGGTTAGCTGTAGGGAAGCCTATTGTTCTTCCTCTTTTCTCTCCGTGAATGACAGTACCTTTAACCTTGTAATAACGATTTAAAAGCTCACTGACCTCCCCTACTCGTCCATCATGGAGAGCAGAACGTACTCTTGATGAGCTAATCTTCATATGATCCTGATCCACAGAGGAAAGAACATCTACTGTAAAGGCTTTATTCTCCAAGCCCCACTTCTCTAAATGCTCGACCCTGCCGCTTCCTTTGTGTCCAAAGGAAAAATCAAAGCCTGTGACCACATGTTTGATTTGTAGATCGACAATATACCTTTGTATAAATTCCTGCGGAGACAACTTAGCAAGGTCAAGGGTGAAATCTACAACAAATACAACATCAACACCCAAGTCTTTAAAAAGAGCAAGCTTGTCTTCTAAAGGAGTAAGATAGCTAGGGTGTTCAACCTTTGTTAATACCTCTAACGGATGGGGATAAAAGGTCATGACTCCTGACTCTACTTTAAGTTCTTTGGCTACACGTATAGCTTGCTGAATCACTTGCTGATGACCTATATGAATTCCATCAAAATTTCCAAAAGCTACGCTTGAAGGAAGGCGTTGGCTTGTATCCTTAATTAGTTGAGAATTTGTTATTCTGGCGATCTCCATACCTACTAAACTCCTTCACTAGCTCATTACATTTTTACTTAATGGTAGTACTTCAAATTATAAAGCACTTTCTATATGTAAGTAGCTAAATAAATCTTTCCATACTCAAAAACAGGACTCACTCCATGTGAAAAACTTTCCTCGGTTTAATTAGCTTTGGATGATTTCCTTCATAAATCGCTAGGAACCTTCCGTTCTGATCTAAAACTCTGTATAACTGATCATTTTCAACCTGCTGCTCAATAACAAGGGATTGACCAAACAATACTCTTTCTTTTAAATCTCCTGACACGATAAGATCTGGAAGATGTGCAATTGCCTTTTCCAGCGGCAGCATTTCATTCTGCCATTGTTCCTCGTTCCATCCTTCCAGCTCATCAAATGTTACACAATCCTCAAGTGTAAAAGGGCCACTTTTAGTTCTAACTAGAGAGCTCATATGAGCAGGATAGCCTAAGGCTCGTCCAAGATCAACACCAAGGGTACGGATATACGTACCTTTCGAACAACGAACCCTAAGCTTTATTGTAGGATAAGGTAGCTCAGGAGTGTATTGTAATAGCTCAATATCATAAATCATAACTTTGCGAGCTTTGCGTTCAACTTCCTTCCCTTGCCTAGCTAGTTTATGTAATCTCACCCCATCTATTTTAACAGCAGAAAACATAGGAGGAATCTGCTCGATCTCACCTATAAAATTTTGGATTTTCTCTTGAACATTTTCTAATGTAGGTGCTTCTTCCAGCTGGGCTTCTTCAATTGTTTCGCCTGTCTGGTCCTCCGTAGCTGTGGAGCGTCCTAACACAATAGTGGCAACGTATTCCTTGTCATAGTCTAATATATACTCCGCTACCCGAGTAGCTTGACCAATACAAATAGGTAGAACACCAGTAACGGCTGGATCAAGAGTGCCAGTGTGTCCTACTTTCTTTGTTCCGGCCAAACGTCTAACTTTTCCTACACAGCTATGGGAGGTCATTCCGCTTGGTTTATTTAATACAATAATGCCATGTTTACTCATCCTATATCACCAAATATCTCTTGAGGTTATTTTTTTACTTCTGTATGATATCTTTCAATTGATTTAGTAGATCCTCTTTAGCAGCCTGAAGATTTCCATTAAAGGTATAGCCAGACGCCTTAGCATGCCCGCCTCCACCATTTCTCTGAGCCAGCAGTGCTACATCTACATATTTATTAGATCGTAAGGATACCTTTACCTCTCCTTCGCTCCACTCTTTAAACAACGCTCCTACCTCTACTCCTTCAATCTTTCGAGGATAAGAGGAAATTCCATCTACATCATCCTTAGAAGCTCCAGCAGCCTTCATATCCTCTTGGGATACTAAAATTATGGCTACCTGACCTTCGTAATGAAAGGATAGGCTTTGAAGGGCATACTTTAATAGCTCAATATGAGAAGCCGTAACAGTCTCAAGAGCATAATCAGCAATTTGGTCTGGCTGCACGCCATACCCCAACAGCTTTGCCGCCATGTCTAATACACTTTGTTTGGTGTTAGCATAGCGAAAACCACCTGTGTCTGTTAGCAGGCCCGTATAGAGTGCATTAGCAGTGGGACTGTCAAGCTGCGGAGAAAAGTGGGCTGTAATTAAATCAAATAGGATCTCTGTTGTAGAAGCAGCAGTAGGTTGAATGACATTTAACACTCCGAAGTTTGTATTTGTAGGATGATGATCAATATTTAAAATCTGCGCATCATCAGCTATAACGGAGCCTATCTTACCAAATCTCTTTTCATCAGCTACATCTACAGAAATAACAGCTGAAAAAGAACGATTTAATGAGATTTTAGATAAATCAATGATTTCCTCAAAGCCTGGTAGGAAGGAGAATCTCTTAGGGCATTCTCCTTCATTTACCACATGGACTTTTTTTCCTAAGCTTCTAAGCAAATGCATGGTGGCAAGGCTTGAACCAATGGCATCACCATCCGGATTCAAATGAGCAAGAACCAAAAAATCATCATTATCTTTTATAAATTGTGCCGCTTTTTCTAACATATGCTGATAAGCTTCCACATTATTGTTATTCATTGCTCTCTCCTTCAACCGGATTTCAGCCCGCTTTGTTATAAAAAACAATCCTACCTGAATAAATAAACGTACTGTACTCATATGCTTTACTTTAGTTGATTTCTTTTTAGTCCTTCTGCTCCGAGTTTAGATCATCGAGCATCTTTTCGATTTTACTGCCATACTCAATGGACTCATCAAATTTAAAAATTAGCTCCGGTGTATGTCTTAATCGAATACGTTTGCCTAGCTCAGAACGAATAAAGCCTGATGCCTTTGCAATCGCCTTAAGCGAGTCTTCTTTTTGACCTTCATTTCCAAACACAGTTAAAAACACCTTCGCCTGTTGCAAGTCCCCAGACATCTCAACGGCTGTTACCGTTACAAATCCGATTCTCGGGTCTTTTAATTCTCTTTGAATAATGAGCCCAAGCTCCTTCTTCATTTGTTCTCCGACACGATGTGCTCGAACATTACTCATAAACTTCATTCCCTCCTATGGTGAAAAACACCAAGATTCTATTCATCTTGGTGTTTTCCTCATCTTTCAGTAAAGAATAGCGAAAGATTCGCTTAAATGGCTACTGAACGTTAGCGAGGAATTTCCTCCATAATATAGGCTTCAATCATATCGCCTTCTTTGATATCGTGGAAGCCCTCTAACGTAATTCCACACTCATAGTTTGTCTGAACCTCTTTCACATCATCCTTAAATCGTTTTAAAACATCCACTTTTCCTTCATGGATAACGATTCCTTCACGGATAAGTCGTACGGAGGAATCTCTTGTAATTTTACCCTCAGTTACATAAGATCCAGCAATCGTACCTACTTTAGATACCTTAAAGATTTGGCGGACCTCAGCCGTTCCCAATACTTTTTCTTGATATTCTGGATCAAGTAAACCACGCATACCACTTTCAATCTCATCAATTACATTATAAATAATACGATGTAAGCGTACATCAACCTTTTCTTGCTCAGCCGTTACTCTTGCGTTAGGCTCTGGACGAACATTAAAACCGATCACTATGGCATTAGAAGCAGATGCAAGCATTATGTCATATTCCGTGATAGCCCCTACACCTGTAAGGATAATTTTAACACGAACACCTTCTACTTCAATCTTCTCAAGAGAACCTTTTAATGCCTCTACTGAACCTTGTACATCACCTTTGATGATGACGTTCAGATCCTTAATTTCTCCCTCTTGGATCTGTTGGAAAAGCTCATCAAGGCTTACCTTAGCATTAGAACCTAGCTCCTGTTCTCTTTGTTTGATAGAACGTTTTTCACTAATGCTCCGTGCTTTTTTCTCATCCTCATACACTTTAAAGCTATCTCCAGCCTGTGGAACATCATGCATCCCGATGATTTCTATCGGCATGGAAGGAGCTGCCGTCTTCACCCTGCGTCCTTTATCGTTAACCATGGCACGAACTCGACCATACGTATTTCCAATAACAATGGAGTCTCCGATTTGTAGAGTTCCGCTTTGTACAAGTACTGTAGCAACTGGTCCTCTACCTTTATCTAGCTCGGCTTCAATAACGGTTCCTAGTGCTAGACGATCAGGATTTGCTTTATATTCATTGACCTCAGAAACGAGTAAGATCATTTCCATTAGATCATCTAAACCTTCATTTTTTAAGGCTGATACATGAACAAAGATCGTATCTCCACCCCAATCCTCTGGAACAAGGTTAAGCTCTGTTAACTCCTGCTTCACTCGATCTGGATTGGCATCCTCTTTATCCATTTTGTTCACAGCCACAATGATAGGAACCTCGGCAGCTTGGGCGTGGGCTACAGCCTCTTTTGTCTGAGGCATCACTCCATCATCAGCAGCTACAACAATAATGGCAATGTCAGTCACCTGTGCTCCTCTAGCACGCATTGTTGTGAAGGCAGCATGACCAGGTGTATCTAAGAAAGTGATTTGCTTCTCATTATATTCAACCTGATATGCACCGATATGCTGAGTGATTCCACCTGCTTCAGTTGAGGTTACACTTGTATGACGAATCGCGTCAAGCAAGGTTGTTTTACCATGGTCAACATGCCCCATTACCGTTACAACTGGTGGTCTTTCCTTTAATGTAGCAGGATCATCCTCTTCATTGAAAAGCTCAAATTGATCCTCATCCACCTCGATCTTCTCTTCAACCGTTACCCCGTACTCCTCAGCTATTAATGAAATTGCATCGATGTCTAGCTCTTGGTTGATTGTAGCCATAACTCCTAAGAATAAAAGCTTTTTAATAATTTCAGATGGCTCTTTGCCTAGTTTCTTACCTAGCTCACCAACAGTAATTGGACCAGATATCACAAGATGGCTCACTTCATCCTGATTCGCTGCTGCTTCCGCACGCTGATGCTTGATTTTATTCCTTCTTTTTTTATTAGCAGGAACTGATTTATCATCATTAAAATGTTTATCATGAGCTTTTGTTTTTTTGGTTTTTTCTTTTGAACCAGCAAACTCTTTCTCATCATTTTTCGCGTCTTTAGATTTAACGTTTTTAGAATTAGATGGAGTGCTTGGTTTTGATTTATTTTGTTGTGTGCCAACAGAAGCCTTATTTTGTGTTCCTTGCTTTTGTTGTGCGTTTGTAGAATTTCCTGGCTTCCTATTGTTGTTGCTATGTTTGTTACTGTTGTTGTTGCTTTGAGTATTTGTTCCTTTACTAGTGTTTGTTGATTTCTGAGCTTTGTTTTGTGTCGTTTGTTCCCGAGCTACTTCTTTTTGTTTATTTGATGTCTGTTCCCCATTTTTTAATTGATTCATATAATTTTCTACCTCTTTTATCTGTGACTCTTCGATGACACTCATATGGTTCGCTACAGAGTGACCCAAGCGTTTTAGCATTTCTATAATTTCTTTACTTGATATATTTTGTTCTCGAGCATATTCATAAATTCTAATTTTACTCATACGTTCACCCCCGATAATTATTCATTCTCGCATAAGCTATAAAGCTTTCTGGCAAATCCTAAATCGGTTACTCCTACAACAACTCGTTGATCTTTTCCAATAGCACGTCCTAATACATCTCGAGTGGGTACAGTTGTTACGGAAACCTGATAAGTCTTCGCTTTATCCAGCACCTTTTTTGCCGTATTCTCCGATGCGTCTTGACTCAGAAATACTAGCTTCACCTGCCCCTTTCTTATTCCTGTAATGACGATTTCCTCACCAGAAATAACCTTTCCAGCTCGCATTGCTAAGCCAAGAAGCTGAAAGCCTTGCTGATTCATCAAGTTTACCACCTCACAACCTACTCATGACATTTTCCTTTAACCACCGAGCTGTACAAAAATAGCTATGCTTTGTCTGCCTTTAGTTGTAGGAGAAGTTCATCATAGACTTGATTAGAAATTTTCATTTTGAAGGATCTTTCTAGTGCTTTATTTTTCTGAAGCTTTTCTAAGCACTCTACTTCCGTACACACATATGCGCCTCTGCCAGAAGCTTTTCCTGTAGGATCTAGCTTTATTTCTGATTCAGGGGTACGAACAATACGGATTAGCGATTTCTTCTCCTTCATCTCTTGACAAGCGATACATTTTCGAAGAGGAATCTTCTTATTTTTCATCATGATCAGCTACTTCTTGGGCTTCTACTTCGTACTCCTCATCATCTGCGTTATCCACTCCATCATAATCCTCATCGAGCTCAGCCTGTGCCTGATCATCCTTAGGGTATAGTCCTAGCTCTGTTGCATCACTTTCGCTTTTGATATCAATTTTCCAGCCAGAAAGCTTAGCAGCTAGTCTTGCATTCTGTCCTCTTTTCCCAATCGCTAATGATAGTTGGAAATCAGGAACGATAACTTGAGTCATCTTATCCTCTTCATTCACATCAACGTGAATAACCTTTGACGGGCTTAAAGCGTTTGCGACATACACCGTTGGATCCTCAGACCAGTGTACGATATCAATCTTTTCGCCTTTAAGCTCATCGACAATCGTTTGGACACGAGAGCCTTTTGGACCAACACACGCTCCAACCGGATCAACATCAGGGTTAGCAGAATAAACGGCAATCTTTGAACGATCGCCTGCTTCACGTGCTACTGATTTAATTTCTACAACACCTTCATAAATCTCAGGAACCTCTAGTTCAAACAGTCTTTTAAGCAGACCAGGGTGTGTACGTGAAAGGACAATCTGTGGACCCTTTGTTGTTTTTTCAACCTTAGTAATAAATGCTTTAACTCGATCTCCATGCTTAAACTGGTCTGAAGGCATCTTTTCGTTAACTGGAAGTAATGCCTCTGCCTTACCAAGATCGATATAGATGAAACGTGCATCTTGACGCTGAACAATTCCAGTGATGATATCCTCTTCACGGTCAATAAATTCATTGAAGATAATGCCTCGCTCAGCTTCTCTAATTCGCTGTGTAACAACCTGCTTTGCCGTTTGAGCAGCTATCCGGCCAAAATCCTTTGGTGTAACCTCAATCTCAACAATATCATCAATCTGATAATTAGGATTTATTCCCTGAGCACCTTCTAAGCTAATTTCAAGTCTAGGATCAACGATGTCCTCGACGATATTTTTTCTAGCGAATACGTGCACTGAGCCAGTTTCTCTATTAATGTCCACACGTACATTCTGGGCTGAGTGGAAATTTCTTTTATAGCCTGAGATCAAGGCTGCTTCAATCGCTTCAATTAAGATCTCTTTACTGATCCCCTTCTCCTTTTCCACTGCTGCCAATGCTTCCATAAAATCAGTATTCATTTGCTTGTTTCTCCTCCTTTCAAATTAGAAAACAACGGCCAGTTTTGCGCTGGCTACTTTATCATATGGTACAGTTACAGATCTCTTTTTTGTTTTTACCTTAACCTCTAATGTAAGATATTCACCGTCAAACTGAGTAAGTAGCCCTTCAAAGGCCTTCTCCCCATCAATAGGCTCATATGTAGTGATCGCTATGTTTTTTCCTATTGCTTGATGAATGTCCTTCTCTTTCTTTAAAGGTCTTTCTGCACCTGGAGAAGAAACCTCTAGAAAATAAGCCTGAGGGATCGGATCAAGCTTGTCGAGCTGAGCGGATAGCTCCTCACTAACGGCTCCACATTCATCAATGTCAATACCGCCATCCTTATCAATATATACCCGTAAAAACCAGTTGCCACCTTCTTTTTTAAACTCTATATCGACTAGCTCTAAGCCTTTGCTCTCAAGGATTGGTGTTACTAATTCTTCTGTAAGCTCAGTAACCTTCTTGCTCACCTAGTTTCCTCCTTTTAAATCTATGAGACTAAAAACGAAAGAGTGGGAATCCCCACTCTTCACGAAAAGTTTATTCTCAGTATTACCAAAAAGATTATATCATAACCTTCTAGAGCAGGCAACTTTTACCCTATCTACAGCTGATTAGAACAAGGATAGCTGGTTGCTTTCAGGCAATCCGGTTAAGCAGCCCTGCTCATCTAGATATTCAAGCACCGTTTTGGTAATTTTACAGCGGGATTGCAGATCCTCCTTAGATAGGAACTCTCCTCCCTCTCTTGCCTTTTCAATATTGATGGCCGCGTTCGTCCCTACTCCAGGGATCGCATTGAATGGCGGGATTAAGCCATCCCCATCTACGATAAATTGTGTGGAATGAGAGCGATACAAGTCTACCTTTTTAAAGTGCAGACCCCTTTCTAGCATTTCAAGACAAAGCTCTAGAACGGTAAGTAAACTCTTTTCCTTAGGCAGGGCATCGTTCCCCTTCTCATTAATCTCTTCTATTCTTTTGCGCACAGCAGAAGATCCTTTTACGGCTAAAGAGACATCAAAATCATCGGCTCGAACAGTGAAGTAGGAAGCATAGAATAGAATCGGCTCGTATACTTTAAAGTATGAAATTCTAACAGCCATTAGAACATACGCTGCGGCGTGAGCCTTAGGGAACATGTATTTGATCTTCTGACATGAATCAATGTACCAGTCAGGCACATCGAATTGCTTCATATATTGGATATCGTCTTCCTCAAGACCTTTACCCTTCCTTACTTTTTCCATGATTGTGAAAGCTTTTGAAGGATCTAAGCCCTTATGAATGAGGTAAACCATGATGTCATCCCTCGTTGAAATAACCTGAGAAAGCGGAGCTATCTCTTGTCTGATCAGCTCCTGGGCATTGTTTAACCAAACGTCCGTACCATGAGACAGTCCAGAAATTTGAACCAGCTCTGCAAAGGTCGTAGGCTTAGTATCCTCAAGCATCTGACGAACAAATCTCGTACCGAATTCTGGAATTCCTAATGAGCCTGTCACAGACATAATTTGCTCTGATGTAACGCCTAAGGCTTCTGTACTACTGAAGATCGACATAACTTTGGGATCGTCAAGTGGAATGCTTTTTGGATCCTTACCAGATAGATCCTGAAGCATACGGATCACTGTAGGATCATCGTGCCCAAGTATATCAAGCTTCAGCAAATTATCGTGTATGGAATGGAAATCAAAATGCGTGGTGCGCCATTCTGAATCCACATCATCCGCTGGAAACTGGATGGGACAAAAATCATAGATTTCATATTCGGATGGGACAACAATAATCCCACCAGGATGCTGTCCCGTTGTTCTTTTTACTCCCGTACAGCCTGAAGCAAGGCGCAGAATTTCAGCCGAGCGGAAGGTAGAGCTTGTTTCCTCCTCATACTTTTTCACAAAGCCAAACGCCGTCTTATCAGCCACTGTACCAATCGTACCTGCTCGATAAACGTAATCCGTACCGAACAGCTCCTGAGTATATTTATGGGCAATAGGCTGATATTCTCCGGAAAAGTTAAGATCAATATCGGGAACTTTGTCTCCTTTAAATCCTAGGAAGGTTTCAAAGGGGATGTCCTGACCATCCTTGAACAATACCTCTCCACAGCTTGGACAATTTTTTACCGGCAGGTCATAGCCAGATGCTACTGAACCATCATCAAAAAACTCATGATAATGACAGGAAGTACAGACATAGTGAGGAGGCAATGGATTAACCTCTGTTATATCTGTAAAAGTCGCCACCAGGGAAGATCCAACCGACCCCCTTGATCCAACTAAGTAACCGTCTGCTAATGATTTTTTTACTAGCTTAGAAGAGATCAGATAGATAACAGAGAAGCCATGTCCAATAATACTGTTTAGCTCTTTTTCTAAGCGTTTCTCAACAATTTCTGGCAAAGGGTCTCCATAAATGCTTTTTGCCTTAGAATAGCTCATATTGCGGATCTCATCCTCGGCACCTTCAATTTTAGGTGTATAAAGGTCATCAGGGATCGGCTTTACTTGCTCAATTTGTTCTTGAATATGGTGAGTAGCTGAAATAACCACCTCGTTAGCTAGCTCTGGACCTAGAAATTGAAACTCCTCTAGCATTTCATCTGTGGTACGGAAATGTGTATCAGGGAGCTGCTCTGGATTTAGTGGAGAAGCCCCACCAAGAGTTGTGATAAGAATTTTGCGATAGACTTTTTCGATTGGTTCAATATAATGAACATTCCCTGTCGCTACAACTGGTTTATTCAGCTTCTTACCTAATTCTACAATGTTGGCTAGAATCTCTTGAATATGAGCCTCATTCTTAACAAGCTCTCTTGCGATTAAATGACTATAGTTTCCTACTGGCTGAATTTCGAGATAATCGTAGAACTCAGCTATCTTCTCCACTTCCTCTGGAGATTTCTGCATCATCCCTTCAAAGACCTCACCTTTATCACAGCCTGACCCTACAATGATTCCTTCTCTGTACTCTTGTAGGAGACTTCTTGGAATTCTTGGCGTTCGATGAAAGTATTGAATATGGGATAAGGAAATTAGCTTATACAGATTACGCAAGCCTTGTTGGTTTTGAACTAATAAAATACAATGAGACGGCCTTAGTCGGTGAAAGTCGTTTTCCCCTTTGTGCTCATTGAGTTGATCTAATCTAGTAATCTCTCTTTCATTTGTCGCTATAATAAGCTTCCATAGCAGGTACCCTGTTGCCTCCGCATCATAAACGGCTCTATGATGATTTAGCAGTTCAATGGAGAACTTTTTACATAGTGTATTCAGCCTGTGATTGCGCATTTCTGGAAAAAGAAATCGAGCGAGCTCTAATGTATCAAGAACTGGGTTGTTAATCTCGATATCTAGTTGCTTATAGCCCATGTGGATAAAACCCATATCAAAGCTAGCATTATGTGCAACAAGAGTATGATCTCCGATAAACTCTTTAAAATCATGAAGGACATCCACTAGCTCAGGGGCATCCTTGACCATCTCATCAGTTATACCTGTTAATTGCGTGATTAGTTCTGTTATTGGCTCATGAGGATTTACAAACCGCTCAAAGCGTTCGATCACCTCTCCACGTCGAATTTTTACACCGGCTAGCTCAATGATTTTGTTATACACAGCCGATAAACCGGTCGTCTCTACGTCAAAGACAACATAGGTCTCATCAATCAGCTCTCTTGGCTGAGGCATGTATACCATAGGCACACCATCATCCACTAGATTAGCCTCTATACCATAAATCACTTTGATGCCATGCTTTTTAGAAGCGCTGTACGCTTCAGGAAACGCCTGAGCAACTCCATGATCGGTAATAGCTATAGCTGG
Source organism: Bacillus horti (assembly GCF_030813115.1). Classification (NCBI taxonomy): domain Bacteria; kingdom Bacillati; phylum Bacillota; class Bacilli; order Caryophanales; family Bacillaceae; genus Caldalkalibacillus; species Caldalkalibacillus horti. Next base: position 183,853 of record NZ_JAUSTY010000002.1, on the reverse strand, counting down.
ATGACCCCATTTAGCTGCTTGAGCTACAAGATCTCCAACTGGAGTGATCGCATCCATGGCAGACATATTGGAATGGGTATGCAATTCAACCCTTTTTACTTCGCTTTGGTCTTCTCTTTGTTTGACTGTAATCAGGTTAATATCATTAGCCATTAACACGAGGTCACGCAGGAACGTATCCATTTGCACAGAGCCTTGAACCTTAACCCACATGCCCTTTTTAAGTGACTCAAAAATCGGAACATCCTCTTTATCTCTAGAGAACATTTTTACACAAATAGAATCTGTATAGTCTGTAATATGGAAGGTTAGTAAAGTCCGACCACTACGCAGCTCTCTTAAATCTATATTAAAGATTGTTCCCTGCATACAGATTCTTCTTTCTTCCTCTTGAATCTGCTTGATTGGGACTGGCTCCTCTTTGATTCGGTAACCGACGAGCACATCACTTGAAGCATCACGATTTCTCGCCCGGCGCTGGTAATTCCCTTGGCCACCGCCACCATATCCACCCCCACCATGAGCTGGCTGCTTGGCAGGCTGCTTCGCCTCTGCTTCTACCATTTCTTTTAAGGCTTGCTCTGCTCGATTCTTATCCTCTTTATCTCTAGCCTCTACGAATTGCTGGAACGCTGTGTCTGATTCCTCTAGCTCAAAACTAACCTTCACATTCCATTCCGTAAATTGTGAAAAGAACTGTCCCACCAAAGGCTCTATTTTATTTTTAATGATATTGGTTTCAAACTCATTTTGAAGTGTAAACGAGATACCATCTTTATGCCATACTGGTGGTTTTTCCTGCAGGCGCCGATACAATCCATTTAGCTGTGTTTTATTTTGCTCCACAAATAAGGGCCAATATTCTTGAAAAAGCTCTGATTTATCACATGGATCAGCAAAGGCTACATTCACATAAACCTGAGCAATATGCTGAAAGCTCTCATCTATTTTAGCGCAGAGCAATTGATAAAGTGTATGTGGAACGATCCGAGGAATAACCAGATAGAACGTCCAGACTTTTTGCTGCCTATCCACCTGCAGCTTATCTATGTAGGCTTGATCTAACATATCCATATTTTCTTGGGGAATGCTAACCTGCTCAACGAGCATTTTGAATCTCTCATGTTTAGTCAATCTCTCTTTGGACAATTTCATTCCCTCCTTACTCCGTATAACCCTTCTATCTCTCGATCCTTCATAAAAGTATTGCTTCAGCTGAAATATGAATCATTCTGATGATACAAATAAAACTCTTTTTTCATTTTATCAGAATTAGAACAATTATGGGGATAAAAACTTGGTACTCTCCTTCTAGTTCCTGATATAAAATCAGTCCTTAGACGTAGCGGGTAATCCTGCTGATGTACGTTTGAGACCAAGAGTATTCCTTATATACTTACATTATCAAATAAAAACGTTAATTCGAAAGGATGATATCATGTTAACTTTACGTCTGTTTTCTCTACAGATTCAATTTTCTATTTCGTCTGATCACAAAAAGAATCTTCTTGAAAAAGCTTTTAGAAGAATGAAGCTAGACAAAGAAGTTGAACTATCAAAAGCCAATTATTATAAGCAATCACATGGCTTCTAAAAGGGCGGTAAAAAAAAGTGCTCTCTAGATCCTTTCTATCCAGAAAGAAACCGTGAGCACTTCTTAGTCTTTCATTCACTTGATAGTATGCTGATAAAAGATAGACTATTTAAATTAATTCTTTGTGTTTTTTCATTTGTACTTCTATACAGTAAGTTAAATTATAAAGTAAAACTAAGAGGTCGCTTGATCAAAAAATTTCTGTAGATAAGCCTCTAGTTCGTTCACATGGATCTCCTCCATGTCTCCGCTCTTCCTAGCTTTCACCTCTATGATCCCCTCTTGAGCTTTCTTCCCTACTGTAATTCGTACTGGTAGGCCCATTAAATCAGAGTCGTTAAATTTAACACCCGGTCTTTCCTTACGATCATCGTACAGAACATCAAATCGCTGATTTCTAAGCTCTTGATAAAGCTTTTCTCCTAGCTCTTGCTGCTGTTCATCCTTCGGATTTACCGTAATCAGGTGAATATCATACGGGGCTAGAGACACAGGCCACACGATCCCCTTTTCATCATGGTTCTGTTCAATGACAGCAGCCAGGATACGCGTCACGCCAATTCCGTAACAGCCCATAATCATTGGCTTATCCTTTCCATTTTCGTCAAGGAAGATTGCCCCCATCGCTTCACTATACTTCGTTCCAAGCTTAAAGACGTGTCCAACCTCTATTCCTTCAGCAAATTGGATGATGCCTTGTCCATCAGGACTTGGATCGCCTTCAACTATGTTTCGTAAATCGTAGTATCCTTCAACAGTGAAATCTCTTTCTGGACTCACATACTGTATGTGCTTATCCTTTTCATTAGCTCCTACAACTGCTCCAGCCATTCCTTTGACACTATTATCAGCTACAATTTTCACCTGTAATCCAACAGGCCCAACAGGCCCAACAAACCCTGGAACAGATTTGAGGTCTTGTACCACACTTTCAGGGCTCAATAACTCAATGGTTTGTCCTCCTAAAAGCACCTTAACCTTTGTCTCATTGATTTCAAAATCACCACGAACAAGCGCTACAACTATTTCACTATCAACTTCAAAGGCAACACTTTTAATGATTTGATTTGGCTCAACAGCTAAGAATGCAGCAAGCTCTTCTACCGTTCTCACATTTGGAGTATCAACAACCTGCTTTTCTTTATCCCCATCTACCACAAGCTGCTCATAGCTTGTTTGAGTGACTTCCGCTTTTTCAATATTAGCCGCATAGCTTGAGGAATTACTGAAAGCAATCGTGTCTTCTCCGATCTCAGAGAGCACCATAAATTCATGTGTATCTGTTCCACCGATCGCTCCAGAATCCGCTTCGACAGCCCGAAAGTTAAGACCACAGCGAGTAAAAATATTCATATAAGCGCTATACATTTTCTGATACATCTCATCCAGACTTTCATCAGTAGCATGGAAGGAGTAGGCATCCTTCATGATAAATTCGCGTGAGCGTAGTACACCAAACCGTGGTCTGCGCTCATCACGGAATTTTGTTTGAATTTGGTACATGGATAAAGGGAGCTTTTTATAGGATTTAATCTCATCACGGACAAGACTTGTAATGACCTCTTCATGTGTTGGCCCCAAAGCAAAGGCTCGTTCATGTCGATCCTTTAGCCTCATTAATTCTGGTCCATATACATCCCATCTGCCTGTCTCATGCCATAGCTCTGCAGGGTGCAAAGTAGACAGTAAAACCTCTTCAGAGCCTGTTTTATTCATTTCATCACGGACAATCTCTTGTACCTTACGAATAACCTTTTGTCCCAGTGGAAGATAGGAATAAAGCCCTGAGGCGATCTGTCTCATTAATCCAGCTCGAAGCATTAACTGGTGGCTAATCACCTCTGCATCTGCTGGTACGTCTCGTAATGTTGGTAAGAAAGAATGTTGCTGGCGCATGTGTAATACTCCTCCCCTAGAACAAACCATTTATATTAAAAGAAAATGCGTTGAATATCATTCCATGTTACGACTAGAATTAAAAGCATTAATAAAGCAAAGCCCACAAAATGAACGAGACTTTCTTTCTGTGGATCGATCGGCTTACCACGTAACGCCTCTAATCCAATAAATATCAGCCTTCCACCGTCTAATGCAGGTATTGGTAGGAGATTCATAATCCCTAGGTTTATGCTTAAGAAGGCAGCAAATTGTAAAAGAACAGCTAAACCTTGCTCAGCAGCCTGACCTGTAATTTGGAAAATACCTACTGGTCCAGCTAGATCATCAATTGTGAACGTTCCAGTAACTAACATTCCCAAGGCCTGGAATAGTAAGGCTATGATTTCATATGTTCGAACAAAGCCATACTGTATTGCCGCTAAGAAGGAGCGTTCTGTAGCTGGTGCTACTCCGATGAAGCCCTCATACACAACCTCTCCTTCGAGTGTTTGTGTTTCACGAGACATCGGTGTGACTGGTACCTCTATCTGTTGTCCATCTCTTGAAATGGTTAAATTTACTTCCTGCTCTGGATAGGAGCTAATGATACGCTGAAAATCAGTCCAGCGCTGAATAGATTCTCCATTAATAGCCGTCACAAGGTCTCCATCCTGCAAACCTGCCTCTAAAGCAGCAGAGTCAGGGATAACCTCTCCAATTAACGCTTCCTCACCAGGCAAGCCATTATACAAAGCAAAGGCAAATAGTAAGACAACAGCAAGAAGAAAATTGGCTAATGGTCCGGCAAAAATAGCAAGAGCCCGTTGCCCCACCGTCTTACTCCCAAATTGACGATCCCATGGAGCAATCTGTGTTTCCTTTCCGTTATAGACCATTTTCGCTTGAGGGTGTACATCAAAGCTTAACAGCTGATCCTCATGATCGTACCCTTCAATGACAAGCTTATGCACAAGATCAATCTTACTCACATTGATCGTCTTAGCTTCAGGAAAGTCTTTTTTATTGTTAATGATCAGCTTCTCAACCTGACCTTCTCGGTTCGTTATTACTGCAACGTCATGACCCGTCTTTATATCAATAAGCTCAGGGTCCTCTCCAGCCATACGAACAAATCCACCTAGCGGTAATAAACGGATCGTATAAACCGTCTCATTTCTAACAAAGGAAAATAGCTTCGGACCAAAACCAATAGCAAATTCCCTACATAAGATTCCTGCACGCTTGGCCAGAATTAAGTGACCTAACTCGTGAAAAAAGATAAGTGCACCAAACACAACCACTATACTGATAACAGATGTCATAACGTTGTCACCTTCCTCATATTTCGTCTAGCTCATAGATAAAGCTAGTTCCCTAGCCCATAAATCTGCTGCATGAATATCTTCAAGACCAGGGTTTTGGATAATGCTATGCTTATCCAGCACGTTAGAAATGATATGCTCAATGCTTAAGAAGGAGATGTCTCCTTGTAAAAAACGCATTACACTCACTTCATTCGCTGCATTTAATACGGTTGGTACTGTTCCGCCTGCCCTTCCAGCTTCATAAGCCATTCTAAGACAAGGGAAGCGCTCAAAATCCATTTTGCGAAAATGTAGTTTCCCTATTTCCGCGAGATTTAATCGTTTTCCAGAAATAGAGTAACGATCAGGATAAGTTAGAGCATATTGAATAGGAACCTTCATATCCGGTGTTCCTAATTGAGCCATAACAGCACTATCCTCAAACACAACCATTGAATGAATGATGCTCTCATCATGCTGGAGCACTTCAATTTGATCAAACGGAATATCGAATAACCAGTGAGCTTCAATGACTTCAAGACCTTTATTCATCATTGTAGCTGAATCCACTGTTATTTTTGATCCCATGCTCCAATTCGGATGATTTAACACTTCTTGTACAGTAACGTGTTCGAGCTCTGCTCTGTTCTTATGCCGCAGACTACCTCCAGAGGCAGTCACTATAATTTGCTCTACTCTTTTCCTATTCTCTCCCTGAAGACATTGAAATATAGCTGAATGCTCACTGTCGACAGGAAGAATATCTACGTTAAAACGCCTTGCCTGCTCCATCACTAGCTTTCCAGCTGTAACCAACGTCTCCTTATTTGCTAGAGCAATCGTTTTCTTAGCTTCTATGGCAGCTAAGGTTGGCTTTAAACCAACACTTCCTACGATGGCCGTAACGACAACATCTGCCTGAGGGTATGTTACCACCTCAAGCAGCCCTTCTTCTCCATATATGATCTTAACCCCTTGAGGAGCATGTGCTTTGATTTGCTCTGCTGCTTCTTTTGTAGCTACGGAAACAAGAGCAGGTCGAAATTCGTGAATCTGTTCCAAAACGACTTGTACATTCTGCCCTGCTGCCAATGCCACTAGCTTAAAATGTTCAGGCTTAGCACGAAGCACGTCCATCGTCTGTGTACCCACTGATCCCGTTGAACCCAAGACTGCAATATATTTCATTCTACTACTCCTCTTTCATTAATTAAAGTTACATGAAGATCTGTAAAATATAAACCATTGGAAAAGCAAAAAGTATACTGTCGAAACGGTCTAGTACACCACCATGTCCTGGAAGAAGCCTTCCTGAATCCTTTACATGAAAGTGTCTCTTAATCGCTGATTCAGCTAAATCACCAAGCTGTCCTATGATAGATATGATAATAGAGACGAGTAATAGAACTGATAGTGATTCTAATTTGGTTGTCCAATAAAAAATCAAACCAACAATCAACGCAAAAATGATACCACCTATTGCGCCCTCTATCGTCTTGTTTGGGCTAATCGTGGGCCAAAGCTTCCTTTTACCAAAGCGTCGGCCCGTAAAGTAAGCTCCTGAATCCGTACACCAAATGATAAGAATAATAAAAAATGTCCATTGTAATCCAAGCTCTAAGCGAGTTTCAATTAAAAAATAGAAGCCATAACCAATATATATAAGACCGATAAATAATAGACCTGCTTGTTCAATAGTAAAAGCATTTTTAGAGAAAACAATCGATGTCAATAAAAGCAAGCTTACCCCAACAAGTACCTGAAGATGGTACTGTTCTAGAAAAGTGGAGGATGGCTCAACAAATGCTGATGTTAGGATGAGTATGAGCATGATTTGACCTAATAGGGCAGGAATACTAGATGCTTTAATTTTTGCCATTCGCAAAAGCTCAATATAACCTATTATCGCTAACAGACTAATAAGAGTAGCGAACCAACCCCCACCTATTACGAGAATTGCTATAAAGCCAATCCCTCCAATACCACCTGTTATTATCCTCTGCTTCAACGTCATTTCCTCCTGATCTGTTCCTGCTTAAAAGCGTTTATGATCATGAATCTTCTTTTACTGTTCCATATCGTCTTACCCGGCGCTGATATTCAAGAATGGCCTGTTCAAAGTTCTCCCTGCGAAAATCTGGCCAGTATACGTCTATAAACCATAGCTCTGTATACGCTAACTGCCAAAGCATAAAGTTGCTTAAACGAATTTCCTTTGTCCGAATAAGAAGATCAGGGTCAATCATCTCACTTGAATGTAAAAACTGCCCAACCAGCTTCTCATCAATTTGATCGCTATCAATTTCTTCAGATTTGACTTTAGAGGAAATCTCTTTAACCATTTGAACGATCTCTGCTCTGCTTCCATAGTTTAAAGCAAAGTTTAAAATCATTCCTGTATTTTGCTCTGTTCTTTGTCGTGCTTCAAATAAAGCTTGTAACGTATGTGAAGGTAAACCCTCTTCTGTTCCAAGCAAACGTATTTGCACGTTTTTTTGAACAAGGTCCTCTAGTTCTGAAGCTAAGTAGTCTTGGGGAAGCTTCATCAGGAAATCTACTTCATCCTTTGGACGCTTCCAGTTTTCCGTGGAAAAAGCATATAGTGTTAACACTTCTACCCCAAGTTCATGGGCTGCTCTTGTTATTTCAGTAACAGATTTCATTCCAGCACGATGTCCGGCTACCCTAGGTAACCCTCGCTTTTTGGCCCAGCGTCCATTACCATCCATAATGATAGCAACGTGTTTTGGTATATTCTCAAGTAGTAATTCCTCTTTATTAGTTTTCTTCCATTTTAGCCACTTTTTTAGATTATGTAGCATATTCATTCCCCCAAAGAGGTGATGAATAAAATCACCCTCTTAGACGGAGGGTGACTTAGCTCACCATAGATTAAACTTCCATTATTTCTTTTTCTTTTTCTGCAACGATTTTATCTATGGATACGATATTTTCATCTGTAATTTTCTGTATGGATTCTTGATGACGGCGGGACTCATCTTCAGAAATAGTACCCTCTTTTTCGATTTTCTTAATATCATCGTTTGCATCTCGGCGCACATTTCTAACGGCTACCTTAGAATCTTCACCGTACTTTTTAACGGTCTTAACAAGCTCTGCACGTCTTTCCTCTGTTAAAGCAGGAATACCCAAACGAATGATCGTTCCGTCGTTATTCGGAGTTAAGCCAAGATCAGACTTTTGGATAGCTCTTTCTATATCAGCTAACGAGCTTTTATCCCAAGGTTGAATCGTTAATAAACGGGCCTCTGGAGTAGCAATGTTAGCTAATTGATTAAGTGGAGTTAATGCTCCGTAATATTCGACCTGAATTCTATCTAATAAAGCAGGAGTGGCTCTCCCAGCTCTTAGACTAGCGAGCTCTTTCCTAAGCTGTGCAATCGACTTATCCATTCGCTCTTGTGCATCTGCAATCACTTGATTCGGCATTTACTTACTCCCCCTTACTATAGTTCCTATTTCTTCACCAGTAATGGCTCTTTTAATATTTCCTTCTTCCATAATAGAGAAGACGATCAATGGAATGTCATTATCCATACATAAAGAAGAAGCTGTTGAATCCATAACTCCCAAACCTTCTTTAATCACGTCTAGGAAGGAAAGCTCTTCATATTTCTTTGCAGTAGGGTCCTTACTTGGATCTGCCGTATAAACTCCGTCTACCTTATTTTTGGCCATAAGAATAACCTCGGCCTCAATTTCAGCAGCACGCAGAGCAGCTGTTGTATCTGTTGAAAAGTATGGGTTACCAGTTCCTCCAGCGAAGATAACCACCCGTTTCTTTTCTAAATGGCGGATTGCTCTTCTACGTATGTATGGCTCTGCAACCTGCCTCATTTCAATCGATGTTTGGACACGTGTAGGTACTCCATCTGCTTCTAACGCATCCTGAAGAGCTAAACCATTCATAACCGTTGCAAGCATTCCCATGTAGTCTGCTGTTGCTCGATCCATTCCCTTAGAGCTCCCAGCAAGTCCGCGCCAAATATTCCCACCACCTACAACTACAGCTACCTCTACATCTAATTCTACAACTTCTTTGATTTGTTTGGCAATTGATTGGATCACAGTAGGATCAATCCCATATCCTAATGTACCTGCTAAGGCTTCACCACTTAATTTTAACACTACTCTATTATATTTTCTAAGAGCCATAGAGAATCCTCCAATCTAAATATTTCTACATGTATGTCTGGACTCCTGCATTTTTCGTCTTTTTCTTAGCATTTATGACCATACAAGCAGCTTTCTTATGTTCTACTCCATAAATCGTATCAACTACCTTAAAAATAGGGAACACATCGTGTTCCCTAATCTGTTGCTTATATTATGATTTTTTAACTTGAGACATAACTTCTTCAGCAAAGTTTTCTTGACGCTTCTCAATTCCTTCACCTAATTCAAAGCGGAAGAAGCTGCTGATTGTAACGTTGTCCCCTTCTTTTTTAAGAAGCTTAGCAACCGTAACATCAGGATCTTTAACAAATGGTTGCTCTAGTAAGCAAACCTCTGAATAAAACTTTTGCATACGGCCTTCAACCATTTTTTGAACGATGTTTTCAGGCTTTCCTTCATTAAGAGCTTGTTGTGTCAAGATTTCTCTTTCTTGCTCGATTACTTCATTAGAAACCTGTGCTGTAGATAAAAATCTAGGGTTAATAGCCGCAACATGCATAGCGATGTCCTTAGCCATATCTTCATTTGTAGAGTTTTCTACAACTGTTAATACACTGATACGTCCACCCATATGAACATAAGCACCAAAAGAATCTTTGTCTGCTTTTTCTACAATTTCAAAACGACGGAAGTTCATATTTTCACCGATTTTAGCAATTAGGGCACTTAGTTTTTCTTTTACTGTAGAATCAGTACCAACCATTTGTTGCTCTAAAGCTTCCTCAACACTTGCAGGACGCTTTGCTAAAAGGTGCTTTGCTAATCCAGATACATAGGCCTGAAAATCTTCGTTCTTAGCAACAAAGTCTGTTTCACAGTTCAGCTCAAGTAATACTGCTGCATTCCCATCAACTTCAACTGCTGTTAAGCCTTCTGCTGCAATACGGTCAGCTTTTTTAGCAGCTGATGCTAATCCTTTTTCACGTAAGAACTCAATCGCTTTTTCAAAATCACCATCTGTTTCTGTAAGAGCCTTTTTACAGTCCATCATACCCGCACCTGTTTTTTCGCGTAGCTCTTTAACCATACTAGCTGTAATAGCCATTTTATTGTCCTCCTTCTATATCCTTATTATCCCCAGTAGGGATATGTAGTAATCTCTAAAACATAGTGAAAAGGTGGTCTAAGGGCAATCACCCTAGACCACCCTAGTCTTTAAGCAGTAGTAGTCTGCTCTCCTTGGTTTCCTTCTAAGATAGCATCTGCCATTTTAGCTGTAAGTAATTTAACGGCACGAATCGCATCGTCATTACCAGGAATCACGTAATCAATTTCATCAGGATCACAGTTTGTATCAACAATCGCAACGATTGGAAGACCTAGCTTACGAGCTTCTGCAATAGCAATACGCTCTTTACGAGGGTCAACAACAAACAATGCGTCTGGTAAGCCCTTCATATCTTTAATTCCGCCTAAGAATTTCTCAAGACGTTCTTTTTCTTTGCGAAGTAAAATAACTTCTTTTTTAGGTAATACTTCAAACGTTCCGTCTGTTTCCATAGCCTCAAGCTTGTGCAGGCGGTTAATACGAATTTGGATCGTCTTAAAGTTTGTTAAAGTACCACCTAACCAACGTTGGTTGATGAAAAACATGTTACAACGAATCGCTTCTTCTTTAACGGAATCCTGAGCTTGCTTTTTTGTTCCAACAAAAAGCATTTTCCCACCGTTTGCTGCTAATTCTTTAACGAAGTTATACGCTTCGTCAACCTTCTTCACTGTCTTTTGTAGATCAATGATGTAAATACCATTTCTTTCAGTGAAGATGTAACGATCCATCTTCGGGTTCCAACGACGTGTTTGATGTCCAAAATGAACACCAGCTTCAAGCAACTGCTTCATAGAAATTACTGCCATGTTTGTTTCCTCCTTTGGTTTTGTTCCTCCGCTAAGCCTTGGCTTTATGCCAGCATATCAAACTTAAGTATAAGTCTTAAGCACCATGATCTACTCTAAGGCTTGCGTGTGTAATGATTAACACCATTTGTAAATATAACACAATGAAAAAAATAATTCAATGCTCTGAAACAAGTTTTTATAGTTGATAAAAAGTTAAAAGCCTACCCCTAGTGAGCCCTAGAAATAAGCCTTTATACTTTAGCGTATGGTTCTAATTATTTTCTCTTCATTAAATGAACAACTAGAGCAGCCTCACCTTTTCCCATTTGTAACACTTTTGCAATATGGTCTATAGAAAACCCTTGTCTATAAAGCTCCTTGGCCTGCTCAAATTTATTGGGAGCAGATGCTGGTTCTTCCATGGCTGATTCTTCTATAGTTGGACCTTCTATAGCAGCCTCTTCTCTATCAGTTGCTTCTGTTTGGAAGGGAGGTTCCGACGCTCTTTCAGTCATATCATGACTTTCTTCTTCGCTAGACTCATCTCCACGCACGACATCCATTGAGGACTGTTCAACTGCTTTGGACTTAATATGCCCCTCTGTTTTGCTAGAGTTTCGTTCGGGATGGTACATTTCTTTTTCCAATCTTTGAATTTTTTCTTCGAGAAGCTTCACATCATTTTGATACGATTCATCCTTCTCTTGAATATAGCCCACCATACGCTCATAGAGGCCCTCATTTTCCTTCTCAATTTCATCAATAAAAGCCTCCATGCTCTGGTGAAGCGTTTCCACATCTTCCTTCACCGAAGGCAAAGAGACTCGTTCTAGCGTGCGTCGTTGATACAAAACAACAATAGCTAATATAGTGAAAATATGAACTAAAAAACTAATGCCTATAATGATATACATTCTGTTTACTCCTCATCGATTTTCACAGCGATATATCAATCTGCCCACCTTTATATGGATGTTTGGCTGGCTTCGCTTTCTTTTCCTCGTCCTGCTGGCTTTTCTGCTGCGAATTTTGCTGTGGAGATCCTTGAGACTGAGGATCTTCGGATGAAATTTTCGCCTGTCCTTTCGCTTCTGCCTGAGCTGCTCTCATACGTTGTAGCTCTGCCTGGTGCTTTTGTTCCTCAGCAGATTGATGATGTTGTATGACTCCTCGCTGATTCATCTGTTCCTGCATTCTACCTGCTTCCTGTGTACGAGGAATGGCGACCTGCAGTTCAATTGATTTTAAACTCATGTTCAGCTCTCCTTTACTCGTCGTTGGAGTAGATTCATGTGTAAAATTCAACCAATCTTAGATGAGGGGTTTCCCGACGATTAAACTATTCTCCAATACATACTCAATACGTGTCTGTGTATCTTTAATATATTTCATGTATTTTCCTAAAATAATCTTCGTTCCAGCATATAAGGTTTTAGAAGCTACTATTTTGCATTGCTCAGAATTCTGGAGTTCTTGTTCTAGCTCAGCCATTTCTTCCTTTAAATCACGCCATCTGTTCTCATTTTCAAGCTTTGTATTGGTCAGCTTGATAAGCATTTGCTGTTTGTCAGCTGGTAATTGTCCCAATTTGCTCGCAATTTGGTGGAGTACCGCCTCTGCTTTTGCCGTTTTGTCCAAAGTATCCCTAATCTCCGTAAATTCCTTTTCAATTTCCCTTTTCCTATTTAATGCTTTAGGTTGACTTCCAACTTCTACAGTTGTTGAAGTAGTCATGGAATTTCCAATGGTATGACAAATAACGGCTTTACCAGCTTGAATATGCCCACCTACTATTAGACCTTTATCTCCTTTGCACTCTACCTGTTCACCGGCCATTACGTGAGAATGCATAATGGATTGAGATACTAGTACATTGCCCTCCGCTTGGACGGTGCCGTTTACAATAAATCCAGTCTGAATATCTAAGCCTGCTTTAACCAATCCTTTGTGCTGTCCAGTTATACCGGATTGTATATGGATTGAGCCATCACTAATGATCTCTGCTCCTTCCACACCTCCTGTTATACGTACATCACCTTTGGCTACAATCTTAAAGCCGCTAGGAACGCTCCCTCGAATGACAACATTCCCTACAAAATCGATATTTCCAACAGATAGATCTAGATCTCCATTTACTTCGAAAACAGGGAATACATTAATGACATTTGTGATGGATACTTGTCCATCAAGTGCAGCATATAGAGCTTGGCTCTCCCGATCAATGACGACATTTTTTCCTGCTTTAAGCGGAAGATCTTTTCCAGCCTTTGCAGAAAGAATTTCACCTCTAACTGTCATCCCGTCTCTTCCTTCAGTAGAAGGGATTTTTTTACCAAGAATTTGCCCCTTGGCGACATTTGCAATATTCGTCATAGAGTAGAAATCTACACTACCATCCCTTTTTACCTTTGGTTTACTTTGATTGCTCGAATAACAAAGCATTTCCAAATAAGAATCATCTCCAGCTACCGCAGCTCTTCCTTCGGCCACCATAAACTCCTTCTGAGCAAAGCTAGCTGGATTAGCAGCAAATTGCGAGATTACATCATCTAAAATACCAAAAGTGATTCCTCGACTTTCTAAAAACCTTACAATTGTTTCTTTATTGAATTCATGCTTATCTGTATCGGCTTCTTGACTTTCTGCAGATGGAAAATAAGTTAAACTAACGCTCATTTGGTCAGCAGAAAGCTGAACCTCAAGTTCTCCCTCAAATGGAAACAGATCCTGACTTGTTAGTGGAGTACTCATTTTATTCACCCCTAACACAAGTAATTACTTCTTCTTTAAGATACCGATAATTAAAATTACTTGTCAATATAATTTTCAATGAAAATGAAAACAGTAGCTAACGAACTGTTTTCATTAAAAGGGATCTGATCACATCTAGATAGCCATACTTAGCTAAATGGTACGAATCATTTCCTCATATCTCGTCATAGAAGCTTTAAGTCGTAGCATTGCTTTTGAATGCAGCTGGGAGATTCTTGAGGTAGATAAACCAAGAACATCTGCAATTTCAGTGAGATTCAACTCCTCAAAATAAAATAGCGAGATGACAATCTTTTCTTTTTCAGGAAGCCGATTAATCACTTGAGCTAACGTGTCCTTAATGAATTGCTTATGAATATGGGCCTCCGGAAGCTCTGCCCTTTCATTTAGGATCATATTGACTCTTTCTGTTTGATGATTTTCTTCATCATAGATTGGCTCATCGATTGAACCAAGAGTGGAGAGTGAAGTTTCCACAATCGTCTGATTTACTTCCTCCTCAGTCATGTCCAAAAATTGAGCGACTTCTTTATCAGATACGGATCTCATTTTTTCCTGTTCCAGAATCGCATAGGCTTCTTCAATTTTTCTAGCTCTTTCACGAACAGAACGAGGAAGCCAATCACTTTGTCTCAGTCCATCAATAACGGCTCCCCTTATTCTCCAGCTTGCATAAGTTTCAAACTGTAACCCACGATCCAAATCAAATTTTTTAATCGCGTCAAGAAGACCATTAAACCCAAAGCTCATTAAATCATCTCGGTGAACGGAATGAGGTAGACTAATGGCTAAACGGTGAACCACATATTCAACTAGGGGTAAATATTTTGAAACGATCCTATTTCCTGCTTCAGGATCTCTATCTTCCCTCCACATTCTCCAATTGTCATAATCTTCTTGACTAAATTTCTTTAGAGACAAAGGACTTCACCACCTAATCTTCCTGCTTATTGATGTTTTGAGGCTGTAGGGGCTCAAAATGATCATCATCTGGCGTTTGTAAATTAATTGTTCCACCTTTAAAGCTTTCATCATTCTGAATGCCCGCATTAGCTGCTACTACCTGACCATCACTTGCCTGATTCTCTTCACCAGCATCTATATGCGTTGTTGAGCCTTGCTCAGATGTTTTTACGATCAGACCAATAATGTAAGAAACAGCTAACAAAATACTAAAAGTACTTATAAAAACAATAGCAGAACGCAACAGAGCTGCCGTTATCACATTGGATTGAATGGATACACCTAAACTAATTAGAGCTACGAACAAACTACCAAGCATAAAAAATGAATTTTTACTCATCTGCTAAACTTCCTTTGTTCCTTGGTTTACAGTACGAATCTTTAAGAGTCCCGTATCTGTATCAATCTCTATCGTACGCCCACAATTCCCTCCAGTATCCTCAACATGGATAGGAATGTGAAACTGATTTAAAATTCGTTTACAGGCCTCAACATTTCTAGGTCCAATTCTCAGAGTATCCGAGTTAACCTGGAAAACGAACATTTGAGCTCCACCAGCTATCTTAGCTATATATCTAGCTTTTTTTCCTCCATGCTGCTCCATCATTTCTAAAAGCTTTGGTATGGCTGTATCGGCGTACTTAGCAAAATTCGTATCACCCTTTTTGGCGATATCTGAAGATGGGAGCATAATATGAGCTAAACCTGCTAGTTTTACAACAGGATCGTACAAACATACGCCTACACAGGAACCTAAGCCAGCTGTTCTTATTTTATTTGGATTTTGAGCTATATTTACATCTGCAATACCGACTGTAACTACTGTGGCAACCTGACTCATAGTGAAAGTCCTAAGGATTCAAATAATTTTTGAAAGCACTCTGGATCTGGAAGCAGAACAAATTGTCCTTTAATCGGAATAACCTTTTCATCTTGAAGCTCCAGAAAGCGTGTATCAATAACTAGTGCTACATCTCCTACTTTTCCAGATTCGATAAATCCATAGCTTAAAAGTGAGCCCACCATATCCATAGCTAAGGCAGGTACTGTAGGCTGTAAATTTAACTTAGTAAAGTCTGCTAAAGCAGAGAGATAGGAGCCGCTTAAAATATTGCCTACCTCCTGTAGGACGGAGGCCTCTAGCTCTGTTAGGATTAAGTCCTCATCCGAATTTTCATTATTTCTACGAAGAACATTATCGACAATTGTTTTCGCTGCTTCTGTGTCAAAAAAGAAGTACATGCTCCCTGTGATGTCCCCTTCTATTCGTAGAAAGATACAGGTGACAATTTGTTCAGCGCCTCCCACGTATTCAGTTATCTCATCAAAGCTTAGAATACGAACATAAGGAACCTTCATATCGATGGTCTTTTCAGTTAAATTAGCAAGTGCTGTTGCTGCATTCCCTGAACCAATGTTGCCAATTTCCTTTAATACATCAAGCTGCTCTTCTTTCATTTGCTCCCAGGATTTCATTTTTAGGCCTCAATCTTCTTGATTTGTCTCATCTCTTCTGGATTCAATACCTTATCTAAATTTAGAAGAATCAGCAATCGGTCATCCAGCTTGGCTACACCTCTTAGGTAATCAGCTTCAATTCCTCCTACTACTTCTGGAGGAGGCTCAATCTCACTCACAGGGATGTCAATAACATCATTGGCTGCGTCCACAATGAGACCTACCTCCATATCATTGATTGCAACAATAATCATTCTAGTGCTATCTGTATACTCTTCTTCTTCAATCTCAAAACGGCTACGAAGATTAATAATCGGTGTGACAACACCTCTTAGGTTAATAACCCCCTTTACAAAAGCTGGAGTTTTAGGAACCTTTGTAATATGCTGAATGCGTTCAATGGATCGAACCTGCTGCACCTCAACACCATACTCTTCATCCTTCAACCGGAATACAATGACCTTCATTTCATTAAGCATTTGTTTTGCCTCAAGCATTCCCTTCACTCCCCTTATTTAATTAAAGTGTTACAATCAATAATTAGTGCAACCTTACCATCACCAAGAATCGTAGCTCCTGATATCGCGAATACATTCGTTAAATATTTCCCTAGTGATTTTAGAACAACCTCCTGTTGACCGATAAAGGAGTCTACGATTAATCCAGCCATTTTGTCTCCTTTACGGACAATCACTACGGATACTACCTCATCCTCTTCATTTTCTTGCTCTAATTCAAATACTTCTTTAATAGAAACAAGTGGAACAACCTTACCTCTAAAATCAATAACCTTTTGCCTATGTGCTGATAGAATTTGACTCCGCTTAAACACGGCTGTTTCAATAATCGATGTTAATGGTATCGCATAATTTTCTTCCTCAACCTCTACAAGCATAGCTGAAATAATAGATAAGGTTAGTGGAAGTTGAATAGAAAACGTTGTTCCTTTCCCTAACTGAGATTCAATGGATACAGAACCACCTAGAGATTCTATTTTATTCTTAACAACATCTAAACCTACCCCGCGACCAGAAATATCAGAGATTTTTTCTGCCGTACTAAAGCCTGAAGAGAAGATCAGCTGATAGACCTCTTGATCAGACATTTCCCTCCCTCGTTCCAGAGAGATAATGTTATTCTGCAAGGCTTTTTTTAGAACAGCCTCTCTATTAATTCCATTTCCATCATCTACGATTTGGATGATGACATGATTACCACTATGAAGGGCTTTAAGCTGAATAGTTCCTGTTTCAGGTTTCCCAGCTTTACGTCGTTCTTCTGCCGTTTCAAGACCATGGTCTAGAGCGTTTCTTAATAAGTGAACTAACGGATCACCTATTTCGTCAATAACCGTACGATCTAGTTCAGTTTCAGCTCCTGAAATTTGCAAGTCTACCGATTTATTCAGTTCTTTAGCAAGACTTCTGATCATCCTTGGGAAGCGATTAAATACTTGTTCAATTGGAACCATTCTCATGTTTAGAATTAAACCTTGTAAATCACCGCTAATACGGCTCATATGCTCAACCGTTTCTTGTAATTCATTGTTGTGTAAATCGCGTGAAATTTGCTCTAATCGTCCTCTATCAATCACAAGCTCACTAAATAGATTCATCAGTACATCTAAGCGGTCGATGCTCACACGAATCGTTTTGTTTACATTCCTACTTGCAGCATTTGATTGATCCGCATCTGAAGTAGCTTCATTTTGTACAGTTTGTTCCACCGTAGCATTAGCAACTGGTGGCGGCTGTACTTGAGTTGATTCTGTTTGCACCACAGGCTGTGTATCTTCAGTTGCTGGATTACTTTGCTGAAAGAACTCTAACTCTAACTGTTGTACATTGGCCTCTTCAATCTCAGATACTCTCAGAATTACTTGCTGTAAGTGATCCGCAGATTCAGTTGATACGTATATTAGATCAAACGAAGTATCAAACTTCTCTTCTTCAATCTCTTCAACTGAAGGGTTAGACTTAATCACTTCTCCACTCTTGTCTAGCAAGTCAAAAACCATATACGCTCTAGCAGCTTTTAACACACATTCTTGGCGGATAACGACTTGAATGTGATAGATGTGATAACCTGATTCACGTGATTGACTAAGCACCGTCAATTCAAAATCATCAAGCTCAAGCCCAGTAAGCTCCTGTGTTTGTACTGGAACAGCAGTAGCTACAGCTACCTCTGCCTTTGCGATACTAATAGCTGAAGAATTAGTCTCGAACTCCTTCGGGTCATACTTACCTGACACGATAGCAGCTAATTTAGCCACAATATCTGTGACATCAAGCTTACCGTCACCCTTTTCAATAATAGAAGTAACCATACTTTCAAGTGCGTCAACACTCTGGAAGATCACATCGATTACAGGTGTAGTGACAACCAGCTTGTGCTGACGAATTAGATCTAACACATTCTCCATTTCATGAGTAAGAGCTGCTAAATCCTCAAAGCCCATTGTTGCCGCCATACCCTTTAACGTATGAGCAGAGCGGAAGATCTCATTAACAATACTGATATCCTCCGGTGTTTTTTCAAATACAAGCAGGTTATCATTGATTGCTTGCAGGTGTTCCCTAGCCTCATCAATAAACATATCTAAGTACTGATTCATGTCCATCTGTATTGGACACCTCCTAATGAATTAACCATCTCTCAATGGCTAGGTGTATTTCATGCAAAGGAAGAACTTCATTCGACAGCTGTGCTTCAACCACAGCCCTAGGCATACCGTAAACGATACAAGTAGACTCATCCTCTGCCAAAGTGTAAACTGTTTTAGCTTCAGCAAGACTTTTTAATCCTTCTGTGCCATCCTTCCCCATACCAGTCATAACAACGGTCAATAGTGGTATATCCTGTTTTATACTTATAGCTGACTGAAAAAGGGTATTAACACTAGGACGATGCCCATTTACAGGTGGCTCTTGATTTAGTTCTATGGTGATGGGCTGGTTTTTGGCTTGCTGAGATAAAATCATATGATACCCTCCAGGAGCAATATAAATATGTCCTGGCCTAACAACCTCTCCATGCAAACCTTCCCTTACCGTATGATCCGTTTGTTGATCTAAACGATTAGCCAAGGATTTTGTGAATCCTGGTGGCATATGCTGAACAATTAAGATTGCAACATTCTCTAATTTTGGTAGGTATGATAGCAATTGGTGTAATGCTTTTGGCCCTCCTGTTGATGTACCAATTAAAATGATTGAAGATAATGAAGCCTGATTCCCCATCCTTGTTCTCTGAGTTGATTGCTGTATTGGACTAGTGTGAACGACTGGTTTTGATACCAGTGTTTTTCTTACAGTTGGTGACTTTGTTGCACGCTGCTCTAGTTTCTGCTTATTTCTTTGGTGTGAGCTATAAGCGAGCTTAACCTTCTCCTTCAACTCATCCTGTACCTTATGTAAATCCAGCGATATGGGTCCAGACGGTTTAGAGATAAAGTCAAACGCACCATGCTCTAGAGCAATCAAAGTATTTTCAGCTCCAGCTGTCGTAGTGCTACTAAGCATAATCACTGGGAGCTTAAACTCCGTTTGAATCCTCTTTAATGTTTCAAGACCGTCTAGCTCTGGCATTTCTACATCCAATGTGATCACATCTGGAGCTAGAGCTTCAAGTTTTTTTAAGGCATCCTTTCCATTTCTGGCTGTCCCAATTACTTCGAGTTCTTGATCAGAATCAATCATGTCACTAATGACTTTTCTCATAAAAGCTGAGTCATCCACTACTAAAACCTTTATTTTCGACATTGCTGACCCCTTTCTAGGATGATAGCCCTCTAGATGATAGTAAAGACGGTGATGTGATCAGGTTATCCTCCTATTTTAGAACGGCTTTTTAGAAACTTTGTTAAAAAGCTTTTTATTCCACCCTGATTCTCAATAGGGAGATCCAAATAAGCTCTTGCAAGATTACTTAAAGCGACAGAAGCATCGGTGGAAGGAAATTGAATCAGAAAAGGTTTTTGTTTTTTTACAGCCTTCATCACATTTGGATCGTCCGGAATGTAACCTAACACCCCTATCTCCTGATTAAGAAACCTTCTTGTTACAAGCTTTAGCTTCTGGCCCGTCTCTCTACCTTCCTTATGAGAGGAGCAACGATTAATAACTAGCCTAATATTTGGCTTTTGTTGTTGTGTGTAAACCATTTTCAAGACCGCATATGCGTCAGTAATCGCTGTAGGCTCTGGTGTAGTTACCACAATGACATCGTCTGCTGCAAGAATAAATCGCAGAGACTCATTAGAGAGACCAGCTCCAGTGTCCAAGATGATGTAATCAACCTGCCCATGAAGATGAGATAGTTCCTCAAATAGTCTGTCAATTTTTTGCTGTTCCAGATGTATTAAATGATTAAACCCTGAACCTCCAGCAATGAATTTAAGTCCCTCTGGTCCTTCTTCAATGATGTCTGTAATCGGAAGATCCTGCTCAATCATATGCAACATGTTTCTCCTAGGTGGAATACCTAAGAGGACATCGATGTTAGCTAAGCCTAGGTCAACATCAAAGATTAGTACCTTTTTCTGTTGTCGAAGTAGTGCAAGGGCAAAGTTTAGAGAAAAGTTTGATTTTCCAACTCCACCTTTACCGCTACAGACCGTAATAACCTTAGTTTTTCGTGGCTCAAGCTCCTTACTCTGCTGCTGGAGTTGCAAAAGCTGTTTACGCAGCTGTTCAGCTTGATCCTTCATGAGTGTGTTCCCCCAGCAATAAATTTACGATTGTTTCTTCGTCAGCATGGATAAGGTCAGCAGGAACGTTTTGGCCATTTGTCATAAAAGCTAATGGTGTTGAGTACTGATGTAACAGATTAATGATCGGTCCATAAGACTGTGTTTCATCCATCTTTGTTAAAATAAGACCATTAAGCTCGATTTGTTTAAATTGTTCCATAATCGCCACCATGTCTGGATACTTGGATGTCAGGCTCAAAACAATATGAACCTGCATATCATCTCTCCCATTCAAGAGTAGCTCCCTCAGTTCAGCTATATACTCCTGTTGCTTATAATTACGACCAGCGGTATCCATGAGAATAACATCACATTCCCTTAAGCTTGTTAAAGCGTCTTGAAGGTCATCTGGTGAGAAAACAACCTCTAATGGGATTTGCATAATGTTCGCATACGTTTTTAATTGCTCCACTGCTGCAATGCGATACGTATCAGAAGTAATAAAGCCAACCTTCTTTTTTTCATTAAACATAATATTGGCAGCAAGCTTTGCTATGGTTGTTGTTTTTCCTACTCCAGTTGGTCCTACAAAGCATTGCACCCTCTGTTGTTTCTCTTCAGTTACAGGTACACGCCCTACATTTCGACGAACAACCTTAGTAACATACTCTTTAGCAGCCATTAGTACTGCCTCTTTAGATAAGATGTCGTTCTTATCTGGTGCTGTTCCAAGAACATAACTTAGGAGATCAGCGTGTAATTCTGGCAAAAGCTCCTGAGCCCTTAATAGACTATCTAATTCCTTCAATCCTTCAGGTAAAGGAGTATCTTGATTTGATATCAAGCTAGACATGACCTTTTTCATCTGTTTGAGCTCTTGCAGAAGCTCCCCTTGATCCGAAAAAGCAAGACTATTTTTATCTTGAGTAGGCTGCTTTTTCGGTACTTGCTCCTGATCTTTGTAGGCATCACTTAGATGGATTGAACGATCAGACATCGGTGTGGGCTTATCTGTTTGTAAATAACTCTGCTGCCTATCAAAGCTTTTGCTAATTCCGTTATAAGTGCCTTTAGACTGTTGAGGGCTAACAGACTGTTGGCGGTTAGTAGAGTTAGACTTTTCTTGATCAACGGCTGCAATAACCTCAATCTGCTGTTTGCCAAAGAGTCCAAGCCATCCTCCGGTCTTCACCTTTTTCGTGTTCAATATGATCGCATTATTTCCCAGCTCACTTCTTATTTGTTGCATCGCATCAGGCATTGAATTTACAATAAATTTTTTAACCTTCATTATACATTCACCACCCCTATGCTTTGCACTTCTACTTCTGGTTCAAGCTCATTGTATGAAAGAATTGGCAGATCAAACATGTATCTCTCTAAAAACTGCCTTAGGTACATCCTAATTGCCGGTGAAGTAAGCAAAATAGGCTGAGTGCCTGTCTGCTGAACCTTCTGAACCTGTTCTAGCACCTGCTGGTAGATTTTTTGTGTAGATTCCGGATCTAAAGCAACATAATTTCCCTGCTCCGTTTGCTGAATAGAATCCGCTAATCTCTTTTCAAGGCTAGCGCCAGCTGTAATGACTTTCAGTGGCTCACCTGCTTGTGCAAATTGTAAAGTGATTTGTCTGGAAAGATTCTGGCGCACATATTCAGTTAGCACATCAGTATCCTTCGATGATTGTGCATAATCGGCAAGTGTCTCAAGAATAACAGTTAGATTTCGTATGGAAACCTTTTCCTTTAATAGCTTGATTAACACCTTCTGAACCTCTCCTATAGATAACAAGCTTGGAATAAGCTCTTCAATCAAGGCAGGTGCCGTTTCCTTAACATGATCAATTAACGATTTTACTTCCTGTCTGCCTAACAGCTCGTGAGCATGTCTGCGAATCACTTCTGTCAGATGAGTTGAAACAACAGAAGGAGGATCAACGACTGTATAGCCTGACAGTTCTGCTAAGTCCTTCATCTCTTCATTCACCCATAATGCTGGTAAACCAAACGCAGGTTCAGTCGTTTCAATTCCCTCTATGGAAGGATCATCAACTCCTGGACTCATCGCTAGATAATGGTCTAATAATAGATCACCTCTTGCCACCTGGTTCCCCTTAATCTTAATCACATATTCATTCGGCTGAAGCTGGATATTATCCCGAATTCTAATGACAGGAACAACCACTCCTAGTTCTAAAGCACACTGCCGCCTGATCATGATTACTCGATCCAATAAATCTCCACCCTGGTTGGCGTCTGCTAATGGAATCAAGCCGTAGCCAAACTCAAATTCAATTGGATCAACATGTAAGAGGTTCATTACACTCTCAGGACTGCGTACCTCTTCAAGCTGCTGTTCTTCCTCTGCAGCAAAGGATTCCTCTTCAGTCCGATTCAGATTCTTCTGCATCTGATATCCTCCAACGGCAACAAGACCAGCAATAGCAAACGGAACCATTGGATTAATTGTAGGGAGAAAGCCGAACATCGCTACAAAAGCAGCCACAATATAAAGCAACTTAGGATAGGCAAAAATCTGTTTAGTAATATCCGTCCCTAGGTTTCCATCTGAAGCAGCTCTTGTTACGATAATCCCCATAGCTGTAGAAATTAATAAGGCAGGAATCTGGCTGACTAATCCATCACCGATGGAAAGAATCGTGAATACTTCAATAGATTCACCCATGGATAAGTTATGTACTGTCATCCCTACAGCAAAACCACCAAGAATATTAATGATCGTAATAACAATCGCTGCTATAGCGTCCCCTTTTACGAATTTACTTGCTCCATCCATAGCTCCGTAAAAATCAGACTCTTTTTCAATTTTGGTTCTTCTCTCTCGTGCTTCCTTATCTGAAATCAACCCTGAATTCAAATCAGCATCAATACTCATTTGTTTTCCAGGCATCGCGTCAAGTGTAAAACGAGCTGATACTTCAGCGACACGCTCAGCACCTTTTGTAATAACAATAAATTGGACTATGACTAAGATTAAAAAGACGATAAAACCAATAATGGCACTACCACTTACCACAAATTGTCCAAACGTTTCTACCATTTGACCTGCAGTTTTATTCGTTAAAATAGAACGAGTGGTTGAAACACTTAAAGCAATTCGAAATAGGGTAGTTAATAGTAGCAACGCAGGAAAGATTGAAAATTGCAGAGCTTCCTTCGTATTCATGGCTACTAGAATAATCGTTAATGCAATGGCTAGATTAAAGATAATTAATATATCAAGTAATATAGTTGGAAGAGGGATAACCATCATAAGGACAATCATGATGACAGCTATTAATATGATGTAATCTCTAAATACCACAAGTTTTCCCTCCTACTAGGTCATCAATCTCTTGATTACACTTTGCCTTTAATGCGATATACATACGCTAACACCTCTGCTACTGCTTTATATAGCTCTTCAGGTACACTTTCCCCAATCTCTACCTGCTGATATAAAGCACGAGCTAATGGCTTGTTTTCCATTGTCACTATACTATGCTTGCCAGCAACCTCTCTTATTTTAAATGCGAGATAGTCAACACCCTTTGCTATGACCACAGGAGCTTCCATTTCCTCCTGATCATATTGAATAGCAATAGCGTAGTGCGTTGGGTTTGTAATAATAACATCAGCCTTCGGAACTTCCTGCATCATTCGACGCATAGCCATCTGACGCTGTCTTTCTTTAATCTTGGATTTAATTAGAGGATCACCCTCCGACTTTTTGTGTTCATCTTTAATGTCTTGCTTGGACATCCTGATATTCTTTTCAAAGTCATATTTTTGATAAAGATAATCTAGCATGGCAATAAAAATGAGTATGACAGCCACAGTCAAGCCTATTTGGACAGTAAGCCCACCGATATACGAAAGAGCATTTCCTACGCTTTTCTGTGACAAGAGCATAATGTCATCTCGTCTGCTCCACAATATACCGAAAACTACCACGGCGATTAAAGAGATTTTGAAAATTGATTTGCAAAACTCTACTAATGCTCTTGCAGAAAATATTCGTTTGAACCCTTTAATAGGGTCAATTCTCTCCAGCTTCATTTTTAATGGATCTGTAGCGACCAAAAACCCTACTTGAATATAATTTGCAAACACTCCAGCTGTCATGGAAACTAGCATAATTGGGGCTACTGCTTTGGCTGCTTCTAAGGACAATTCCTGGAACACTTTCGCGATATTTGTTTCACTGAAGTCCCATTGAACAAATTCTATAATCGTATGTCTGAATATTCCCAGCAAGATTTCTCCTAGCCAGCCTCCAAGAAACAAAAGAGCCAGAAATACACAAAGCATAATTAGAGCTGACGCAACCTCTGCACTTTTTGCAACCTGCCCTTTTTTCCTTTGTTCTTGCCGTTTCTTTGGAGTTGCTTTTTCTGTTTTTTCCTGTGCAAAGTATTGTAAATTAATTGGTCTGTATTGACTCATCTCTTTAGCCCCCAAAAAGCTGCAAGAGCTGTCCCATCGTTTCAATCATTTTCGTTAGAACGGATTGCAACAGATAAAAAAACATGCCTAGTGTTAGGAAAATCATCAAAAAGCCAACAAATATCTTCAAAGGAATACCGACTACAAAAACATTCAGCTGTGGAACAGTTCTTGCTATAAGCCCCATTGCTACGTCTACCAAAAATAATGATCCTACAATCGGAATGGCAATTTGAAAAGCGATTAAATAGATGCTGACAAACAGCTCTGTGATAAATAACGCCACCGATTCAGAGCCAATTGAAATAAACATATTTTCAACAGGAACCATCTGATAGCTTCGAATAACTCCGTCTATAAGTAGATGATGACCATTAACAGAAAGTAAAAATAGTAATGAAAAAACATATTTGAAGTTACCTATGATTGGAACCTGTGCTCCTGTTTGTGGATCTACTACGTTAGCGATAGCAAAGCCCATTTGAAAATCAATGAAGCCTCCAGCAATTTGTAACGTATAAAGCAATAATGCCGCCACAAAACCTAAAGCAAGACCAACAACAGCCTCTTTAACAATTAAAACAATAAAAGCAGCGTCAACCTGAATTTCAACATCAGTTGCTACTGTTGAAAAAGCAACCAAAGCTGAAAAAAAACCTAATCCTACCTTAAATGCTGTTGGTAGGGTCCTAAACGAAAATACAGGAGCTGCTAGAAAAAATGCAGTCATCCTTACAAAGAAAAGCAGAAATACTGAGAGTTGCTCTAACCAAGTCTCTATCATCTCTCAAGCTTACCCTATAATATTAGAAATATTTTCGTATAGGTTGGTTGTGAAGTTAATCAATGTACTCAACATCCAAGGTCCGAAAAAGACCAATGAAAGCAACACAGCAACGATTTTTGGAACAAACGCAAGTGTTTGCTCCTGAATCTGAGTTGTAGCCTGGAATATACTCACTAGTAAACCCACACTTAGTGCAAGAATAAGCATTGGTCCAGCTACTAGTAAAATCGTGTATACGGATTGTTCAGCTAAATTAATAACCATATTTGGTGACATATTTGCTTTCTCCCTTATGATCTAGTTAAAAACTTAGAAGTAGTGATTGTACGACTAAATGCCATCCATCAACTAAAACAAACAATAATATTTTGAATGGTAATGAGATCATAACAGGTGGAAGCATCATCATTCCCATCGCCATTAAGGTACTTGCTACAATCATATCTATCACTAGAAACGGCACAAAGATCATAAATCCGATTTGAAAGGCTGTCTTTAGCTCACTAATGATAAAGGCTGGGACAAGCATAGTCAGAGGAATTTCCTCTATTGAACTTGGTCGTTCAGCTTGATTGTATTTCATGAATAAGGCAAGATCCTTGTCACGTGTGTGCTTTGCCATAAATTGCTTCAGAGGAATGGTTGCTGCATCTAAAGCCTCTTGCTGTGTAAGCTCTTCAGCTAGATAAGGCTGTAGAGCTGTCTCATTAATTTCAGCGAACACGGGTGACATGACGAAAAAGGTTAAAAATAAAGCCAAGGCAATCAGCACCTGATTAGGGGGCATCGTTTGAGTAGCTAATGATGTACGTACAAACGATAGCACCACAACAATCCGAGTAAAGCTCGTCATCATAATTAAGATGGCTGGTGCTAAAGAAAGAATGGTTAGCAGAAGTAAAAGCTGTAAAGTGACAGCAACATCACCAGGCTCTGAAGAACCTCCAATATTCAAATCAATTCCAGGTATTAATAGGTTAGCTGGGGTTGCGAATATCAATTCTGTCACTTAATTCTACCTTCTCTTTGCTCTGTATTCATTGAATCTAGCTTTCTCTCTGCTACTAGCTGACTGTCTTTCTGCTGATTAATACTTTGTTTAAATAAATCCTGAAAGGAATAGCTTGGAGTGTCTGTTTGATTCTCCTTCTTCCTCCAAGGTAATGAGGTCATGAAACGCGTATTTAATGCGTTATCCTGTTCAGCAATTTGCTGTAGAATAAGCTCTTTTTCAGGACCATCTTTAATTTCTTTAATGAGCTGAATTTGATCAGCAACACCAATGACATAGAGCTCTTGTCCAATCTGCACAAGCTGCAAGCTCTTGTTTTGACCTAATACCAACCCACCAAGATTTTGGAAGACCCCGTTACTTTGCATTTTCCGCTGCCTAATAGATAGAAAGCGAACCAGGGCATAAATTAGGATGATGACAATAATAAGGTAAAAAATAAAAGTAGCAATTAATTTAATAGGATGATCGGACTGTCCTTCAACTAAAGCATTGCTAGATTCTGGGTCAGAAGAGGAAGAATCATTTACTCCATCTGTACTTTCCTGTTCACCCTCAAGATTTTGCTCATTGTTGTACATCTCTTCCACGGTTTGAGCGAATGATATATGGGGTAGACTACATAAGCAAATAATGACAATAACCTGCCAAACCCTTCGATGTCTTAGAAAAATACTTGTCATGCTGTACACCCTTTCCTCCATATATCCATGGACACTCTCTAAAAAAGTCGCTCTATTAGCTTAAAGTTTTACTAACTGCTTCAATAACACGATCTGCTTGGAACGGTTTAACGATAAAATCCTTAGCTCCAGCTTGAATAGCGTCAATAACCATGGCCTGTTGACCCATCGCAGAGCACATGATAATTTTTGAATCCGGATTTAACTTTCTAATTTCCTTTAAGGCTGTAATACCATCCATCTCAGGCATAGTAATATCCATTGTCACTAAGTCTGGATTTAACTCTTTGTATTTCTCAATAGCTTGTACACCATCGCTAGCTTCGCCCACAACCTCAAAACCATTTTTAGATAAAATTTCTTTAATCATCATTCTCATAAACGCTGCATCATCTACTATTAAAATTTTTGACACCGTATGTTCCTCCTTATGAATCTATTATTTATTGAAGTTTTTGAATGCGATCAATCTGACTTAATATATCTGTAACACGAACTCCAAAGTTTTCTTCAATAACAACCACTTCACCCTTAGCAATCAGCTTATTATTCACGAGGATATCCACTGGCTCTCCAGCTAACTTATCTAGTTCTATGATTGAACCTGGAGAGAGTTCGAGGATTTCTTTAATAAGCTTTTTAGTGCGTCCGAGCTCTACGGTGACCTGTAAAGGTATATCCATAAGTAGATTCAGGTTATGTATATCCCCATGGGCTGCACTATTTTGCTCAAAGCTAGCAAATTGGACAGGTTGTACGTTAGCTGCCCTACTTGTCACGTTTTGTGACTGAGCTGGCACTGATGGCTGACTTGAGTAATTAATCTCTTGATGTGGAACCTGTACTTCAGCAGCTGGTTGATAGCTGGATGATGTAGGCTCAGGAGCGATTTCCTCTTGAATCTCCTCAGAGAATTCTTGAGCCTCAGGATTCATGAGCAAATCAATCATCTCCTTAGCAAATGATACAGGGATAAGCTGCATGATATTAGAATCAATAAGCTCTCCTACCTTAATTCTAAATGACACTTTTATTAGGATATCCTCTTGTACCATTGAAACTTGTTGTTCATCCACACTTGGATCAAACATATCAACTCCTGGTGGGGAGATATCAATCTTTTTGTTAAAGATGGTTGACATTGATGTTGCAGCTGTGCCCATCATTTGATTCATTGCCTCTTGAACGGCACTGATGTGCATACTAGACATATCATGATTTGGAGAAGTACCATCTCCTCCTAGCATTAAATCCGCAATAATGGCTGCATCATCTGTTTTCATAACAAGTAAATTTACACCCTCGAATCCATCTGTATAATTCACATGGACAGCAACATGAGGCATTGGAAACTCATCTGCTAGTGATTCCTTCTTTACGATGGTTAGCTTCGGTGTAGTAATATCAACCTTTTGGCTAAGTAGGGTAGATAAAGCAGTTGAAGCCGTGCCAAACGTTATATTTCCGATTTCTCCTAACGCGTCTTGCTCCAATGCAGTGATATAATTCACGACACTTAGCTCTTCATCAGCTTGGTCATCTCCGCCTTGCTTCAATAGTGCGTCAATTTCGTCCTGCGAAAGCATGTCACTCGTCATCGTTATTCCTCCTCCTCGCTTATTTTTTCCGTAACCTGCACAGCAACCCTCCCTTTATATGTACCTGGTTGTGCAAGAAACTTTGGTTTATGACCAACCTTTATACATAATTGATCACCAATTGACTCATTTAATCGAATAACGTCCCCTTTGGTTAATTGAGTAAATTCTTGGACGTTTATCGTTGAGTGACCCAATTCAGCGATAACAGGAAGCTTTGTCTTTCTCACTCTTTTTTCTAGCTCTTCTTTTTCCTGAGGTTCCCTAATCTTTTTCTGCGTAGAAAGCCAGTAGTGAGCAGATAGCTTAGGAATAATTGGCTCTAGAGTTACATGAGGCATACAGAAGTTTATCATTCCTGTAGACTCACCGATTTTAGTACTTAATGAAACAACAGCTACCGTTTCGTTTGGTGATACAATCTGCATAAACTGTGGATTTATCTCCAACACGTCTAGCTCTACATTAAGGTCTAATACAGATTTCCAGGCTTCCTCAAAGGATTGTAAAGCTCTTATAAACATACGCTCCATAACCGTTGTTTCAATTTCTGTTAAGCTTGAAATGTTGTTTAGACCATTCCCTTGACCGCCTAGCATTCGATCCAGCATCGCAAAAGCAATATTCGGATTAACCTCCATAACCATTCTTCCTTCTAGAGGATCAGCGTTAAATACGTTTAAAATAGTCATTTTAGGAATGGAGCGAATAAATTCGTCATAGGGTAATTGATCAACAGAAGCAACAGTAATTTGAACAAAGGTTCTAAGCTGCGCAGAAAAATAAGTCGTTAGTAGCCTAGCATAATTCTCATATATTCGAGTTATACTTCGGATCTGATCCTTTGAGAAACGGAGGGCTCTTTTAAAATCATAGACTTTGACCTTCTTCTCTGTTTCTTCTTTCTTTAGTTCCTCAGCATCCATCTCTCCTGTGGATAAAGCTGATAAAAGAGCATCAATCTCTCCTTGTGATAATACCTCTGGCAAATAACTCACCTCCTTTATGAAATGATCTAGATGTTCCTAATCAGTAACTGTAGAACTTTACACTGTGAACTACTGGATTTTTAGATCAATTGTACGGACACCAATGACTCTTCCTAATTGCATAACCTCATTAAATCCTTCAATGAGCAACTCCTCTAGTAGCTGTATACCTTCTTCACCTTGAAGTTCTTCAGGAGAAAGGCTAGAAAGAGTTGAGATGATAATGGATTGAGCTTGAGCCGCTCTTTTTTCAAATTCCTCTTTGGACTTCTTACTATCCATTAAGACGTTAAACTTCACAATAATAAAATTGTTTGTCTTTAGATTAGTTGTAATTTCCTCTGTCTGCACACTCTGTGCAAGGAATTGATCTGCACTTAGGCGATTCTCATCAACAATGACCTCCCTCTGGCCACTCACTGTTGTTTGCCATAACACAACAGCTACTGCTCCTAGAAGGGCAATACCAATTAAAATGATTAGAGACATATTAAACAGTTTATTCGTCATGATTATTCACCTCTTTCATCACTTGAAAAAGATTAATTTTTTGATAGAACTCTGTTACCAAGCTATTAATCTCCTCAATACTCTCACGAACAATGAATTTTTTATCATTCGTTAAGGTGATTACAGAATCTGGAGTAGCTTCAATTCTTTCAATAAACAAAGCATTTAGTATAAATGTTTCTTTGTTAAGCTTGGTCACTTTAATCATTGTAGATGTTAGGGCTGGGAGAAGGCTCTCCCAGCCTTACCTCCTATCGCTTAAGATTAACAACCTCTTGTAGAATTTCATCGGATGTTGTGATAATACGAGAGTTGGATTGGAATCCACGCTGAGCGATAATCATTTCAGTAAATTCCTCTGTTAAATCAACGTTAGACATTTCTAACATACCTGCGATAATTCTAACGTTTCTTCCTTCAGCATCTTCAATCGTTGTCGGCTCTAATTCTTCTGAGTGGGCGTTAGCAGTTATTTCATATAATGAACCACCAACTTTTCTTAGACCGCCAGGATTCTGAACAAAGCCTAGAACAAGAGTATCAATAACCTCAGGTTCACCTTCTTCGTTATAGCCAATCACATCACCATTGGCAGCAATTTCGTACTGCATATAATCTTCCATGTCAATTTGGATAGGTCCACCTGTACCCTGTACGTAATATCCACTAGATGTAACTAAATATCCTAATGCGTCACGAGTAAAGTTTCCAGCCCTTGTTAGGTATTGCATCTCCTCATTTCCTGGGGGGCTTACTAGAAAGAAGCCATCTCCTTCAATCATTAAATCGTTTGGCACACCAGTAGTCATCGGAGATCCAGGAGTGTGAATCACATCAATAGCTCCAATTTGGGAACCTAGTCCTACTTGCCTTGGATTGATTCCTCCTCTTTCTCCATCCTCAGGAGCTGTTGCCCCAGCCATGTTTTGACTTAAAACGTCCTGAAAAACAACCCTACTCTTTTTGAAGCCTACAGTGTTAACATTAGCAATGTTATTACCAATTACATCAAGCTTCACTTGGAAGTTTTTCATTCCAGAAACACCAGAATATAATGAACGTAACATCTTGTTTCCCCTCTCATACTCAAAATAAAATGTCTACTATTTGCATGGCGTTGCTTCGATCATTCAGCAACACACGGCCTCCTTAAAGGTCCAGCCGTCTTATCCTAAAAGTCTTTTACAGTAATACAGCGCTATCGATATTAGTAACCATTTGATCCTGTAATTCGTCTCTTTCCATCGCTGTAATAACGGTTTGGTTTTTGACGCTCACTACAAATGCATGATTATCGATGAGAAACAGTGATTCCTTAGCACCTTTAGTTTGAGCCTTACTTACTCCTTGATTAATCTTTTGAATTAAGTCTTGATTCATCTCAATTCCTCGCTCTTCCATTCGAGTACGTGCATGCTGACTAAATTTTACGTCCGAATGGATTAAAGTCTGCTGTAATTGAAGCTCAAATGCGGTTTTAAATTGCCCTTTATTTACTTTTTGCTGCTGGAGCGGTTTATGGATAGGATGAGCGTTTATCTGATAAGAATGTCCAGCCTTAATTGCTTTCATCTGTATCTCCACGTACATCTTCAATTTTATAAATGCTATCCAGTGGAATTCTTGCCCCACTCTCTAGTTCTATCGATAGCATACCGTCTTTCATCGAAATTCCTTTAACAATTCCTTCTCCATCAATCTCAAGCCCATCTGCATCCTCTTTATAGGACACCTTTTGACCAATAAGATGAGAATACTGCACAATGGCGGTACTAATATTAAAATCAATGAAACCCTTCATGTATTGATTCAAGTTAGTCATCTGCTCCAAGCTACTGAACTGAGCCATCTGAGCGATGAATTCTCTATCCTGTAAAGGCTCTAGTGGATCCTGGTGCTGAAGCTGTGCTAGTAAAAGCTTGAGAAAAGCATCCTGTCCTAGCTGACTGCTTTCATGAAAGTCTTTCGTGTTTTTATAATAATCACTATTAAACACCGAAGAAGGAGTTGAATTTGTATTCATCGTATAAAATCCACTCATACGCTCTCTCCTTTCTTGCATTTTCAATTACCGGAAATATTACGCTCTAAAATCAATACCTTGTTGCTCTACTTCATCCGTTTCTAGCATCTCACCGAAGGATTGTTCATCATCCTGATAGCTAGATTTTTGTTTGGATTGATTATGCTGCTGAGCAAAGCTTTGGCTTTCTCTTTGGTCGGGCAGAGATTGCTGCTGTGATTGCTGCTGGGTAATCTCAATTCGATCCACCTGGACTCCCTGTTGCTGAAGAGAAATTCGCAATTGACCAACGGAAAGCTCTAAGGCATCCTTCGCCATCTGACTGCTTACCAGAAACTGAGCCATCACTTTTCCTTCAACGGTAGTTAAGCGAATATCTAAATGACCTAGATGTTCAGGCGTTAATTTCAACCTAATTTGGTTTCCTTCTAGACCCGCCTTAAGCTGAATTTGCTGCTTTAAAACTTTTTGAACATCTTCAATTAAATGGCTGAATCTTACCGTTTGCTGCTGTTCTGCTTCAGCAGATTTGGTCACTGTAACAGACTCCATTCCTCTTGCTTGTAGCGCTTGGATAGCTGTAT
This sequence comes from Bacillus horti, assembly GCF_030813115.1. Lineage (NCBI taxonomy): Bacteria > Bacillati > Bacillota > Bacilli > Caryophanales > Bacillaceae > Caldalkalibacillus > Caldalkalibacillus horti. The sequence continues at coordinate 150,524 of NZ_JAUSTY010000002.1, read as the reverse complement.
CCTGCTGAGTATTGATAATTTGAGTTGCCTGACTATGGCCTTGACCAGTCTCCTGAGCAACAGGAACCGGGGCTATTGTCTGTTTTGCTTGAGCTTCTGATGCTTCTTTTAGAATAGATGCTGGTACAAAGTTAGGAGCTTTGATCAACTTATCAGCATGGATCGCATAATCATTTATGGTCGATGCCACCTGGGAAATTTTCTCTTTTAGGCCATGTAAAACAGCTGGCTGATTATTCATCTGTTCTACCACCTGCTGAACTTGTTGAACTTGTACCGGGCTCAATTGAGCTTGATGAGTTGAACTCCCCTGCTGTTGCTGTTGTACTAAGCTTTGTAAAAGGCTATTCCACTTTGTTAATGCGGCTACAAGCTGTTGACCATCCTTTGAATCGGCTAACGGCTGCGCATTGATAGCTTCAAGAAAGCCTTGTGGTAGCAGTAAAAATTGATGATACAACTGATCCACAAAATCCTGATTCAGTTCAATTGATTCTTCATCCATTTGAGTCTCAGGAAATGATTCTAACAGCTCCGAAAGCTTAAGCAAATAATCACTTAATGCCTGTGTAGCTTCGTCATCACTGCCTTGTCCTAAGCTCAATTCAAAGACTGGCAGCTGAACCATGGATTTGTTTTCTTCCTCCTGAAGAGCGGCAAGCTCAAGTAGACCAAGCATTTTTTCTAAAAGACCTTCAATGCTTTCCTCTTGTCCTGTCTCAGCGGTTAGTGCAGAAAATAGCTGAGAAAACAATCCTGAAGAGCTGGTATTTTTTTCTGATGTACCTACAACACCACTAGCCAGCGCGCTTTCAACGGCAGAGCTTGTTGAAAAGAAACTTTGAGCAATATTCATATGTTTCACCTCCTTTCAAATCGGGTATATCATTAATCAGTATTACTTGAAGCTGTAGTACTTGAAGCTGTACTGTTTGCATTCGAATTATTTGCTGGGCTTAGCTTTGTTAGCTCTTTGGTGAATTTTATAGCTACTTCTGGATCCATTTGAGCAAAGATCGTGGATCTACTCTCATCACTCATAATAGCTAAAAAGGTTGTAGCTAAAGCAAAATCAGCGTCTGACCCACTCATCTCTGTAAGCATTTCTACCGCTTGAGCCGTAGGTAGCTGGGACAGCGTGTTAACCATGTTATTGAGTGGAATTCGAGAATCAGTTGCCTCTAAGTTATCGTTCAGCATCCCCATTAAAAGCTTTACTCTTTCCTGCAAAGCAGCCATTTCAGGATCGTCTACTGTATCTAACTCTTGAAGTGTAACGGTTAACTGAGCGGCAAATGCAGGATCAAATCTAGTCAGAATACCTGAGCGCTGCTGAGAATCCATTTCTCTAATAATTAATGCTGCTTCTGTTAAGGTTAAATTTTCTAGGATAGCCGCTGCACGTTTTGCAGACATCCCCCCATAAAGCTGGGCTAATTCCCGAATTTGTTTTGTACGTTCTTTAGCAGAGATTACATTTTGTTCTTCTTGAACAGTCATTTCTTCAATCGTCTGCTCTAGCTCTAAAATTTTCATTTCACGTTGCTGTAAGTCACTTTTGAGTGCAATCAATTCTGTTTGGACACCTTCAAGCTCAGTATCTTTTTGAGCGAGCTCTTCTTCAAGGTTTATCGTCGGCTCTGTTTCTTCAGCTACACCCTCGGTTTCATCATCTTCTGAGTTAAATAGAGCAGATACAACAGGGATGTTTTGAAAGAAGCTCTTTGTAGCATCAATCACGTTATAGCCTAAGAATGTAAAAATAATCCCTACTAAAATTAATGTAAAAAGGGCTGGGACTAGTACAATATAAAACACCCATTGAAGCCTGCCATATGGTTTTTCATTCTCTTCCATTCCATCACCCCTTAGATTCTGAAAGGCGATTAAAGCTTGTACTTGCCATTTCATCTAATTCCTGCTGTTCGATATGTTTTAATCCTTCAAGGTGTTCGTTTTCTTTCTTTTCCCTTAACACCATCCATGTCTTTTCTTCTTTCAACTTTTCTCGCAAAACTTCCTGCTTTTTATCGACATTTTTTTTAGCGAATTCGACTTCTTTTTTTTCAAAGCTCAGCTTCTTTCGCAGAACACTCATATAATTTTCAATTCCCTGTAAATCCTGTACTCTAGTTACAGCCACATACTGCTGTTCAACACGATCTGTAGCTTGTCCGATTTTTTGCTCAAGTTCATTGATTCTGATTTCGGCCTGAGACTGACGCTGAATAGCCTTAGCCATTTGCAGTTGAGCATTCTCTTTTTCCTTTGATTTAACATCTAGTATTCTTTGGTATGGATAATGATAGGTAGACAAGTTTTAGTCACCCTTCCCAAATGTTGAATAGAGAGTCTGGTAGCTTTCTTCAAAGCTAGGAGCCTCATGTGTTTTCTGTCGTAAAAAGCTCTGAATCTCAGGATACATACGGATGGCATTATCAATATCTCGATTAGCTCCCTTTTTATAAGCACCGATATTAATAAGGTCCTCTGATGATTCATAGGTGGAAAGTAAGCTCTTAAATGCTTCAGCAGATGATAGATGTTCTTCTCCCACAATTTCCGACATCAGACGACTAACACTTTTTAGCGGGTTAATAGCTGGGAACTGTCCCTTTTGCGCCAGCTTTCGATCCAAAACGATATGACCATCCAAAATTCCTCGAACAGCGTCGGAAATTGGCTCGTTTAGATCATCCCCATCTACCAGTACCGTATAAAAAGCTGTAATAGACCCTTGATTTGATGTACCAGCTCGTTCTAGCAGCTTTGGCAATAGGGCAAACACACTTGGCGTATAGCCTTTACTTGCTGGTGGTTCACCGATAGCTAGGCCTACCTCACGCTGGGCCATTGCAAACCTTGTGACCGAATCCATCATTAGCATCACATTTTTGCCCTGATCTCTGAAATACTCCGCAATAGCAGTTGCCGTTAAAGCTCCCTTAATCCGTTGAAGAGCTGGTTGGTCTGAGGTAGCGACTACAATAACTGAGCGTGCAAGTCCTTCCGGGCCTAAGTCACGTTCTATAAAATCTTTAACCTCTCTACCCCTTTCTCCAATCAGAGCAATCACATTAATATCAGCCGTCGTATTTCTAGCGATCATTCCTAGTAAAGTACTTTTTCCTACACCACTTCCGGCAAAAATCCCGACCCTTTGACCTTTTCCTAATGTCAACAAGCCATCAATTGATTTTACGCCTACCTCAAGAGGTGTTGTTATTCGTGGGCGATTCATAGGATTAGGAGGCGGATTATTTGTTGAGTAGTTTTTTAATCCTCTAGGAAATCTACCACCATCTAATAGCTTTCCTCTCCCATCAAGGACACGCCCTAGAATAGCTGAGCCTACTTTTATTTGCAGTGGCTCCCCTGTTCCTACAACCAAGCTACCTGGACCAATCTGTGCAATATCATTTAGCGGCATTAGCAGAACCTTATTTCCTTTAAAGCCAACTACCTCAGCTTCAATTGGATTCCCGTTGTTCTGGGGGTAGATATAGCAAATTTCCCCAATGTTTGATTCAGGGCCGTCAGATTCAATCGTTAATCCTATCACCTGCGACACTTTTCCATGCTTTTTAATAGTCTGACTTTCCTCTACACATCTGAGGTAATTCTCGGTCGTGTTAATCATTCACAGACACTCTCCTCAAACAAGGCAAGCAATTGGTTTTTCAGCTCCTGTAGCTGATTGTCAATCGTAACATCATAGGTACCTCGTTCGGTATGAATGAAGCAGCCTTGACTAACCTGAGAAACGTCAGCGGGAATAACCTTTAGCTCCTGTGAATCATCCAGATACTCCTCTAGCTCATCTAAGTGTGTTAATAGAATAGGATAATCAGTTGGATTAACCTCAATAACAATATCTCCACGTTCTTTGACTAATTTCAAGCTATGCTGAATCATTTCTATAATCTGCTTTTCAGATGTTTCGAGCTCATGCTGTAAAATTTTCTTTGCCATTTTTACACTAAGCTCTAGCAGAAAAGGCTCAGAGTCTTGGATGATTCTATCTTTATGCTCATAGGCCTTCTCAACGATGGAACGCAATTCTACTTTTTTATGCTCCAATTCCTCCTGCACTTGCTTATATCCAGCTTGATAGCCTTGTTCAAAGCCTTGCTCCTGAGCGCTTTTCAAAGTCTCTTCTGAAAGCTGCTCTATTTCTTGCTTCGTTGTCTGCCACAATTGCTCAATCTCATCTTGCGCTGTCCTTTTATCTGTGTTGATTTTTTCATCAAGCTCTCTAAGCTGAGCTAGCAACCCTTCAACCTCAAGCTCTAGCACCTTTTTTTGCTCTGTTACAATCTCAATCTCACTTTTTATCTGCTCAACATTTAAACCAATTAATTTATCTTCCTGCTGCTTGTTATGAATCTTTTGGTGAGAAAGCATCTTTTGACCAATACTAGATACAACTCTAGACTTATAAACGTTAGACAACGATGTCATCTCCTCCGCCACGAGCAATGATAACCTCTCCAGCCTCTTCTAGGCGTCTAATAGTTGCTACAATTCTTGTCTGAGCTTCCTCTACATCACGTAAGCGTACAGGCCCCATATATTCCATTTCTTCTTTAAACGTATCCGCCATACGTTTGGACATATTGGCAAATAGTGATTCTTTTACTTCTTCGCTTGAGACCTTCAGGGCAAGTAATAGATCCTCATTCTGAACATCTCTAATAACTCTTTGAATGGATCGGTTATCAAGAGTAACAATATCTTCAAAGACAAACATTCTCTTCTTAATTTCTTCAGCTAATTCTGGATCTTCAATCTCAAGAGCATCTAAAATGGTTCTTTCCGTACTACGGTCTACACCGTTAAGCACTTGAACAACTGCTTCTACTCCCCCGGCTTGAGTATAATCATGAGTGACAGTAGCCGATAGCTTTTGCTCTAGAATACGCTCAACTTGATTAATCACTTCAGGAGAAGTGCTATCCATCAATGCAATTCTTCTGGCCACATCTGATTGCTTCTCAGGAGTTAGCTCAGATAGAATTTGCGCAGACTGACTTGCCTCCAAGTAAGATAAAACTAAGGCAATTGTTTGAGAGTGTTCATTTTGAATAAAGTTTAAAATCTGATTAGGATCAGCTTTTCTAGCAAAATCGAATGGTCTAACCTGAAGTGTGGCTGTCAAACGATTGATAATACCTAGGGCCTTCTCTTGTCCTAAAGCCTTCTCCAGAATATCCTTAGCGTAAGCTATACCACCTTGGCTAATGTAATCCTGAGCTAAACACATCTCATTAAACTCATCCAGTATAGATTCTTTCTGTGCTTGATCCACCCTACGAACATTTGCAATTTCTAACGTTAGTTGTTCAATTTCATCCTCATTTAAATGCTTAAAGATTTGCGCTGATACCTCTGGTCCAAGGGAAACCATAAGCAAAGCTGCTTTTTGCTTCCCGGTAATTTCCTTTAATGCTTTAGCCATGTCTCTCACTCCTAGTCATCTGCTAACCATGTTCTTAACAGCTTAACAAACTCCTCTGGCTTGTTCTTCGCTAATCTTTCAATGCGTTTTCTTCTTGCTGTTTCTTCATTTTCTTGATCAAAATCAAATTCCTCTAAGAAAGGAGCTGCTGGAATCTCTTCTTCAGCTTCAGCTTCCTCATTCTTACGACGATTTCTAATTAACACGTAAGCAAGAGCTCCGATGGCTAATGCTGCTACTCCACCTAGAATGTACAGCCAAATGTTGTTTGCTTCAGCCGTTGGTGTTTCAAATTCTGGAGTGCCGCTGAATGTACTTGTGAAGACATTAATTTTCTGATCTAGTTCATCTTGAGTAAACTCTACGCTGCTTGTACTCATATATGTACTTACAACAGATCTCAAAATCCCTCTGATACCCTCCACAGTCTCCTCAGAATCAGTTTCTGGATCAACAGGCTCAAAGCCGACATTGATGGTCAAGTCTTCAATTGTATATGGGCTAGCAACAATATTACGAAATATCCTATTTACATCGCGATTAATTCGCTCTTCTATTCTTTCATACTCACTATCTCCAGAGCCTTCTGCCCCTTGGTAGCCGGCTATATCTCCATCACCAGTTCCAGGGATACCTCCGACTGTACCTCCTTGACCTTCAAAGGATTCCTGTATTCTCTCGATACTAACAGCAATTCCTTCATTCGTGTCTGGCGCAGTTGGTGTTACAAGATGCTCCTCACGTGTTTCTCGATCAAAATTCACATTAGCAAATACGGAAACTACAACACGATTTTGGCCCATAATGATACCAAGCATTTGCTGTAATTCTCTTTGAATATCTCTCTCAATATCTCGAATGACCTGACGTTGTTGCTGATGCTGTGATAAGGTCGTATCTAGCTCAGTAGGATCTGCAAGCTCATAGCTGCCCCAATTTTGATCCATTACAACAATGTTTTCAACTGGTAGCTGAGGAACACTTTTACTTATCAAGTGATATAGACCTTGAACCTGAACTTGGTTAAGCTCCAATCCCTGTCTTGTAGTCAGCAATACCGACGCTGTTGCAGCTTGTTCCTCATTCATGAGCCAAACACTTTCCTTTGGTAAAGTGATCATCACTTTAGCTTGATCAATCCCATCGATTTGTTCAATTAAATAACGCAATTCATTTTGCATCGCATCTCGTTCAACAACATCGAATTGACGATCCGTTGTACCAAATCCCATGTTTTCACTGAACACACTATAGTTAATGTTTCCACTACGTGGTATTCCAGCATAAGCCAATTCTACTTTTAATCTTTCTACTTCTGTTCGCGGAACACTAACACTTCTTCCGTCTGGAGCTATCTGAACTGGAATTCCTCTTGATTCAATCTCTGAAACAATCTCGCCTGTTTCCGATTGAGATAGGTTTGTGTATAACGTTGCATATTCCGGTTTAGATGCCCAGCTGATCAAGAGAATTAAGGATACAAGTAGAAGGACAATAATACCAATAATAATGACTTTTTGCCGATTTGCCAGCTGGCTCCACGTTTCTAAACCTCTATCTTTTATTCTTAGTAGCTGCTCTCTCATAGTTCACCCCGCCTTAGTTCGACCAATTAAACCTGCATTCTCATTATCTCCTGGTAAGATTCAACGATCTTATTTCTTACCTGGACGGTGAGCTGTAAAGAAAGACTCGCTTTTTGTGCGGCGATCATGACCTGATGAACATCATCGACCTGCCCGGTAACTAATTGGTTAGTTAATGCTTGCGATTCGCGCTGATATGTACTTACCTGATCAAGAGCATCCGTAAGAACGGAAGAAAAAGAGGTGCCTTGGCTTTCTTTTTCAACTGTATTTACTGACTGTCTAGGTGACAATATTGTCGACTGAATGGATCCAATGTTATCCATATTATTCTAAGCCTCCTATCCTTTCCCGATTTCTAATGCTTTTACAAACATGCTTTTTGTTGCATTCAATACAGTTACATTTGCATCATATGATCTAGTAGCCGACATTAAATCTACCATTTCTTTAGCTATATCTACGTTTGGCAGACTCACATATCCTTCCTCATTAGCATCAGGATGGTCGGGGTCATAAACAAGCTTAAATGGAGCTTGATCCTCAACAATCCTAGTTACTTTTACACCCTGTGAGCTTTCATCCTGTTTGCCCATCGCCTTTTGAAGCAAGGAGTCAAATCTTTTTGTTCCGGACGGTGCAATATGTACCATTTTCCTTTGATAAGGCTGCCATTCACCGTTCACAAACCTTGCTCTAGTCGTCTGAGCATTGGCTACATTACTAGATATAACATCCATTCGAAAACGATTAGCTGTTAAAGCAGAAGCACTGTTATTTAATGCGCTAAATAAGCTCATCTACTTACCTCCCTTCAGTAATTACTGTTCTCAAACTGTTTAAATGCCCATTTAGTCTTTCCTTAACTGCGTCGTAATACAGTTGGTTTTTGGCTAGCTGAGCCATTTCATAGTCTAAATCAACGTTATTCCCATTGTGATTAAACAGTGTATTTGTTTGAACTCTTATTTTTGGTTGTATGGTTTGTTGAGCCTCAGTGCTAAATGAGATGTGTTGTTCATTTGTCTTATGTGCTCGTAAATGTGCTTGACTGTCCATAGCTTTTTTTAGCTCGGATTGAAAAGCCACTTCTTTAGCTTTATAATTTGGCGTATCAACGTTTGCAATATTAGACGAAATGGTTTTCTGTGTTAATGTTGCAGCATTCATAGCACCTTCTAATCTTTGAAAATTGCTTGGAAAAAGATTCACTAGTCAACCTACCTCCTTTACCTGAAAAGTTCCTAAAACTCTAGTAAACAAAATTCTACAAAATACGCTAAAATCCTCTTATTTTTTTCGAAAAATAAGAAAACAGGCTAAAAGTCCTAGACAGAAACAGAGCATTTTAACCGAATAGGTCTAATTGTGCATAATGATTAGAATTACTTTTTAAAAAATAAGGAAGATGCCCTCTTGAAATCCAACAGATAACTACATATATTTACATCCTTCTTTTGACAAACTCTTACAAAGTGTTGCATGTTTTTTCCTTTTTGTCTATAAACATTTTCATACTAAAAAATGATCAAAACAAAAAGCTAGTAGAAGGTGTATCAAACACTTCCTACTAGCTTTGTTTGTTTTTATTTCATGATATAGCTGGCTGGGGCTATTAAGATTGCTTTAATTTTTCTAATTCTCCGATTAACTTTTCATTTAACACTTTGATGTACGTTCCTTTCATACCAAGTGATCTTGATTCAATCACACCTGCACTTTCAAGCTTACGCAAAGCGTTAACAATAACAGAACGAGTAATTCCTACACGATCAGCAATCTTACTTGCTACAAGAAGACCTTCTTTTCCATCAAGCTCCTCGAAGATATGTTCAACCGCTTCTAATTCACTATAGGAAAGGGAGCTAATCGCCATTTGAACAACGGCTTTACTTCTTGCTTCCTGTTCAATTTCTTCCGCTCTTTCACGGAGGATCTCCATCCCAACAACTGTAGCTCCATATTCCGCTAAAATGAGGTCATCATCTTCAAATTTATCTTTCACTCTTCCAAGTACAAGTGTCCCAATTCTTTCTCCACCACCAAGAATAGGAACAACAGTTGTGAGAGCTTCAGAATAGAAAGACTTCATTTCAACTGGGAATGACGTGTATGGACTATCAATATCTAAGTTTGCAGAAGTTTCCGTAATCTTCAAAATACCTTGTGTATAATCCTCAGGGAATTGCTTGTCTTCTAAATAATGTGTCATTCTTTCATTTGAGATTTCTTGAGCAATAGAGATTCCTAATAGTTTTCCTTTACGACTTACTACAAAGATGTTTGCACTTATTACTTCACTGAGAACCTCTGCCATTTCTTTAAAGTTTACAGGGCCAGATGCTGCTTGCAGCATGCTGTTAATTCGTCTAGTTCTTGATAATAATTCCATTGCTGTGCCTCCTATTTAGTCATATTTTCATTTGTTATCAATATCAAATATATCGGAATCTATTAAACAAAATTAAAGGATATACTGAGATAGATCTTTATTCTTAATAATTCCACCAAGCTTCTCATTTACATAGGCCGGTGTGATCACGATTTTTTCTAAGGTGATGTCTGGTGCCTCGAAGGATAAGTCCTCGAGTAGCTTTTCCAGTATTGTATGCAATCGTCTAGCCCCAATATTATCTGTATCTCTGTTCACTTGAGTGGCAATATTGGCTATCTCTGCTATAGCTTCGTCAGAAAATTCTATTTTTATACCTTCTGTCTCTAATAAGGCTGTATATTGTTTTGTTAATGCATTTCTAGGCTCGGTAAGGATTCGAATAAAATCCTCAACCAGAAGGTCTGTTAGCTCAACGCGAATTGGAAACCTACCTTGGAGTTCGGGAATAAGATCAGATGGTTTAGCCATATGGAAGGCGCCAGCTGCAATAAAAAGAATATAATCCGTTTTAATCGGTCCATATTTCGTTACAATAGTTGAACCCTCAACGATTGGAAGTATATCTCTTTGCACACCTTCACGAGAAACATCTGCTGATTGATTTCCTTGCTTACCAGCGATTTTATCAATCTCATCGATAAAAATAATTCCGCTTTGTTCAGCTCGGCGAATGGACTCTTGTTGCACTTCATCCATATCAATTAACTTATTCGCTTCAATTTGTGTCAATATTTTTCGTGCATCAGAGACAGGGAGCTTTTTCTTTTTCTTCTTTTTAGGCATCATATTACCGAACAAATCCTGCATGTTAATCCCCATCTGTTCAACGCCTTGACCTGAGAAAATCTCAAACATGTTTGGACCCTGATCTTCAACCTCAATAACCACTAGATGATCTTCAAGCTCCCCAAGATCGAGCTTATGCTTCATCTGACGCTTTCGCAAAATAAGATCCTCTTCTTGCTTTGTTTGATTATCATCAGGCTTATCTTCCTCTTGACCACCAAAAAGCATTTCTAATGGGTTCTTAAAGGATTGTTTTTGTTTTTTTGTAGGAACAAGGAGATCCACTAATCTTTCATTCGCATTTATTTCAGCTTGTTCTTGAACATCGACAAGCCTTTCTTCTTTGACGATACGTATAGACGTCTCTACTAAATCTCTGACCATAGATTCAACATCGCGACCAACGTAACCAACCTCAGTGAACTTCGTTGCTTCTACTTTGACAAAAGGTGCCCCCACAAGCTTTGCGAGACGTCGAGCAATTTCTGTTTTCCCTACACCTGTAGGCCCAATCATCAAGATGTTCTTAGGAACAATTTCGTCCTGCAAATGAGAAGCAAGTAAGCTTCTGCGATATCGGTTACGCAGCGCAATGGCAACAGATTTTTTGGCTTGCTTCTGACCTACGATATATTTGTCGAGCTCCTCGACGATTTGTTTTGGAGTATACGCCTGCTTAGTCAAAACAAAACACCCTCCCTTGTCAGAGTATTATTTTAATACCTCTGTAATCAGTTGATCATTCGTATAGACACAAATCTCTCCTGCCATCGTTAAAGCAGCTTCTGAGATTTCTTGAGCAGAAAGGTGAGGAGCATAGCGTTTCAAAGCTCTCCCGGCAGATAAGGCATAGCTACCACCAGAACCAATGGCAAGAATTCCATCATCTGGCTCGATGACTTCACCAGTACCAGATATAAGCAATAAATCCTCCTTATCCATCACGATCATCATCGCTTCAAGACGTCTTAATACTTTATCACTTCTCCATAGCTTTGCTAATTCAACAGCGGCACGCTTTAAGCTACCATGATATTCCTCTAGCTTTCCCTCGAACATTTCAAAAATAGTCAAAGCGTCTGCTACAGAACCAGCAAATCCAGCGACCACTTGATTTTTATAAAGTCTGCGTACTTTTTTCGCTGAGTGCTTCATTACCATGGCATTCCCAAAAGTAACCTGACCATCACCAGTCATTGCAGCTTCACCATTATGATGAACAGCAAAAATCGTTGTAGCGTGAAATTTGTGTTCCATCGCTTTCGCCTCCTAAATTCTACATTCCTACACCAAATAGCTCACTTCCGCTATTGATGCCTCTCTTGTTCTACGCATTTTCCTCATCACAGTTTCAGTCCATGATAAATCTATGCATCCATTCGTTTTTCTTAGTCCTATAAGGTTTCATTTTGAGCGAGGGTGAGCTCTTCGATAAACCTCTCTAAGTCGTTCATTACTAATGTGAGTATAAATTTGAGTCGTTGATATATTAACATGACCTAATAGCTCCTGAACAGAACGTAAATCTGCACCCCCCTCTAATAAATGTGTAGCAAAAGTATGTCTTAATTTATGAGGGGTAATATTCTGATTAATAGAAGTTTGGTCAATCATTTGAGTTAATAACCTTCGAACACTACGATCTGTGATTCTACTACCGCGATAGTTCAGGAATAGTGCCTGTTCATTTTTAGTATTTAGTGTTTTTCGTCCGTCTTGGATGTACAAATCTAGGACATCAAGTGCAAATTGTCCTAAAGGAACGTAGCGCTCCTTAGCTCCTTTACCAAAAACTAATGCCATACCAACATCTAAATCAATATCTTGAACATCTAAACCAACTAATTCACTAACACGGACGCCAGAAGCATATAAGACTTCGAGCATTGCCTGATTCCGTTGACCTAATGGCTGTGATGTATCAGATACTTGAAATAATGGCTCCAAATCCTGAGGGTAAAAATACTGAGGTAATCTTTTATCCAGTTTAGGCGTTGTTACAAGTTGAAACGGATTAAAAGATAGGTTTCCCTCACGCATTAAAAAACGATAAAAGCTCCTTAAACTGGAGCACTTTCGGGCAATGGTTCTCCGATTGTACTCTTTCTTGTATAAAATTGATAAATAGCCTCTAATTTGGAAATAAGAAACAGCAGCAAAATCAGTGATGATCTGCTGCTTCATAAATTCTACAAAATCATGAATATCTCGTTCATAGTTGCTTATCGTATGTGAGGAAGCATTTTTTTCTACTTGAAGATATTCTATAAAGGATCGAAGCATATCTTCGTTGGCAGTTTTCATCAAGATCACCCTCAATAGCAACTTAATAGTACCATACTGTACAAAACATATGCAATCCTAAGTGTGTATATTTTGTGAAAAATTCTGAATTGTTGTCAGTGCTCGTTCAGCTAATGCCGTATTTCGTTCTTGTTTGTTTTTAATTTTCTTCTCAAGTGGTGGTAATAAGCCAAAATTAGCATTCATTGGCTGAAAGTTTGTAGGACTAGCTGAGGTAATGTAATGACTCATACTACCAATTGCTGTTTCCTTAGGAAAAACAAGTGGCTCTAGTTCTTGAGCTAACCGCCCTGCATTCGTTCCAGCTATAAGTCCAGAGGCTGCAGATTCCACGTATCCTTCAACTCCGGTCATTTGCCCGGCGAAAAATAAAGAAGGGTTATCCTTATATTGATAGGTTGGGTTTAATAGTCTAGGTGAATTTATAAATGTATTTCTGTGCATGACCCCATAACGTACGATTTCCGCTTGCTCTAAACCAGGAATGAGTTGAAGAACTTTCTTTTGATCTCCCCATTTCAAATGAGTCTGAAACCCTACTATGTTATATAAGGTTCCAGCAGCATTATCCTGCCTCAGTTGGACAACGGCAAAAGGCTGTTTTCCGGTTCTAGGGTCTATTAATCCAACTGGCTTCATTGGACCAAATAACACCGTTTGCTTCCCGCGCTTTATCATGACTTCTATAGGCATACAGCCCTCAAAAAAGATTTCTTTCTCAAACTCTTTTAAGGGAACGGTCTCTGCTTCCATTAATGCTTCATAGAACCGATTAAATTCTTCCTCATTCATTGGACAGTTTAGATAGGCCGCTTCACCCTTATCATATCTTGAAGCTAGAAATACCTTCTCCATATCGATAGAGTCTTTCTCTATAATTGGAGCCGCAGCATCGTAAAAATACAAATATTCTTCACTAGTTAACTGCTTAAGCTGTTCGGATAGGGCAGCAGAAGTTAATGGTCCTGTCGCCATAATAGTAACACCGGAAGGAGTTTCTGTTACCTCTTCTCGAAACACTGTAATATTCGGATGTCCTTGAACATATTCTGTTACCTTTGCCGCAAATTCATGTCTGTCTACTGCGAGGGCTCCACCTGCTGGAACGGCACACTCATCTGCTGCTCGAATAATGACAGAATCGAGCTTTCGCATTTCTTCCTTCAAAACTCCAACAGCATTAGTGAGTTGATTCGCTCTAAGTGAATTACTGCAAACCAACTCCGCAAATTGTTCAGTATGATGGGCTGGTGTCTGTCTAACAGGACGCATCTCGTATAAATGCACCTGAACACCTTGCTTAGCTATTTGCCAAGCTGCCTCACTTCCTGCTAATCCTGCTCCAATTACATGTACAACCTGCTGACCCATGCTGCTACAATCCCTTCTATGGCATTACGCTTTATTTTCTTCATAATCACAAGCAACACATTGAATCTTTGTATCCTTCTTGGACTTCTTCTCTACAAGCATTTGAGAGCATTTTGGACACGTTCTTGTGATTGGTTTATCCCATGATACAAAATCACATTCTGGATATTGGTTACAGCCGTAGAAAAGTCTTCTTTTCTTTGACTTTCGCTCTACGATTTGTCCCTTCTTACATTTAGGACATTCGACTCCGATTTCCTTCATAATTGGTTTTGTATTCCGACAGTCGGGAAATCCAGAGCAAGCTAAGAATTTACCAAATCGACCTAGCTTATAAACCAGTGGTTTGCCACACTTCTCACAAACCTCGTCCGAAACCTCATCCTCTAGTTCAACCTCTTTCATTTCTTCCGCTGCATACGTAACTCGCTTCTCGAAATCCTGGTAGAATTGATCGAGAACTCGAACCCAGTTCTCATTTCCTTCTTCAATATGGTCTAGATTACTTTCCATATCAACTGTAAACGTAACATCAAGAATTTCAGGAAAAAATTCTACCATGAGCTCGATCACGATCTCCCCTAGCTCAGTAGGAACGAATCTCTTCTCGTCTAATGCTACGTAACCACGCTTCTGAATCGTTTCTAGTGTAGGCGCATATGTTGAAGGACGACCGATACCCAATTCCTCTAAAGTACGGACAAGTCTTGCTTCTGTGTACCTTGGTGGTGGCTGAGTAAAGTGCTGCTTAGGATCGATCTCTTTCGCCTTAACGGTTTCACCTTCATCCATATTAGGAAGAATTTTATCCTCTTCCTTCTTGCCATCATCATTTCCTTCAATATATACCTTCATAAATCCAGGAAACTTCACCTTAGATCCAGTGGAACGGAATGTTGCTCCATTCACATCAAAATCAACAGTCATCGTATCCAAAATAGCTGGAGCCATTTGGCTAGCTATAAAACGTTCCCATATTAAGCGATACAATCTCAATTGATCCCTAGATAGATAAGTCTTTAACTCATCTGGAGTAAGGACAGCCGATGTAGGACGTATCCCTTCATGCGCATCCTGTGCTTTCGAGTTGCTCTTTGCTTGAGCTTGACCCTTTGTAGCAAAGGATTCACCGAACTTCCCAACAATATAATCCTTCGCTTCTTTTTTCGCTGTATCTGAAATTCTGGTAGAGTCCGTTCTCATATATGTAATCAAACCGACTGTACCCTGTTTGCCAAGGTCAACCCCTTCATAAAGTTGCTGAGCAATCATCATCGTTTTGGCTGCTCGGAAGTTTAGCTTTCTAGCCGCCTCTTGTTGCAATGAGCTTGTGATAAAAGGAAGAGACGGGTTTCTTTTTCTTTCCTTTTTTTGAACGGATTGAATCACAAACGGTTTATTTTTGATTTTAGCTAAAACTTCCTTAACGCTTTCTTCATTAGGTAAGTCTTTCTTCTTCCCTTTTTCTCCGTAATATTTAGCCTCAAACCCTACCTTATCCTTAATAAGGTTCGCGGTAATACTCCAATATTCCTCAGGTACAAACTGTTTAATTTCATTTTCACGATCAATGATCATTTTAACAGCGACAGATTGTACACGTCCTGCACTTAAGCCCTTTTTCACCTTTTTCCATAAAATAGGGCTAATATTGTAGCCTACTAAACGATCTAAAATTCTCCTAGCCTGCTGAGCATCAACAAGATCCATATCTATTGGACGAGGATGCTTAAACGCCTCTTTAATGGCATCCTTTGTAATTTCATTGAATACAACACGACATTTCGAATTAGGATCTATATTTAAGCTATTCGCTAAATGCCAAGCGATCGCTTCACCTTCACGATCAGGGTCAGCTGCCAGATAGATGTTTTTTACTTTCTTTGCGGCATCTTTTAAATCTTTTAATACGTTTCCTTTACCACGAATCGTAATATATTTGGGAGCAAAATTATCCTTTGGATCGACTCCCATCTGACTTTTAGGTAAATCTCTGACATGTCCCATGGACGCTTTGACCACGAACTTTTTCCCTAAGTATTTGCCTATTGTTTTAGCCTTAGCGGGAGATTCCACTATAACCAAGGATTCTGCCATGAGATGTTCTCCCCCTCTCATGTGAAATAAAATCTTCTTCATTATGGAACAATAATCTTCCATTTGTCAAACAGATCATGAACTAGATCGTTAAAAGATCGATAATTGGACATTTTTCTTTCTATATAATTATGAACCAATGCTCTGATAATATGAGCCTGGTAACGCTTGAACAAGCTTCTTCATTTCTAGTCTAAGAAGTAGACTAGATAGCTCTGAAAAAGAAAGCTCAAGCTCTTCACATAGCTCCTGTACGTGCTTTTTCTCAAAGGCGAGCTGTGCTAACACACGCTTTTCTATATCATCCACCTTTTCCTCGATCTTTAGTCTTTTTTTATTTCCCTGCATGTCATTATTTAGATCTAAATGAGAAAACTCCTGAGTAATATCTGAATGCTCTAAAACTAGCTTAGCCCCATGCTGCTGAATGAGTAGATTTGTCCCAATAGATTGTTGGTCAAAAATTGACCCAGGTACAGCAAACACTTCTCTACCTTGCTCTAAAGCTAGCTGAGCCGTGATTAATGAACCGCTTCTTTTATTCGCTTCAATCACCACTGTACCATAACTTATACCCGAAATAATACGATTTCGTTTAGGAAAAAAACCAGGATGTGCTCTAACCCCAGGAGGATACTCAGAAAGAATCAAACCATTCTGTGTGATTTGCTCATATAACTGCTTATGCTGACTAGGATAAGGAATATCAATCCCTGATCCAAGAACGGCTATGGTAGCCCCTTTTTCTTGTAAAGCAACTCGGTGACTAACCGCATCAATTCCTAACGCCATTCCACTTACAACACACCAATCCTGTTGAACTAATGAGGTAACCAATTTGACTGTTGCAGCAATTCCATATTTTGTTGTTTTTCTCGAACCTACAAAGGAAAGACACGGTTGGGATAATAGAGAGATTGATCCCTTAGCGAAAAGTAGCCATGGCGGATCAAAAATTTCCTTTAGCATAGGAGGGTAACGAGGATCTGTAATGGGAATGAGATAAATATCTTTAGCTTTTAATTCAAGCAATAGCTTTTCTAAAAAATCTATATGTACATGTTTGCTTAACTGGTTACACTGCTCATCCTTTAAAAAAGGATAATGCTGCTTCCATTGCTCCTGACTCCAGCCCATGGATTCTTGATCCATTCCATGACTCAACAGCTTATGAATAGTGCTCCAGCCTACACCAGGCGTACAGCTTAAACCTAGAAATAGCTTATCCACTTCTTCACTCCTTTTTAATAAAAAGAGCTACACCTGCGTTGGTGTAGCTCTTGAAAGTTAACGTTGTTTATTCACTTTTATGTGTCACACACTTTTCTAGAAGACCTTTTTCCTCTAGTACACCTACTAAAGTTTCACCCATAACAGATGGAGTTCTTGCTACCTTAACACCGCAGGACTCAAGAGTTGCGATTTTTTCACTAGCTGTTCCTTTACCACCTGAAATGATAGCACCAGCATGCCCCATACGCTTCCCTGGAGGAGCTGTTTGACCACCAATAAATCCGACAACAGGCTTAGTCATATTTGCTTTAATCCAAGCTGCTGCTTCCTCTTCTGCTGTACCACCGATTTCACCAATCATAATCACAGCATACGTATCTGGATCTTCATTGAACATGTTTAGCACGTCAATAAAGTTTGTCCCATTAACAGGGTCTCCACCAATACCAACAGCAGAGGACTGTCCAATACCACGAGTAGATAATTGGTGCACTGCTTCATAAGTTAGAGTTCCACTTCTAGAAACAACTCCAACGTGACCTTTTTTATGAATATATCCTGGCATAATCCCGATTTTACACTCATCCGGAGTGATAACACCTGGACAGTTTGGTCCGATAAGGCGTGTCTTTTTACCTTCTAAATAGCGCTTTACCTTAACCATATCTAATACAGGGATACCCTCAGTAATACAAATAACTAAATCTAACTCAGCATCAGCAGCTTCTAAAATAGCATCAGCGGCAAAAGCAGGAGGTACATAAACTACACTAGCTGTTGCTCCAGTAGCTTCTTTAGCTTCTTTTACTGTATTAAAGACAGGAAGATCGATCTCTTCGATCTTTGTTCCACCTTTACCAGGTGTTACAGCACCAACCATTTTAGTGCCATATTCAATGGCTTGCTTTGTATGAAAAAGTCCCGTAGAACCCGTTATACCTTGACCAATTACTTTTGTATCTTTGTTAATTAAGACACTCATGCTCGTTATACCGCCTTTCTTATTTTACTAATGAGACAATTTTCTCAGCGCCGTCAGCCATAGAGCCAGCCGCTACAATGTTTAATCCAGATTCGTTTAGAATCTTCTTACCAAGTTCTACATTCGTTCCTTCTAAACGAACAACAAGTGGACGCTCTAATCCTACCTGCTTAGCCGCTTCAACAACACCGTTAGCGATGATATCACACTTCATGATACCGCCGAAGATATTGACGAAGATGCCTTTAACGCTCTCATCAGATAAAATAATTTTAAAGGCTTCTGTAACCTTTTCAGTAGTAGCTCCGCCCCCAACGTCAAGGAAGTTAGCGGGTTCTCCACCGTAATGCTTAACAATATCCATCGTTGCCATAGCTAGTCCAGCTCCATTAACTAAGCAGCCAATGTTACCTTCAAGAGCAATATAGCTTAAGTCATATTTAGACGCTTGAATTTCCTTTTCATCCTCTTCTTCTAGATCACGCAATTCAACAATATCTGCATGTCTAAACAAAGCGTTTGAGTCAAAGTTAAGCTTAGCATCTAAAGCCATAACGTTTCCATCTCCAGTCACAACTAGAGGATTAATTTCAGCCATAGAGCAATCTTTGTCCACAAATGCTTGATATAGAGCTGTCATAAACTTTACTGTCTTATTCACTAGTTCTTTAGGAATGTTGATAGCATAAGCTAACTTACGCGCTTGGAAAGGCATTAAACCGATAGCTGGATCAATCACTTCACTGAAAATCTTTTCAGGAGTGTTAGCCGCTACCTCTTCAATATCCATTCCACCTTCTTCAGATGCCATCATCACAACGCGACCACGGTCTACTACAACACCAACGTAATATTCTTTTTTAATATCGCAGCCTTGCTCAATAAGTAAACGCTTTACTTCTTTCCCCTCTGGACCTGTTTGGTGAGTTACTAACACCTTCCCTAGAATTTCAGATGCGTAAGTACGAACCTCATCTAGGCTTTTGGCTACTTTAACTCCACCAGCTTTTCCTCTTCCTCCAGCATGGATTTGAGCTTTTACAACGGTTACCTGTGTACCTAATTCTTTAGCGGCTTCTACCGCTTCATCTACAGAGAAAGCAACCTTTCCAACTGGAACGCTAACTCCGTACTGTCTTAGTACTTCTTTCCCTTGGTACTCATGGATATTCATCTTTCGTCCTCCTATCCAATGACATTTGACTGTGTAGTGTTTTTCTTCCTTTATCAGCTTACAATATCTTTGAACGTTTGTCGAACTTTATTTCGCCATGCTAAATGCTTGTTTTACTGGAAGCTAGCAACTAGTTCTTTAAATCTTTCCTGTACATTCATTAAGTCGTAAAACTGATCTTCATAGATAAAATAATGGTCATAAATATACACCTGTTGATTCTGCTCGTTTGGGTAAGTAAACGTGGCTAGAAGCTGTTGGTCATTTGAACCCCAATGCTCCAATAAATCAACCGGCTGTGCTGTTGCTAAATACCTTGTGATTTCATGAATATGTGATCTAATCCTTAGCTGGTCGTCAGTAACCTCATCTAAGAGAATCTTTGCCTCTCCATCATCAACTTCAAGCCCGCTAGCCTGAAATA
This sequence comes from Bacillus horti, assembly GCF_030813115.1. NCBI lineage: Bacteria > Bacillati > Bacillota > Bacilli > Caryophanales > Bacillaceae > Caldalkalibacillus > Caldalkalibacillus horti. The sequence continues at coordinate 130,714 of NZ_JAUSTY010000002.1, read as the reverse complement.
AATGCTTCACATGATAAACGGAATAGTCCTGCAGTGGTATAACCTCAGCTAGCTCAGAAAGCAAAGATTGATTTAGTTGATAGTACCATCGGTCCTGTCCGTCCTGTAAAGATATGAGGGTAGGAGTAATAATATCAAAGCTTAGATATTTTTTACCTCCATACTCTACATCCACCTTGTAATACGGGTATAAAGGAGACTTAATTCTAATGTCCCCTTTCTGAAGAACTGCTTGCTGCAATAAAGAAAACAGTGAATCTGCTTTCGCCTCAGGAACCTGAGCCTTCATGCCAATATCTAACGCTTGAAGGGTCATTCTTTCTAAATCAAGCTCACCGAAATAATGGGAACCAAGGGATTCTCTAACCCATTGAAGAAAGCTTTCATAACCCTGCCCACTAAAGAAATCCTGTCCAACTTTAAGCGAATCTGGATAAAGCTGCATAACGGCTGGCTGTCCTTCATCATTCCAGCTAATGACCGTATAATGCATTCTCTGTGCTACCTGCTCAGAAGGAACAAAGCTACTATATACACTTTCCCACTTTGCCTCAAACTCTGTTGAGTCTAGTGGAACCTCTACACCATCCTGAGAAATGATGGATACCTTCGAGATGGATAGGCTACTGAGTGCCCCTGCCTCATCACTCTGTTCTTCTGTGGTTGAAATAGGCTGATCAATAGGCAAAGCGGGGTCTTTAGGCTCATAAGCTACTTGGCTACAGGCTGACAGTAATGAAAGTGCTCCTATATACAAGCATGTTAAAAGGATCCGATTGGAAGAATTTCGCACACATTTTACTCCTTTCGAATGCCCCCTGTTTAAAATATATCTTTATCTCTCTCTATCTCTATATAAGTGTCTGTCTTTTTACGTGTTTTTGCTCAATGTTCACATATGTACAATTTCTTTGTTTAATTATTTTGTATTTTTACCTTAAGCTACACCCTTTCAGTCTTTCTATTCCTAGCCATAAATCTGTATATAAGTATACCTACTTCTCTGTTAATCAAAAAATTCCTTCTTTTGATCTATATTTTGCTAAAGAAAATAAGTCTATAAGACTATATACGACAAAAAACAAAGGAACTAGACTCCGTTCCCATTGCTTTTGTCTATATCTGCGGTTTATCTTATTTTCATGGAAATACTTTTGAAACTGCACCTATTCCCTTGAAAGGAGAAGTTTTTAAGCTGTTAATCACCATTACCATCTTCCTCATCTAGATCATCTTGCACCGTACTTGCATCATAGGTAACATCATGAACAGGATGCATAAATATACCTCCCATAGGTGGCTTACCCTCTAAAAGCTCTTGATTCTCTTCAGTTGCCCAGCCACTATCAACCTCTCCCACAGAATGTCCTTCTTTTTCCCAATGCTGACCTGACATAATAGCTGGATCGATTTCTTTGTTCCATTGATCTAAGGGAATTTGTATATTTTTATAGTATTTCTTATTTTTCTTCATTTCCGTATCACGCTCCTTATTTGTTAGTATGAGTAAAAGGTGATCTTCTATTCCACAGTGCATTCTTCTAACATTTCAATTAGTTCTCGTTACCTTTTTTCAGTTCTAGTCATACCTTCCTTCGCCTCTAGTATTTGTCAGTCGGTATCAAGAGGCAGATCTCAACAGTGCGGATTATAACATGCTTTTCAACAAGTACATGAATAGGAATGTCACTATTAACCTCGATGCCGAAGTACCTGAAATTGTCATTGACTTGAGTAATGAAGATTTCCCTACTGAAGTTAATTTGACTGCCGATTACGAGAAAGACTACAGAGATTTAGTAAAATACTTAAAACAACAAGACCTTGCTTACATATAAGTAAAAGAAAAGATTGATTCATCTGCTGCTTTCAATGAAGATACCGAATTAGAGTATGAAAAAATCTTAGAAGACATACACCTAACCGCTGGAAGCTTATTGACTCTGAGATACAATGATAGCAAGAAAACTCTTCGTTCTGAAATTTTAAATCCTACTATTGACGAAAAGATCAGTTCAGAAGATTTCTCTTACATTAATTCAAACACAATATGTACAATGAGAGGACCTGATTATATTTGGATCGATTGGCCTAATGAGTATGAGTTTACATTTAATCAAGGTAACTAATGTTTACTATCAGGAGGAACTCTAATGAAAAATTACCCACTCCCCATTATAGGCATATGTCTGTTTCACCTAATCGTAATGATTTCAATAGGGACTTTTTATTTTAATATTTCCAATGCATACCTTACATTTATAGGACTATGGGAAATCTCATTTTATATGATCCCAACGATTGGATTACTTTTTGGGAAACAATGGGGTTGGTGGACGACAGTATACCTTTATTTAGTTCATCTTTATACATTTGTTGTCTCCAAATACGTTATCATTACTCAGCCATTACACGGTTCTTTATTAGTCCTTCAAACAGTAATGGTCTGCTTTTTTCTGGCAATCTTATTATTTAACTCTAGAACAAAGATCTTTCTTAATATGAATATGGGTTTTTTAAAAAGTCTTTTATTTGTAGTACCACTAACTGTTGTTGCTTATATAGTGATAAACCAATTAAGTCTTTGGATTAAAGGGATTATAATGAGCTTTTATGGTGATTTCTAAGTCCTCGTATCTGACTGGATTAATAATAAATCCATAATATTCTTGAAAAGATCTCTATGATGCACTAGCGTTTCCCCATATAAAAAACACATGTCTTCTGCGGACTTGTGTCTGAAAATTTGGTATAATATACATATACAACAGAGCTTGGGTGGGATAAGCATGCCTCAGAATGGAGGTGATGCTTATGAATTTTTCGCTTTCAGAAGTGATTATGCTTGGAATGTTCTTCCTCGCTGTTCTTACTTATTTGAAACGAAAATAACCTGCCCAGGTTAGCGCCACGGTGCAGGTTATCTCTCACGTTTTATCAGGAGGTTGCCCACCCGAGTGTTGTATGAGGACGGTGTAGCGCACCGCCCTTTTGTTAGTTTAATAATAACATGGAAGAGTTATACATGCAATCAACTAGGGCCCCTTTTCTTTCTCAATACCCATAATAAATAAAAGTAGGCAATAGCAAAAGTGATTATAGGAATAAATATAATCTGTAATAGATTACCAATAGGTAACATTGTAGTCTGATTAAAAACGAAACTTAATGCGATAATTCCTAGAATTAAGGAAGAGTTTGTCATCATAAATTGATAATACAAATTCCTGTCTTTTTTATAAGATATTATAAAAATACAGACGAGACACATTAGTAAGAATAACACGAGAAACAAATTTTCAAAAATTTGTGTCCACATCCATGATTGACGAATATTTTCAAGTTCAGCTCCCGAAAGAGGATTTCCTGACATTCTCTGATCTGCTTTACTAAATCGATCGTTCGTAATAAATACATAGGCGATATAGAATAGAAGCATTAAAAAAGAGTATGTATAAAAGACCCATTGAAATGTTAATTTCTTTTTCTTTCGTACTGCAACCATATCTTCCATTTTTCATCCCCCCTTAATCCAATTTTCTCCACTTATTTATCTTAACATATTCTAATATTTACCTTAAACCCTCTTACCAACGTAAGAAAAGCTTCTATCGAAGCCCTCTCGAAGAGGTTGTCTAGTCCATCATTAGAGGAAGCTTTTGCATGCAGCCAGAATTTATAAAACTTGAAGAAATCATTGTATCAAATTTTATAAATCCTTAGACTGTAAAAAAGCCCCTTAAGCTTAATTGGGGCTAATCATTTGAATTTAACTATATGATTTCTTTTAGATATAAAATATTATCTCAGAAAATTTGATGGGAATTGTTGAATGATTCCAGTAGTCATCACATCAGCCATTTCCAGTGCTTGTGGTTCGATTTGATCATTTAAGGCAATATTCTTCACATAGTCTTTAGCTAAACGAGCGGTAATTTCTTCACTGAGGAGACGAAGGTTGTTATCAGATCTACTAGGTATACCTTTATACTATCTAAGGGTATTCAAAAAACTCCCAGAAGACACATTCCAACATAGATTTCTGAAAGCTAGAAAGTATCGTGGTCTTACTAAACGTGAAACAACTCAGCTTTTTAAAACGTAATGCCAAAACTATTTGGAATTAGGAAAATGGTAAAACGTTAATGATTTAAATTTTCTTAAAAAAGAGGGGTTTATATATATTTCAGAGAATAGTGAAACATCTGGTGTAGACTATGTTAGGGTGAAGGACCAGATGGAGGTCGAAATTTAACTACTTCACAGACCTTTGCTTGGGAACCTAATGCTCCTCATATTAGTTTGTCACGCATTTCTTAGAGATAGTCCTTAAATAAAGCAGTATACACAAATTTTATACTGATTTCCTATAAGGAGAGGTTGTTTGTGTTAAAGAAATATAAAATCCTTTTTCTAATTGTAATAAACTTGTTACTACTAAGTGTTGTTGATTTATTTACTACAAAAAACAGTTATGGAGGTGGAAATGGAAATCCAGCAATAATTCCATTAGCAATCATAATACCTCTTGCCATTTGGACTGCAATTGAATTATATAAATGGTTTTCAAGATTAAGACTTAAAGCCACTATTAAAGTTATTATTTCAATTTTAATTTTAGTATACATATCTATTGGTATTAAAATGCAAATCAATTACTACAACACGATTCCAAATAATCTAAGAAATGCTTTACATGAAAGGGGAATGTATAATTCTGAGGATTACATTCAAGATTCAGTTATTGGCTTAAATAAGTATACAAACTTGGTATACTTTAGTTACAATACATTTTTTATGTTTCTGGCATTTATATTACTATTAGCAATAACCGTTCCTTTAATAACCAAGGCTATAAAAAAAACTAAAAAATCATTGACTTTACTTTAACGTGTTTAATCAATAAACTAACTTTACAAGAATCCATTATATGATTACCTCATTAATCTAATAAAGATACAAATTATTATTATGAAATTAAAGCTTTTATACTTTATCCTCTGTCCAGCACACGAAACTGAATAGCCTCAGCAATCGCTACTTCATCGATGTCCTTAGATTTATTCATATCCGCAATAGTGCGACCAAGCTTAAGAATCTTATGATAGGATCGAGCGCTGATATGGAGTTGTTCAAAAGCAAGTTTAATTAATTCCTCCGCAGCAGGAGTAAGTACACATTCTTTCTTGATCTCTTTAGGGCTTAGTAAGCCATTGTAGGGAGCTGTTGGGGAACGCCATTGCTTGTACTCTCTCCCCTCTTCGATTCTTGAGCGCATTTTAGCAGTAGTATAATTATAATTGATGTCTGTGATTTTCTTTCTAGATTCCTTACTGCCATGGGTTAAATCCTGATAGGTGATCGGAGGGACATCTAAGTGCATATCAATCCTGTCAAACAGTGGACCAGAGAGCTTATTCTGATAGCTAGCTACTTGATGGGCAGAGCAAACACACGACTTGCGTTCTGTCTCATACCCATAGTATCCACATGGACACGGATTCAAAGCGAGGATTAACTGAAAATGAGCAGGAAAATGATACGAATGATGACTTCGATTTATGGTTATTGTACCTTCTTGCAAAGGCTCTCTTAGAGCTTCTACGACTCCTCTTCTAAACTCTAAGAATTCGTCTAAAAATAGGACACCATAATGGGCTAGTGATATTTCACCAGGCTTGATCGGAACACCTCCTCCTATCATGGCCGCTTGGGTCGTTGTATGGTGTGGGGAGCGAATGGCTCTTTTCCAGCGTAGACCCTCTTCTTCCTTCAACAACCCTGCCACACTGTAAATCCTAGTCACCTCAATGGCTTCCTTTACTGTGAGCTTAGGCAGTAGAGAAACAAAATTCTTGGCAAGGAGGGTTTTTCCACTGCCGGGAGGACCGCTTAGAAGCAGGTGGTGATGACCGCATGCCGCTATTTCAAAAGCTCTTTTCACATGTATCTGACCATGAATATCAGCGAAATCCTCTCCCTGCCATAGAGTTGAAGGCTTCTGCTGAGAAGCAACTTCCATAGGATTAACAGCTCTTACAACATCTTCTCTTAGCTCTCTTTGTTGTCCTCTACCCTGCTGCATATTATGCACAAATTCCCTTAAATGAGCTACACCCGTTGCTCGAACCTCCCGTAAGGCGTTAGCTTCTAATACATTATCCTGAGGGACAATAATACGCTGTACATGCTTCTCTTTCGCAGCAATCACAAGAGGCAGAATGCCCATATTTTTTCTAACCTGACCATCCAAAGCTAACTCTCCAATGATCAACGCTTCATTTAATTGATCCTCTAACCATTTCGTTCTTTTAATTTGTTGATCTGCTATAAGAATGCTAAAAGCGATAGCAAGGTCAAAGTAGCTACCCTCCTTACGTAAATTTGCAGGCGCTAGATTTACTGTAATTCTCTTGTTTGGAAATTGAAATCCGCTATTTTTTATAGCCGAACGTACTCTTTCCTTTGCTTCTTTCAGAGCAGAGCCTGGAAGACCAACAATATCGAAATGAGGTAAACCGGATGAAATATCCACCTCCACCTCTATGATCTGACCTTCAAGACCATGGACATACGCACTAAAGCATTTTACATACAAATAGAAAACCTCCTTTGGCTAATTTAAACTGTGACAAATGATATTGAAATAAAATCTATTGTTGGGCATTGTATACGATTAGAGAAACGCAGAGGGAACTTTTAGGAATGTAATAATCATTGATACGAGGTGAGTTTTTTATTAGAAGGCTTTCTAATTAGGAAACGCATAGAAATACATATATTTCATAAGGGATCTATATCTTTGAGGAATTAAATATCTTGATAGAAGGGCTTATGGGAATATAGCTATAGAAGAACATACAATAGGATTAAAACAGGGATAGGTCAAAGATCATTTAACTGTTTAAAAGGCATGTTCAATACGATTAAACCACGCTTTCTTTTCATCAAGATCAAGGTATACGGTTACGACATCAAACTGGAGATTAACTTGCAGGTATTGAGGGTTTTTCTGGAGAAAAAAACTAGATACTTTTCGTATTTTCTGCTGCTTTCTTGGAGTCACCGATTCTTCAGCTGTCCCATATGTTGTACTTGTGCGAGTCCTCACCTCGATAAACAATATGGTGTGGCCTTTACGCATAATTAAATCAATTTCACCGAGAGGACAGCGATAATTGTGGAAAAGTAGGGAATACCCGGCCAATTCATACTGCTTTAGTGCGAGCTGTTCCCCATATTTTCCTATAGCCTGTCTTCGTTTAGTCATGCCAGCCCGCAGCCTTTTTCTCCATTCTATATACCAAAGCCATCACTTCGGCCACCACTCCATAAAGCTCAGCAGGAATTTCTTTATCTATCTCAATCTGAGCTAAAAGCTGAACTAAGGCTGGGTCCTCTTGAATAGGCACTCCGTTTTCCTTAGCTAATTTGATAATTTCTTCAGCAACTAGTCCATTCCCTTTTGCTTTGACCATTGGCGCTTTACTGGAATCAGGCTGATAGTGTAAAGCAACTGCTTTCTTATACTGCTCCGTCCTGTTGTTCATAAACGAATATCCACTCCTTGAAAGGAACTCTGACTATACAGGCGGGATGCTTCAATACTTGGATGGTACATCATAGGTTCATTCATTTGAACTTCCTTCCACTTCACAGACGTTAGCGTATAGCCTAACTGGTTCATAGCTTCCTTGACCTGTACTTCATTTTCTTTTAGCCATTCATGTCCTTCGTGCGGTACCTGCTTACTATATAAAGTAATAGCTAGATAATTGGACTGAATGGTAACATCTATTTCAGTTTGCCCTAGCTCTGGTAGCTCTAAGTGAAAAAACATTCTACAGTTTTCCGGGTCAATTTTCCCTTTTTCCTTTTTACCTGAAATCTGCCCGTAAATTGACCTCAGCTCTGCTCCAAACGGATAAAAGGCTTGAAACATAAACGTTTGAATCGGCTGCTGTGTTTCAGAGGATAGAAGAATCTGCTGTCCCTGAATCGTATGAATGAGACCTTGTACCTTTTCAGCTGCCTGCTTGGATAGCTCTTGGGATTGTAAAAGCTGCATTAGATAAGACTTTAAAGTTGTTGGTTGCTGTCCCTCCGCAGATTGATTCTGAATAGCAGAAGTATTAGCTGTAGATATATCTGAAAAAAGGCGTCCGCCCCCGGCCTCTGTTCCCCTTAGCATAGTATCTGTAAATTGCGAAGAGGAGCTTCCCTGTGAACTGTTTGTAACAGTAGTATTGCTTCCTTGGTTAGCCTGTCCTGTCTCTTGTGCACGAGCTGTTTCTGATGAACGAGTAAAAACAGCCGTTTCACTCGCAAATGACTGGACAGGTGTATGATTAGCAGGCTGCCCTTGTTGACCGGTAGCTTGAGTAACCTTAGAAACTGTATCCATTAAAGCATTTGTCACAGATTGAGCATTCATATTGACCTGTCGAGATTCTGTGGGAACTCTGTCACCCTGTGCCCCTGGATTTGCTTCAGCTGTTCGTCCAGGAACCTGACCTCCTTGTTCACGAGTCAAGGCTACCCTATTATTCTCCAATAAAGATGAAGAAGGACTAGATGGTGAGCCAATAGCCCCAGACGAGGAAGAAAAGCCTGCCTGAGTCACTTGCTCCTGTGTTCCAGTATGAGTGACAGGTTGAACGACAGAAGCTTGTTGGGTAGAAGGGGTTGGAGGAACAGGTGCAGGTGTGAAGGATGTCATGGCTTTAGACATGGTCGATTCTAATTGGACACCCATCCGCTGTAAAAACAGCAATAAACCGTTGGGTCTTTGAACAATATCCTGCCCCATTCTTTGCAGTAGGTTTTGTAGCTCCCCTCTAGCCTGTGAGGGTAGAGCTGCCGCCACATCTCTGATTTGATAAGCTAAGGATGAGTTTTGTGAGAAGCTCTGTAGGGATTGAATAATTTCTTTGGATAAAGGGAGTCCTTTTTGAACAGCAAATTTTATCGCTTGGAGAGTCTCACTTCTAGTTCCAAGCTGCTCAAGAATCTGCGTTCCTGATCGAACATTTTGCTTGGTCATAGGCAACTGCTCCTGAAGAAAAAACTGAAGGAGCTTTTCCCCTAACGCTGAAGACTTCATTCCGAAAAATTGGAGCAATTGAGCTAAATCAGTTTGCCCCTGATGCCCTAAATGCTGAGGCGCAGAAACGAGCTTAAGTGTAATGGGGTGAGCAGAGCCTTGGACCTGAAACCACGAACGTAAGCCAGCTTCAAGAGGAGCCTCAAGCTTAGCCTGAACCTGCATAGAGCCTAGTTTAACCAAAGCATGATCATTTGGATAAAGCTGCAAAACCTCGCCTTTAACCACCTGTCCTGATGTAAGTGTCAGGACATGATTATTAGACGCTCTTGGAGTACGAAACATGGATTGTAAGATATTTCCTAAAGCCATCCTAATCAGCCTCCCTTTTTTCATTAATAAACGCTTTAATAAACGTTTGTCTATGAATGGGGGTTGGACCATATTTACGCAATGCCTCTTGGTGCTCAGGGGTCGCATAGCCCATATGGTTCTCAAACCCGTATTGCGGATAAAGCTGAGCGATCTCTGTCATCCATTGATCTCTCGTAACCTTGGCTAGAATAGAGGCCGCTGCAATGGAAACAGATTTTGCGTCTCCCTTGATGAGGGATTCGTAAGGGATAGAAATGGAAGGATTCATCGCATCAATCAAGCAATAATCTGGTGGCGTAGAACAGGATTCAACAGCTTGCTTCATGGCAAGTAGTGTAGCCTGATAAATATTAAGCCGATCAATATCCCGTGCATCCACAAAGGCAATCGAATGACTAATAGCCTGCTCCTTAATGATCTTGGCAAAAGCCTCTCGTTCTTCCTTTTTCAGTTGCTTCGAATCATTAATTCCTATACATTCAAAGCCAGCAGGTAGGATGACAGCAGCTGTAACAACGGGTCCTGCTAATGGACCACGTCCTACTTCATCAACTCCAGCTATATGGAGGAATCCCTTCTCACGAAGCCTTTTTTCCTCCTGATTAATCGTCTCCCAATGAAGGAGTTTTCTATGCTCTTCTGCTACCTTCCTCTTGCATTGATCCGCCAGACGTTGAACTCCTGCTCGGGAATCCGTTTCAAGTAGTGGTATATACCCTTCAAGCTCCACAGAAGTAGCAGAAGAGATTTTTTGTTTTATTTCCGTAATCGTTAAGCCATCAAACAACATTTCCTTCACCAGCCGTTCATGAAATACACAATCCATCTCTCATATTTCGACACAAACTTTAAAAAACCTTCAAGATGTTTGCACGTTGCTCGTTAATTTTCTTGAGCGAGAGTGATCGCTTTTTCCATGTCTTCTGGAAGAGGAGCTTCAAAGTATAAATCCTGGTCAGTTCTAGGATGCTTAAACCCTAGCGCCTGAGCATGTAATGCCTGACCGTCAATCGGAAGGGTTTTAGAGGGACCATACTTCGGGTCACCAGCTAATGGATGACCAATATACTTCATATGCACTCTAATTTGGTGTGTCCTTCCTGTTTCAAGCTGCAGCTCTACTAAAGTAAAATTAAGCCATCTTTCTAGCACAGTAAAATGAGTAACAGCTGGCTTTCCTTCTTTTACCACGCTCATTTGCTGCCTATTCTTTGGGTCCCGGCCAATCGGAGCATCAATTGTCCCTTTATCATGCTTAACCTGACCATGCACTATAGCCATATATTTTCTAATCGTAGTATGTTCCTTTAGCTGTTCAGCTAAAGCAGCATGAGCTTGGTCGTTTTTCGCCACCATGAGTAATCCTGATGTATCCTTATCTATGCGGTGAACGATACCCGGTCTTAGGATTCCATTAATCCCAGATAAGTCTTTACAATGATATAAAAGTCCATTAACTAGTGTTCCAGAATAATGCCCCGGTGCTGGATGAACCACTAGCCCTCTTTGTTTATTGACCACGATCACATCTTCATCCTCAAACACGATATGTAGAGGGATATCCTCAGGTTCGATGCTTAGCTCCTTAGGTGGTAAAATACGCACAACGATAAGGTCGCCCATTTTCAGCTTATAGTTAGCTTTGACTGACTTATCGTTCACCGTAACAAGTCCGTCCTTTATCCATTGCTGAATCTGTGAACGGCTCCATTCACTCTGCTCAGCCGATAAAAATGTATCTATTCGTTCAAAGCTCGTTTCTTCATATTTCCAATCAAAAATTTGCACAGCTGTATTCATTCTAGCGTTCACCCTTTAAAATATGTCTATTTAAATATGTCTACATGCTATTCTGAAATAGCCGCCTTTTTTTCTTTCTTTTCCTTAATCATATCTATAATTGTGTCCAGTAATAATAAGCCAACGCCAATCACTAAAGCACTGTCTGCAATATTAAAAATAGGGAAATCATAGTAAAAGGAGAATAGTGAAATTTTTACGTCTACAAAATCGACTACTTCGCCAAATCTGACTCGATCTATATAATTTCCGATTGCTCCTCCTAAAATTAATGCAAGAGACCAGGATACAAGACCTCTGAGTGAGGAACGATGCCTAATAAGAACATACGCAATAGCAATAATGACCACTGATGTAACAATGATAAAAAACCAGCGCTGATCCTGTAAAATGCCGAATGCAGCCCCCTTATTACGATGAGAAGTTAGATATAAAACCTCATCAATAATAGGAATGGACTCCCTTAGTGACATCTTCGTCAGTACTAGCCACTTGGACCATTGGTCCAAAGCAATAACAATCCCTACAAGGATAAAATAGAATACAACCACGAGCGCTCCTCCTTGAACATCAAACAAAATAAATATCTTTCAAATTTTAGCATATCCCCAGGTGTTCAACAACTTTCTTTAAAATAATCCTCGTTCTTGAACTAAAGTTGCAAAAGCTTTATAGGCATGATTAACGTATTTTTCCTTCCTGCTTATCAATCCCGTTTCAATGTAGCGGTACACCTCTGGAATAGGGACAACATGTAGGTGCTCATATGATCCGGTTAATACCGATTTTGGTAATATTGTTGCTGTAATTCCTTCCTTAACACTGCTTAATAAGGTCTCAAGTGAGCTGATTTCAATAATCTCAGAAAGCTCTAATTTCGAGTCTTGATACCACTGTTCTAACTTTCTTCTAAACGGACAGCCCTTAGGAGAGACAGCCCATCTAGATTGTAATAATGAAGCGATAGACTTTTCTTCTTTTGATAAAAGGACAATCTCATCCGTTTGCACGTAATCCAGACTAAATTCAGATGAGCTTAGATCTCCTGTTACAAAAGCAGCATCCAATTCATAATTCTTGATCTTCTCCATTAACACTTCAGAGTTTCCTGTTTCCAAACGTAATGTCACTTGTTGGTACTGCTTTTGGAAGGTGGCTATGATATTCATAAAATGACCACATGTAACCGTTTCTACAACCCCTATACGTAATGTTCCACTCGGTTTATCCTCATCTTGCAAAACTCTAATTGACTCATCGGCTAATTGTAAAATCGTATTGGCATATTTTCGAAAGAGTAGGCCTTTTTCTGTAATTGTAAGACCCTTAACACTTCTATGAAAAAGCAAAACGCCTAATTCATCCTCAAGCTTACGTAGTCTAGCGGTGACATTAGATTGAACATAATCTAACCGCTTCGCTGCTCCTGAAATACTTGATTCCTCAGCTATCGCTTGAAAAACCTTTAAATCGCTTAATTCCATGTCAAACTCCCCCACCTCTATCATTATTAATGATATCAATATAACTTTTAATCATTATACATGATGCAATTGGAGATTTATACTGAAACCATAGAGATATAAAGGAGGTTTTGAGATATGGCCTATCTTTTTTTAGCACTTACTATTATTGCTGAAGTTACTGGGGCTATTACAAGCCGATATTCAGAGGGATTTAAAAAACTCCTTCCTAGTTTGGCAACCATCATAGTCATTATAGCTTCCTACTTTTTCTTTGCTATAAGTCTTCAATATGGCCTCAATATAGGGATTGGCTATGCCATTTGGGCTGGTATTGGAGTAGTGGTTATAGCTATTTTTGGTCTGCTTTTTTTTAAAGAATATCTAACAAAAGTCCAGGTTTACGGAATCGCGCTTATCATTGTTGGTGTTATTGCGCTAGAGCTTGGAGCCATTTAGCGTTAACTTATTAAAAGTTAGGGAGGAGTTTTACGTTGGCCTATCTTTATCTTTTAACAGCCATTTTTTTAGAAATTATTGCAGCACTTGCGGCGCGGTTTTCTGAAGGGTTTACTGCACCATTTCCAACAATAATAACCATAGTATTTGCTGTATCCTCTTATTTCACCTTTTCTTTAAGTCTGAAAAACGGGATGACGATAGGGGTTGGTTACGCTATTTGGTCAGGTGTCGGGGTTTTGTCTGTTGCTTTAATAGGAGTTCAATTCCTTGGTGATACCCTCACACTTATCCAAATTAGTGGCATCATACTTATCATCATAGGAATTGTAGCTATTCAGGTAGAAACAGCTACTCCAGAAACGTAGCCTAAAAGACATAGCTCAATCTGCTTTAGAAAAAGCTTTGACTGTGTAACCTTAAATGATATTCTTCGGGTATTAGATAAAAAGAAAAACGAAATACAAAGAAACCGGCTTAGCTTGAAAAGCTCCGTAAATGAATCAATCATGAATGGAGCTGTCACACCAGACGGTTTCTTTTCTTTTTATTTTCTCCATATATCCCCATCCATTGTTTCTTAGCAGCGATCAAACTAACTAGCCATTGTCTTCTTCCATCTGGTCAGATGTAAAAATCTCATCCCTCCAGATCAACCCGTAGCCTTCTCCACTGCCCATGTACTTTCTATATAACTCATTGTACTCAAAATCAGATTCCTCGGCTGTTAATCCATCTCCATCCGTAATAATAAATCCATCAATAGGCTCTACATAACCCCTTGCTTCATCCTCATCATAATCGGTTTCTGCAATATTTTCTCTTTCATTAAATCTCGCTACCGATTGCCAGGAATCTTCAGCATCAAACTCCGTTTCGTTATCTCGTCCATCAAAATCAAATTGTCCAAATCCTGTAAGAACCTCCTCCTCCACAGGGGGGTCATGAAAGTCTGATGACTTTGATTCATGTGTGATACAGTAAGTAGCTGTGGGGATTGCCTCTAAGCGTTCTAAAGGAATAGGCTCTCCACATTTTTGACATATCCCATAAGTCCCTTCCTCCATCCTCTTTAAAGCCTGTTCAATATCCTCTAAATGCAATCTATAATGCTCCAACAAAGAAAGATCCTTCTCTCTTTCATACATAGTAGTTGCTGAATCTGCTGGATGGTTATCATGCAAGGATAGCTCTCCATCACTATCCCTCATACTGCTTTCTAAATGGAAGTTATTTGTTTCTTTAGCTTTCACTTCAAGCTCTGTCTTTTCAGCTAATAATTGCTGGCGTAAATGATCATAAGTATGGTGTTCCATGTAAAAGTGCCCCTTTCAAATTTTACCCGATTCATTTTCCGTACTCCTTTATTATTGTTTATCATGTTTTGCTTTTTCACACAGTTAAGATAAGGTAAATCATGTAACAAAGGAAATTAAAAAAGATGGTCAGCCAAGTATAAGCTACCATCTGTTTAGCTAAAAATATTACTTCTCTTTTTAGCTTTTTATTCGTTATTTTTTTACTCGTTTATTTTCAATTCTATCTTCAATCCGTTCCATTGCTTCCTTATCCGTTAAGAGTAGCCTCTTATTCTCGAGCACCAGATCCTCAAAAGAAATTTTTCTAATTCTTCGCATTATGTCTTCCCTCCTTTAGTTGTTAGTCCCTCTCTCAGCTATTTTTATCATTCCCAATAATCATTCTAAATAAACAAAAAAGTTCAAAGTTATCTGAACATTTTCATGTTGTGATTTTTCTAATAAAAAAATAATAGCCTAACTACCAATAATTCAGTAGCTTAGGCTTTATTTGAACAAATACTATGGCATATATTCACTTATTTCTTTTAAGCATAATGCTCCTTAACCGTTGTTGCACATCTAGGACACAGGGAAGGGTGTTCGGTGTCCGTTCCAACCTCTGGTGTAATCACCCAGCATCGCTCACACTTTTCGCCTTCTGCTGGTTTAACCATAACGTCGATCAACTCTAGTTTAAGAGCCTCTTCTGGAGCAGCATCTCTGCCCTCGTGTACAGTCACAGCAGATACAATAAATAGCTTGTCTAGCTCCTTAAACTGTTGTAGTAAGCTTGCTGTGCCTGTTTCAGGATAAACATGTAGCTCAGCTCCTAACGATGAACCAATCACTTTATCTTTTCTAGCCTGCTCGAGAGCCTTTAGCACCTCATCTCTCACAGCCATAAATTGATCCCATTTCTTTTCAAGCTCATCATTTGCATAGGAGTGATCGACCTGAGGGATATCTGTCAGCTGAACACTTTCTGCATCTGTGTCAGGAATAAAGCCCCAAACCTCATCTGCCGTATGAGGTAGGATAGGAGCTAACACCTTAGATAGCATGGTTAAAACATCATACATAACCGTCTGTGTTGCTCTTCTTGAAGCAGAGGTAGGTGGCTCTGTATAGAGCAAATCCTTGGATATATCTAAATAAATGGAACTTAGCTCAATCGTACAGAAGTTATGAACAGAGGAATAAACGTTATGAAATTGATAAGAATCATACGCCTTCCTAGCTCTTTCAAGCACCTTTTGTGCTTTTACCATCATATACTGGTCAAGCTCAGACCACTGCTCACGATCTACACGATCCTTTTTAGGATCAAAATCTGCTAAATTTCCAAGCAAGAATCTTAACGTATTTCTAATTTTACGATAAACCTCAGAAATTTGTTTTAGGATTGCGTCTGAGATTCGAACATCTGCTGTGTAATCTACAGAGGATACCCATAATCTAAGGATCTCAGCTCCTAATTGATCCATTACCTTCTTAGGTACAACGACATTACCTAGTGACTTAGACATTTTGCGGCCTTCTCCATCTAATACAAAGCCATGACTAAGAACCATTTCATAAGGAGCCTGTCCATTCGCTGCAACACCAGTTGTTAACGAGGAGTTAAACCACCCACGATACTGATCTGAGCCCTCTAAGTATAAATCTGCTGGCCACTTTAGGTTCTCCCTCTCACTTAGAACTGCTTCATGAGATGAACCAGAATCAAACCAAACATCCATAGTGTCCGTTTCCTTACGGAAATGCTGGCCTCCACATTTAGGACAACTAAATCCAGCAGGTAATAGCTCTTTACTATCTAAGGCAAACCAAGAGTTTGAGCCCTCTTTACGGAATAGCTCAGAAATATGAGAAATCGTTTCTTCATTAATAATTTCTTCCTGACAATCTGTGCAATAAAGGATTGGAATAGGTACACCCCATACACGCTGACGAGAAATACACCAATCTCCACGTTCAGCAACCATATTATGAAGTCGTAGCTTACCCCATGTTGGATTCCAAGTAACGCGATCAATCTCCTTTAAGATATCTCCTCTAATTTTATCGATAGAGGCAAACCATTGCTCTGTAGCCCGATAGATAACAGGCTGCTTACTACGCCAATCATGTGGATAGGAGTGTGTGATAAAGCTTAATTTTAGTAATGCACCAGCTTCTTCAAGCTTCTCGGTAATACCCTTATTCGCCTTATCATAAAACATCCCTTCAAAGCCAGGTGCTTCAGAAGTAAAGTGACCTTTGTCGTCCACTGGATTTAATACGCCTAGCCCATATTTCTGCCCTACATAAAAGTCATCCTCACCATGACCTGGAGCTGTATGGACACAGCCTGTACCTGCCTCAAGTGTAACATGATCCCCTAAAATGACTAATGACTTACGATCATAGAATGGGTGCTGAGTTTCTACTAGTTCTAGCTCTTCCCCTTGGAACGTTTGAATCACATTATAATCTGACCATTCTAGCTCTTTTTCTAACGCTTCTATTAAGCCTGAAGCAACAACAAACTTTCGATCCTGTACTTGAACAACGCTATATTCTAAGTCTGATTTAATAGCAATGCCAAGATTAGCAGGAAGCGTCCATGGTGTGGTCGTCCAAATGACAAAAGCTGTATCTGTATCTAGCTTGCCTTTCCCATCTGTAACCTTAAAGGAAACATAAATAGACGCAGAACGCTTATCCTGGTACTCAATCTCTGCTTCTGCTAACGCTGTCTCCGAAGAAGGAGACCAGTAGACAGGCTTTAAGCCTTTGTAGATTAACCCCTTCTCTGCCATCTTTCCAAAGACTCTAATCTGTCTAGCTTCATACTCAGGCTTTAAGGTGATGTAAGGATTATCCCAGTCCCCTCTAACCCCTAAGCGTTTAAATTGATCTTTTTGGTTTTCTACATATTTTAAGGCATACTCAGCACACAATCTTCTGAATTCATTAATTCCAACCTTGTGCCGATCTACCTTTTCATTTTTAATAATCGCATGCTCAATAGGTAAGCCATGTGTATCCCAGCCTGGAACGTAAGGGGCATCAAAGCCATCCATAGATTTATAGCGAACAATTATGTCCTTTAATACTTTATTTAAAGCATGTCCTAAATGAATATCTCCGTTTGCATAAGGCGGTCCATCATGGAGAACAAACTTAGGTCTTCCCTTTGTTCTCTCCTGTACCTTGTTGTAAATATCCTGTTTAGCCCATTGCTGCTGCATTTCTGGCTCGCGTTGTGGTAAATTTCCTCTCATGGGGAAATCGGTTTGAGTGATCTGTAACGTATCCTTATAATCCATTTCCATCCTCCAATCCATTCATCAATCTAATCAGTATAGCACATAAAAACCCCTCATCCTAATGGACGAGAGGCCACCCTTATTTCTTACGGTAAGCCTTCTATCATGGGAACTTGACTGTTAGATCATAAACACTACTACTTAGCTAAATCTAACTGTTCAAAATCATGATCCGTT
The DNA here is from genome assembly GCF_030813115.1 of Bacillus horti. NCBI lineage: Bacteria > Bacillati > Bacillota > Bacilli > Caryophanales > Bacillaceae > Caldalkalibacillus > Caldalkalibacillus horti. Next base: position 112,785 of record NZ_JAUSTY010000002.1, on the reverse strand, counting down.
ACTTTATCCCAATCATCGTTCTGAATCATTTCCAATTGGGCTTCAAGGAGCGTACGGAAACGAGCTCGATAGATAGAAGCCTGCTTTTTCAGCTCTTCAATTTCCATCGTAATCCTACGCGATTTGGATAACGCTTCATTAATGATACGATCTGCGTTCTTTTCTGCTTCTTTCAGAATCAATTGGCTTTCCTTCTTAGCGTTAGCCTTCACTTCATCAGCCGTTTCCTGAGCCACAATGATCGTTTTACTTAGCGTTTCCTCAATATTTGCAAAATGACCTAGTCTTTCGCTAGACTCGTACATTTTTTCTTCAAGCTCTTTCTTCTCACGGATTAGGATTTCAAACTCTTTAATAACAAGGTCTAAAAACTCGTTAACCTCATCCTCATCATATCCACGAAAGCTACGTCCAAATTCCTTATTATGAATATCTAATGGCGTTAGTGCCATGCTGTGAGCACCTCCCGATTTACATACCTTGTTTACACCATATTCGACAGCTTGGGTTAGATTCCTTCTTTTTGTCGACATTTTTTAATGAGTTTTCTCAAAATACAATTGTTAATCTCACTTTAAACTTCTACTCATTGTACCATAAAAAACAAGTCATTAAACGTAAAAAGTGAAAAGACCTCGATACGACGATCGAAGTCTTTAGACACTTTTTTTGCCAAGCTGAACCCTTAACCTATCTTTCTTTGTCCGACCTTCAATCTTCGAAAACAAAAATCGGCCAAAGCCTTTGACGGAAAGAACATCTCCTTCATCTAAAATCATAGAGGGCTGCTCTACCACCCTCCAATTTACTTTAATTTTACCCGCTTTAATCATCGGCACTGTTTTTGAACGAGAAAGTGGCAGTAGCTCCGCAAGAATGACATCCAGCCGGAGAGAAGAAACAGTTGTATCTTTATACTGCCAATCCTCCTGACCCGGGTTAATTCTGTTAAGAGATACTAGATCACAGCTTACAGCACAGCGATGAACCTGATGAAGATGAACAGAAACAAAATCAGCAATTTCTTCTGCAACAATACATTGCTGGCTATCTGCATGGATCAACAGATCTCCTATTTTTTCTCTCTTTAAGCCTAATCCAAGGACAGAACCTAATACGTCCCGATGTTCAAATGGAGGATTACCATACGAGCCTTCAAGCGAAAGGAGAGCTACTTGAAAATCATTTACATGATGATTAGCGTAGCTAGGAGCAATCAATGCCCTTTTCCTCTCAGCATGGTCATATCCACCAAAAAAATCCACTGTAATATCCATCCTGCGGCCTACAATGGATTGCACAATAAACTGCTCTCTAGGGTCTAAGAAATTAGTTAACTTATGCTGGTGACGCTTCTCAGCGTGATCAGCGTATTCCATTATTTTTTCGACGAAGCCTTTTTCCTCAGGTCTAAAATGCTGCAAGAGGCTCACAATTCTTACAACCCAAAGATCATTCTAACTAACGCTTGTGCACCGACACCAGCGAAGCGTACCGCAATGATAGCTACAATTGGAGAAATATCAATCATGCCTAATGGAGGTATGATTTTTCTGAACGGAGCTAGGATAGGCTCTACGAACATCCCTAAAACCTCTCCGAATCTTGATTCTCTTAAATTAGGAATCCATGACATTAAAATATAGGCAAAAAGCATATACGTGTAAATTTGAAATAAAAGTCCAACTAAATTTAATACTGCTATACCCATGACATCACCTCATTCTATTTTGAAATTCATCCTGATACTCTGAAATAGCCCCCTGTGTTTCCACATTATCTGACGTACACAGAAATATATTTTGACCCAGTTTATGTATGCTTCCCCCGATAGCATAAACGGTGCCGCTCAAGAAATCAACCGTTCTCTTCGCTTGTTCATGAGTTAGGCGCTGTAAATTAACAATAATAATCCTTCGGGAACGAAGATGGTCAGCCATATCCTGTGTCTCTTCATAGGAGTGTGGCTCCATTAAAACGATTTTTGAAGCAGCCTTCACCGACTGTAATTGTACCAGATTGTTCGTTGCTTGTCCCTTTTGAAGCTTCTGTGTATAAACGGCTGGTTGCTCTTCCTCCAACCATTCGTCCTCTTCATAGTCATATTCTTGTTCTTGACCTGTTTGCTGAGGATTAGTTTGAGTGCTCTCATTTGCCAGTCCTAAGAAATCCATTAATTTTCGTAGCATGCCCATTTTATCTTCTCCTCTACCCTACTTCTCGTCATTTCCTACTAAAGAGGTACCTAAACGAACAAAAGTTGCTCCTTCCTCAATAGCTACCTGGAAGTCATTTGACATCCCCATAGAAAGCTCTGTTAATGGAGCATGTGACCAATGATGCTGTCTAAGCTCCTCCTGCAATTGCTTAAGCTTGGAAAAAACCGGTCGAACGCTCTCTGGTTCTGCTTCATATGGAGCCATTGTCATCAAGCCCACTACTTTAATATGTGAATAGATCCTTAAATCTTCCACAAAGTTTTTTGCTTCAGAAAAGGCAATCCCTTGCTTCGTCTGCTCTCCAGAAACATTGACCTGTACAAAACAAGAAACCGTAATTCCTTTAGCACTTGCTCTCTTTTCAATTTCTTTGGCCAATGAATGTCTGTCCAAAGAATGAATATAATGGAACCTTCCAATAACGTCCTTGACCTTATTCGATTGGAGATGCCCGATAAAGTGCCAAATGCCTTTATCTCCAAGTGTTTCCCATTTGGGCAAGGCATCCTGCACCTTATTTTCCCCTATATGCTCAATCCCTGCTTCGAGGGCTTCAATCATCCTCTCAGTATTCACATACTTCGTCACAGCGATCACGTTAATATCGTTCGGCTTACGAGAGCTTTTTTCGCACGCCCTCTGAATCTGTTGCTCAATATCTTGCCAATTTTCTGCTACACTTGCCATGCTGCTTACTCTCCTTTCTTGGCAATAAAGGCGACCATTCGTCCTGTCCGCCCCTGATCTCTTCGATGTGAAAAGAACAAGTTTTGGTTACAACTTGTGCACCAGCTTGAAACTTCGATATGTTTTGGTAGAATTCCTGCTTGAAGAAGAAATTGTACATTAATCTGCTTCAAGTCAATCCTGTATTTCCCAAAGGAATCCGACTCCTGAATAGCATGAGTGGAGGAGAAATCTTGAAAATGCGTTACTACATCTTCACTCACCTCGTAACAGCATTGACCAATAGCTGGACCAACAGCGACTTGAATGTCCTCCCTCTTACTTCCTTGCTCTGATACCCAAGCCTCAATAAGCTCTGCTCCAATTTGCTTTGCTGTTCCCTTCCACCCAGCGTGGGCAATCCCTACAAGCTGCTTGACAGGATCAAGAAAAAATAAAGGAACACAATCTGCATAAAAGGAAGCAAGTAATATGTCTCGTTGTTTTGTATATAAGCCATCAACCTTATCAATCTCTGTATCTAAATGATCTCGTCCCTTCCCTCTATCAGTTGACTTCACCTCATAAATGTTTGTACCATGTATCTGATTGGCACTCGTCCAAGCCTCAAAACTAAAGCTTAGTCTAGAAGCAAGCAGCTCCCGGTTTTGAATAACACTCTCGTTTTCATCTCCGACATGCAGTCCATGATTTTGTGAGCTATACTCGCCTTTACTTACACCGCCTAGTTTGGTTGTAAAGCCCACTGTTAACCAAGGAAAAGCATTCATCCAGGATACGATTAATAAATCCTCACTTTGATCTGGTAGATAAGCAAAAGGTTCACTTTTCATATAGTCTCCCCACTATTTTTACTACATTCTATTATAGCGTTTGATGAAAAACTACACAAATGACATACGAAAAAAGCTAACTTTCAGCAACCCTGTTTAAATATGTTACATGCTGAGTTAGTTAGCTTTTATTTACCTACAATTTATGGCCCATTCATTTTCTACTAGAGAATTTCAATCAACAGAATTTCTTCTTCTATCCGTGGCTATACGGACGGTAGACGGATGATGTTTCCTGATGCAGCTCTTTAGACTTAGAATCTTCCACCAGGTAAGGTTTTTCGTCCAAACGAACTAATATAACGTCTGAACCAATCTTGACAATCTGATTCCATGGGATGACTACCTCTTGTCCGCCTGAAAGCATTCCAAAAAACTTACTCGGTCCAGGACAAACAATCGCATCAATACGTCCCTGCTTTAAATTAATTTCTAAGTCAGAAACGGTCCCTAGCTTACGTCCATCAGAAATGTTTACGACATCCTTTGTTTGAAATTCGGAAATCTTAAGCATCTTCATCCCACCCACGTTACCAGTTTGTTTTCCTACTACTTAGTATATGTGAGTAGCCCAAAAAATGTACTAAATTATGTTTGCACATGCTTTTGCATTTGGGCAATAGCCGCTTTCTCCAAACGAGAAACCTGAGCCTGTGAAATACCGATTTCCTGAGCAACCTCCATCTGTGTTTTACCTTCATAAAACCTCATGGATAAAATCATTTTTTCACGATCATTTAAGCGACGCATCGCTTCCTTGAGAGCAATTTCCTCTACCCATTGAATGTCCTTATTTTTATCATCACTAATTTGATCCATGACAAAAATAGGATCTCCGCCATCATGATAAATGGGTTCAAACAATGAAACAGGATCCTGTATCGCATCAAGGGCAAAAACAACATCCTCTTTAGGAACATTTAATGTTTTGGCAATTTCTTGTACGGTTGGTTCACGGGAATGTAAATTAGTCAAGCTATCCCGAACCTGTAACGCCTTATATGCTATATCTCGAAGAGACCTTGAGACCCTAATTGGATTATTGTCTCTTAAATAGCGCCTAATTTCTCCTATTATCATAGGTACCGCATACGTTGAAAACTTAACATTTTGACCAAGATCAAAATTGTCTATCGACTTCATTAAACCGATACAGCCAACCTGAAACAAATCATCTACAAATTCACCTCGGTTATTAAAACGCTGTATGACACTTAACACTAATCTTAAATTTCCATTTACAAGCTTTTCTCGTGCTGCATATTCTCCACTCTGTAGTTTAGTAAACAATTCCCTCATTTCTTTGTTTGTCAGCACAGGCAACTTCGAGGTATCTACACCACAAATCTCAACTTTATTTCTTGTCATTATGTCATTCCCTCCTGATGTTGGAGTAAAACTTAATGTTAAGTATCTCCTTGGAGGGAAAAATTATGCAGGTCGTTTTTACACCATTTTATTAAATTCCTTACGTAAACGTTTGATGATTCTCTTCTCTAAGCGCGAAATATAAGACTGTGAAATGCCTAGCATGTCAGCTACATCCTTTTGGGTTTTTTCCTCCCCATCCGCCAAACCAAATCTTAACTCCATAATTGTTTTTTCTCTTTCAGTAAGCCTGTGAAGAGCTTTATAAAGAAGCTTCTTATCCACTTCTTCCTCAATCCCGCGATAGATCGTATCATTTTCCGTTCCCAACACATCCGAAAGTAATAGCTCATTTCCGTCCCAATCTATATTCAAAGGCTCATCAAAAGAAACCTCACTACGAATTTTATTGTTTCTTCTTAAGTACATCAGAATTTCATTTTCAATACAACGTGAGGCATACGTAGCCAGCTTGATTTTTTTTTCTGGATCAAATGTATTGACCGCTTTAATTAATCCAATCGTTCCGATGCTAACTAAATCCTCGATATTAATCCCTGTATTCTCAAATTTCCTCGCGATATACACAACAAGTCTTAAATTTCTTTCAATTAGCATCGCGCGCACAGCATTGTCACCTGAGGAAAGCTTGGATAAAAGATGCTCCTCTTCTTCTCTTGAAAGAGGAGGAGGTAATGCCTCGCTGCCGCCAATATAATAGATTTCTTCTGCTTGCATTCCCATGAAAAGCAACAACCTATACCACATTAATAGAAGATTTAATTTGAGCTTGATAAGCATGACACGATGGCCTCCTCTTTATGATGATTCTGTAACAGGTCGGGATGAACAACTGCCTGAAACAACCCCTCTCTGGATAAAGATTGCTGATTTAGACCGATCAGCACCTGAGAGGAAATATAACTTTCTTGGTTTAGGATGATCTTCACGTAATCTGGCTTAAGAGCATACATGAGCTGCATCCCTTGCCTTACACCCCTGTAGGGGATAACTCGAATCCGTGTTGTCCATTCTTCATATTCTTGCACCGCTTCCATATTAAATCCCTGCATCATGTCCTGATCTAACAGCTGTTTCGCTAATAGCTCCGGAAGCACATGCTCAAAACAGCTTTGCTCAAGCATCATAACGGGGGCTTTTGTAACAGGGTCGCGCAATTGATTTCCTGTATCCACTAATCCCTGACAATGGATCTGATGTCCTCCAAAGCTCACTTCTACTTCTACGAGCTCTTGAACGGAGCGTTTGGTTACCTCGATTTGATGCCAACGGCTCCGTGAGAACCAAAACATTCCAATGAAACCTCCCACAACAAATAGCCATGAGATCGGATCTCCGTAGCCTGATGATTGTGTTTGTAAAATGCCATTCATAACCTCATGCTGGCTTTGGAAAAAGAAATGAAGCCCCAATATTCCTCCACCTGTCAGAAAAGATACAAAGTAAAAGGTGAAAAAGTTAGATAGAAAGGCTCTTAGATGCTTGAAACCAAAAGCAATAAAAATGATAAAAATAGATAATAAAGCTTTGACTGACCAAGTAAACAACGCCTGTAATGGTGGAAAAAATAAAAGCAAAACATAGCAGGAGCCTAGACACGCTGCGAGGCTAATTCGCCACCATGTAAACGCCTGTTTACGAAAAAGGGAGGTTAACCATAGAAGTAGAATATTAATACAGAAGTTCAGCAGCCATATCAGATCGAGATAGAGATACATCAAAGAGCTCCCTTTCTCCTAGAATGAAAACAGTATATCTTATATCTATTTAGAAACCTGTTGAAACTTGCCTTCTTGTCCTTATTTTTTTTAGCAAATGCCCACTACTTATGTTGTCGAACTTTTCCATCTTATGTATAATTAAAGCTTAATAGAACAGTATGTTATAATTCTTTATAGTAAATTTTTTTCTACTAGGTAAATTGGAATAGATAGGGTGAATAAAAATGAAACAGCATGTGGTACAGCTTTTAACAAACGTTGTGGAATTAACAGAAACGGAGATTTTGCCATTAATTGAAACGCCACCTTCCCGCGAACAAGGGGACATCGCGTTTCCTTGCTTCCAGTTAGCTAAGAAGTTTCGTCAAGCACCTCCACAGATCGCGCAGCAAATTCTGGATAAGCTTAATCAGCTACCACTCGATGACTTTGGCATTAAAGAGGTTAAACAGGTCGGACCTTATTTGAACTTCTTTTTTGATCGGAAGCAATATGCATCGCATCTATTAGAGCAAGGGATGGAATCCCTTCTATCCAGCACTCAGATTGGTGAGGGAAAAACGGTCGTAGTCGAGTACTCATCTCCAAATATAGCGAAGCATTTTCAGGTCTACCATATCCGGTCTACGATGATTGGACAGTCACTCGCTAATACGTATGCCGCTCTTGGCTATAAAGTAGAGAAAATGAATCACCTTGGTGATTGGGGGACTCAGTTTGGAAAGCTAACGGCTGCATTTCTAAAATGGGGGGACGAAGAAAAGGTTAAAGAAAATCCTCTATCAGAGCTAGTTGCTTTATATGTTAAATTCCATGAAGAGGCTGAAAACCATCCTGAATTGGTTGATGAAGGAAGAATGTGGTTTAAGAAATTAGAAGATGGCGACGAAGAAGCCGTTAGAATATGGCAATGGTTCAAGGATGAGAGCCTTAAGGTATTTGAGCGATTATACAGTCAACTGAATGTTAGCTTTGACCATTATTTAGGTGAAAGCTTCTACTCTAATAAAATGGATGACGTCATTCAAAAGATTAAAGAGAAAGATTTACTTGAAGAAAGTGACGGGGCACTAGTTGTTCGTTTAGATGAGCAAAATATTCCTCCTTGTATTATTCAGAAAAGTGATGGGGCATCGATCTATGCAACTAGAGATTTAGCGTCAGCATTGTATAGAGAAGAGCAATTCCATCCTGATAAAATTTTATACGTCGTCGATCAGCGTCAAGCGTTACACTTTCAACAAGTATTCTCTGTTTTAAAGAAGATGGACTATGCGTTCGCTGACGGATGTGAACATATTGCATTCGGTTTTATGACCATTCAGGGTAAAATTGGCTCAACTCGTAAAGGCGATGGGTTACTACTAGATGAAGTCTTAGATTACGCTGTTGAAAGAGCAATGAACATCATCGAGGAAAAAAATCCTAACCTTGAAAATAAGCATGAAGTGGCACAAGCTATTGGAATTGGTGCTATTGTATTTAATGACCTTAAGCATCATCGCACACATAATATAGATTTTAATTGGGATGAAGCCTTTACCTTTGAAGGTAAAACAGGACCTTACGTTCAATACACTCATGCTAGAATTAAAAGCTTGCTTCGTCGGGCAAGTGAAGAAGAAGCTACTGCTTCTCAATCTGTAACACCACACCCGAGCTATGAATCAGATGTGGCATGGGATATGATCTATGCCTTACAGCAATATCCTTCTGTGTTAGTAGAGACAACTAAGAAAAATGATCCGTCTCAGATTGCTAAATATCTCTTAGAGCTTTGTCAGCTATTTAATCGCTATTACGCCCAAGAGCGCTTTTTCGTAGAGGATAAAGCAGAGGTGCAAGCTAAAATAGCTTTAGCTAGCCATGTAGCTTCAACATTAAAGCATGGATTAGAGCTGCTATCTATCAAAGCCCCAGATGCAATATAGGAAGTATTAAATATAGTAATTATTACAACACAAGTAATAAAGGAGAAGATCTGGTTTGTGATCCCAGGTCCTCTCCTTTCTTTATATTAATGCTCAATACCACTGACTTACAAAATCGTGCTTTAATGCGCATCCATGCTCAGACTTTAAGAAGATTATTGGACGATATGAACGTTATAATGATCAAGCCAGGTATTAATTTGACAGAGATGGGCCATTAGCTGCGGTCCCGTCATGAGCTGCCCAAACCATGGACGTTTGAAGGAGGTGCCTTTTGTTTGAATGATCTCTTGGACAACCTTTTTATCAATGAACTCTAAAATGGGGGAATTTGTGTTTTCTATTATTTCCGTTAACCAGCGTCCAACGATCTCTGTGTAAATTGGATTATGAGTTTTAGGGTAAGGACTTTTCTTGCGATAAAGCACCTCATCAGGCAGATATCCCTGTAGCGCTCTTCGTAGAATCCCCTTTTCCATCCCATCCACCATTTTCATCTCCCAAGGAACATTCCAAACATATTCAACCAATCGATGGTCAGCAAAAGGAACACGTACCTCCAAACTAGCTCCCATACTCATCCGATCCTTCCGATCTAATAGAGTTGTCATAAACCAGACCATATTTAGATAGAATAACTCTCTTCTCCTTGCTGAGGCTGCCTCCTCATCCTCCAAACAAGGAATCTCTTGTAATGTTTCCTCATAGCGCTGCTGAACATACTCCTGCAATTGTAGCTTGCTTCTCCAGCTAGGCTGAAGAAGTCCTTCCCTCTCTTTAATAGAATCCATCCACGGGAAACTCTCTCTGTCCATAAGCTCTTGCTTGTGAAACCATGGGTACCCTCCAAAAATCTCATCGGCACATTCTCCAGAGAGAGCAACGGTAGTGTGCTTTTTGATTTCCTCACAAAACCACAATAAGGATGAGTCGATATCTGCCATACCTGGTAAATCTCGAACATAAACAGAATTTGTAAGATACTGAGCTAAAAGTGGTGTTTCTATTATGAGAGAATGGTGATTAGATTGTAAGTGGGTTGACACAAGATTTATATAGTATGGGTCTGCATTAGGCTGAAAGTCATTAGCTTTAAAAAACGTAGCATTGTCCTCATAATCGATTGAAAAAGTGTGTAACGGCCCCCTGTCATTGCGTTCAAACTCCCTCGCCGCAATAGAAGAAATAGCACTGGAATCAATTCCGCCTGATAAAAAGGTTCCTACAGGAACATCGGCAACAAGCTGCCGTTCTATTGAATCTACAAGAAGATTTCTAATTTGCTCTACCGTTTCTTCTAGAGTCTCTTGATGCTTTTTACTTTTAAGCTGCCAATAGCGCTTTATAGAAAGTCCAGCTTTAGAAAAAATCAAGAAGTGTGCTGGCCTAAGCTCTTTTATCCCTTTATAAATACCGTGTCCTGGAGTGCGTGAGGGTCCAAGACCAAATATCTCCCTAAGTCCTTCAAGATTAACCTTCGCTTCTACTTCAGGATTTGCTAATATTGCTTTATGCTCTGATCCAAAAATGAAGGAGCCTCCCTCTTCATGGTAAAATAATGGTTTTACCCCTAAGCGATCCCTAGCTATAAATAAGTGCTGTTCCTTTTCATCCCAAATAGCAAATGCAAATATCCCATTTAATCTCTCTAAACAGCTTGCCCCCCACTCCATATAAGCCTTTAGCAGCACCTCTGTATCAGAGTGTGAGTGAAACGTATAGCCGCACTTTAAAAGCTCAGTACGTAGATCCTCTGTATTATAGAGCTCTCCATTATATACGATCGTATACACATACTCATCCTTGTGTCTAATCATCGGCTGTCCTCCACCGCTTGGATCAACTACAGCGAGTCGAGTATGTCCGAATGCAATATGGTGATTACTCCATACTCCTATGGCATCTGGACCTCTCTTGTTTAAGGTTGTAGCCATCTTTCGTACATCACCATGGTGCTTACTAATGTTTTTGCTCCAGTCTATCCACCCTGTTATTCCACACATGCTATCCTCTCCTTCTCCACAGCTATACTAGTTAGATGCCTATATCTGTTATCTCTTTTAAGCTATTCAAGTGAGGAGAAATGTGTTCAAAAGCATGGCTTCATGAATATTTTCCTATATCCTGCAGCCAGAAAGTATAAAATTTGAAGAGAACATGAACATAACATCAATTTTATACTTTCTTATACTGCAAAAAAGCCAACTGTGTAATATACACAATTGACTCTTATCATAAAATAGTTGACTATATTTATCGTTCGATAAATTAACGTCTGTTATTACGATTTCTTAAAAATGTAGGGATATCTAAATCATTCTCTTCATAATTTTGATTTACAGCACGTTGGCTTTCACGTTCTTGTGGTTTCACTTGCTGCTGTGAGGAAACCTGATGATTATTTTTTTGTAAGCCTTGTCCCTGCTGTTGTCCGCCAGATACACGATTGGTTGACTGAAGCTGTTGCGCCTCTTCAAAGCCTGTAGCGATAACGGTAACCATAATTTCGTCCTTATAGTCCTCATTAATGACTGCACCAAAGATCATATTAACCTCTGCATCTGAGGATGAAGCGACAATATCTGCTGCCTCATTTACTTCAAATAAAGAGAGGTTTGACCCACCTGTGATATTCATCAATACACCCTTAGCTCCATCAATAGACGTTTCTAGTAATGGAGAGCTAATCGCCTTCTTAGCTGCATCTGCTGCTCTATTTTCACCAGTAGCTACACCAATTCCCATTAGAGCTGAGCCTTTTTCCGTCATGATGGTCTTCACGTCAGCAAAATCTAAGTTAATCAACCCGGGAACGGCAATTAAATCAGAAATCCCCTGAACCCCTTGCCTTAACACATTATCTGCTTCGCGAAACGCTTCAAGCATCGGTGTATTTTTATCAACAATTTCTAGAAGTCGATCATTTGGAATAACGATCAATGTATCTACTTTTTCTTTTAATGCTTCAATTCCTGAATGGGCGTGAGTTGATCTACGGCGCCCTTCAAATGTGAATGGTCTTGTTACAACACCTACAGTTAAAGCGCCAAGTTCTTTAGCAATTTCAGCAATAACTGGAGCAGCACCCGTTCCAGTACCACCACCCATGCCACAGGTAACAAAAACCATATCAGATCCTTTTAAAACATTTTCAATATGTTCACGGCTTTCTTCAGCCGCTTTTTTACCAACATCCGGGTTTGCACCTGCACCAAGACCTCTAGTTAATTTTTCTCCAATTTGAATACGGTGCTCCGCTTTTGATAAATGTAGAGCTTGAGCATCTGTGTTGACAGCAATAAATTCTACTCCTTGCACGCCACCCTCTATCATTCTATTAACCGCATTACTTCCACCACCGCCACAGCCGATAACCTTAATTGTCGCCAGTGATTGCATATCCATATCAAATTCCAACATGTTTGCTCCTCCTATCTGATCATAGCAACGGCTATGAAGCAAAGTCGTCTAGATAAATTCTTTGAACCAGCTTTTTACCTTGTCTTTTACACTTTCTTTTTGAGTGTTAGATGTGCTTTTGGAATCAGGCATCACTCTTTTTTTAGGACTTTGAGTTGATGCTGCAACCTCTTTTTGATGACGACGTATTTGCTGATAGGCATATTTGATAATTCCTACGCTTGTAGTATACTGTGGCTCTCTAACCCCAATATAATCAGGTACGGCTACTCGGACAGAATGGTGTAGAACAAATTTAGCTAGCTCCTGTACACCGGTCATGCCGACCACACCGCCGGATAAAACATATCCACCTGGAATATCTGAATATCCCATACGACGCACTTCTTTTTGAACGAGCTCAAAGATTTCAGCCACACGAGGTTCAATAATATGAGCCAAATCAAGCTGATTAACCTGCTGCTCTGTGTGACTTCCTATTTTAGGTACCTTAAATACTTCTTCTTCAATCGCATCATCAATAAATGCACAGCCATGTTTTACTTTAATTTTCTCTGCCATCTCTGTTGTTGTTCTTAAACCTATAGCTATGTCATTGGTTATGTATTCTCCACCAATAGGAATCAAGCTAGTAGCAACCAAAGAACCCTGCTCAAAAATCGAAACAGTCGTTTGTCCTGCACCAACATCAATTAATGCTGTTCCAATCGATTTGTCATCCTTCGTTAAAGCGATAGAGCTAGCAGCTAATGGCTGCAAAAAGATTCCTGCTATAGATAAACCTGCGCGTTCAATACAGCGAACAAGGTTATGAATGACCGTCTTGGATCCTGTGATAATAGTACCTTCCATTTCAAGACGCACACCAATCATTCCACGTGGATCTGAAATAGAATCCAAACCATCTACAATAAACTGTTGGGGTACTACATCTATAATTTCTCGTTCAGGTGGAATGGCAACCACCTTTGAAGCGTCTATAACACGAATAATATCTTCTTCACCAATTTCACGGTCTTCACTGGATACAGCCACGACACCCTGACTAGGCTGTAGGTGGATATGATTCCCTGTAATCCCTACAAAAACTTGCTCAATGGATACACCAACCATTCTTTCTGCACTTTCAACAGCACGACGAATGGACTGCACAGTTAAATCTATATCAACAATCGCTCCCTTTTTAATGCCTTCAGATTCGGTTGAACCTACTCCAATAATATTAATGGAGCTATTGTTTAACTCTCCAATAATGACGCGAACCTTGGATGTACCGATGTCTAAGCTTACTACAAATTCATGGTTGTTCAATCCTTGGCACCTCCTTACCGTAATAGATCAAGCCACGGATATTTCCCTTATCATTTAAATAATTCAACATTAGATCCTCTATCCCTCTTTTTTTATATGATTTTATTAAGATTTTTTGTTGCTTCATTTTTCCAGCATATGCACTTTTGTTTATACGAAAGAAAATTATCTATTCCTTATACCCTGTTTTCTTTTATTCCAAACTTTTATTTGTTTTCCTTCCAGACCACTTATGGAATAATATCCGTCTGATGACAGCGATATTGTTAAACAAGCGGACACCAAATGCGAAGATAGCAGCTAAATATAAATCAATTCCTAAGTACACACCTAGAAAGGCTAAACCAGCAGCTAGAAGCGTATTAAAGAAAAAACCAGAAACGAAAACAGAAATATCAAAGGTTGATTGCAAATGCGATCTAATTCCTCCAAATAAAGTATCGAGAGCTGCTAGTACAGCAATGGATAGATAATTGACGTACTCTGCAGGGATATTAATATTAGAATATAATCCAAATACAATCCCTATTGCTAAACCAACAATGGGCAACCACATCTTATCAATTATCCTCCTTAACAGATTGCAAATAATAATTTTCAATATCCTGAGAGTATCCTTTTATTGTTAAGGAACTCTTCTCTTCATATTCTACTACATGATTTACAACGGCGAAATACTCATCTAATCCTTCTAACCTAAGAGCAGGAATTAAAATAGATGGATCTCCAATTACTCTAATCTCATAAGGAGGTTGAATAGGAATCGTATTGACTAAAATACGGTTGCCTACGTTCCTAACAGCTGAGGTGCTAATGATTCGCTGCCCATTAATGGAAATAGCTCTAGCTCCATAAGCATTCACATCATTGACAATTTTGCGCAAGTCCTCATCAAATACTAATTGAGTATAGAAGTCATTTTCTAAATCCATGTCCTCGCTTTTCTTGATTCGGACAATTACCCCTTCTCCTATTACATCGTCCATTCCAGCCATTTTTTTAATACGCTGTAGCTCTTGCTCCATAACTGAAGTTAGCTCATCTTCCTTATTCATGGACATTTCGTACTGATATAGAAGATGCTCATGTTTGGAAATTTCATTTAAAAGGATTTGAGTTCTTTCTCTTTCCTTTTGCAAATTTATTCTTAGTTCATTCATATCTCTAGAGTCACTATATTCCGTTTCATTATTAGATTGAAACTGAATAGCAACCATAAAGCCTAATATGACACAAATGAAAGCTAATAGTAGGGGCACCCGTTTATTCATTCTATAAAGCTTCCTTTCTACGAACTAGATCATCAAAATTTTCCTATGAAAGCAGGTAAAAGTAATGATTCATGCTTTTCAATCTTAACCGTTATTCCCCAGCCTCTTAAACTATCAGCTACTCCACCTGGTAATAAAAGGCCCTGATTAAGAGTTTCCTGATCTCCTATTGCTGTAATCTGAAACGGAGCTGAAGATTTTACACCGTTAACGATGATGGTTGGACCAACACAGCGAATGTTCGTTAAATGAGTGACCCTTTGACCGTTAATACTTAGTCCTTCTGCGCCTGAAGCAAATAGTTCGTTGACCACCCTACGAACATCCTGCTCATGGACGATGTAATCATTAGGATTGTGAGAATCCGCAGCAAAGGAGCTATCCTCTAAACTAACGGTAATCCCCGGTCCTGCCCCCTCACTTAATCCTGCCATTAACCTTAGCATTTCTAGCTCATGCTGTATGGCGCTTAGATCAGTCTGAGCCTCTGACATTTCAGCCTCTTTGACAGAGATTTGCTGTTGAAGCTCTCTTAAATATTGTTCGTACAAACTATTCTCTTTTCTTACCTCATTGTGTTTTTCTCTTAATTGATCCTCTTGGACCCATTCTAAAGTTGAGCGATAGGACGTATCTCCTTGATCCTGAGTGTATTGATAGGAAAACGAGATTAAAAATCCGGCACAAAGGGCTACTAATGTCAAATACACATGTTTACTTCTTACTTTCATCGCCTTAGCTTGCCCCTTCCGCGCCTGATTCCCCAGACTCGCCCTCATCTAACATTGGATCTTCAAACCAGATCGCATCAAAAAGATGATAAATCCCCGTAAGTTCTCCGTTAGAATTAATTTCTTCTACAAAGTCAGGATACAGGTTCATTCTTTCGGCAAACTTACGAATAGACGTACGAACCTCGTTACCATCTTCCATATATAAAGTCAATCGATAGGGATCTGAGTCTATGGGGGTTAATGTAATTTCGGATATTTGATTGGATACATAATCTGATAAGTAGTCTAATTCCTTACTAAGCTCAATTATCCCTTCCTTAGTAGACCATCCGGTTAAGATTGGCTGCTGGACACGATGATCCGTCCACGCTTCTTGAAAAATAATATGTCCACTGGATAGAATAGGGTAAAGATTCTGCTCTTGTAACCAAAAAGCCACTACAGGCAACTCTGTAATTTCTATATATAGATGATTAGGAAAAACACGCTCTACATGGACTTCCTCCACTTGAACCATTTGAGCTATTTTTTGTTCAAGACCGTTCTTTGAAAATTGAAAGTAAGACATCCCGCTTTGTATTTCTGCAGCTTGTACCACTTCTCCATCGGAAAGCAAAGCATTACCTGAGATTTCAATGGTGGCTAGCTTCGATAAAGGGGATTGAAAAAATAATATGAGAAGAATTAAAGCAAAGAAGAGAAAGATTAATAGAATAAATACTTTATTACTTTTAAGTTTTCGCTGTTCCTTTAATTTTGGTATTCGATCATCATAAATCACTTTGTTGTTATTCATAACTGCCTGTCCCTTTCGCATAAGTAAGAAAAGCTTCTATCGGAGCTCTCTCGAAGAAGTCGTCTAGTCCATCATTAGAGGAAGCTTCCCATGCAGTCAGAAAGTACAAAATTTGAAGAAAACAGGGCATCAAATTTTACACTTTCTCTTACTGTAAAGGTGCTAAATCAAAATTTATACTTTCTAATACTGTAAGAAAAGCTTCTATCGAAGCCCTCTCGAAGAAGTCGTCTAGTCCATCATTAGAGGAAGCTTTTACATGCAGCCAGAATTTATAAAACTTGAAGAAATCATTGTATCAAATTTTATAAATTCTTAGACTGTCAAAAAAAACGGCATAATGTATGCCGTTTATTCATCATGAATACGTTTAATTCTAGCTCCAATTCCCTGTAGCATTCCTTCTAGATGTTCATAACCTCGATCAATGTGATGAACTCCTGATACAATAGTTGTATCCGTAGCATACAAGCCTGCAAGCACTAATGCAGCACCAGCACGTAAATCAGGCGCCTCAACTCTTGCACCGGACAGTTTTGGTACTCCCCTTACAAAGGCACGGTTTAGATCTATTGTAATACGAGAACCCATCCTGTTTAATTCATCTACATGCTTAAATCGCCCTTCAAAAACCTTCTCTTTAATCACGGTAGTTCCTTCAACTGTAGCTGTGAATGCCATCATCAAAGACTGCAAGTCTGTAGGAAAACCAGGGTAAGGGTCTGTCTCAATAAAATCTAGAGCCTTCAAGGGTTTATTCACTTTTAATGTCATTATATCACGGTACGTTCTAATTTCAATACCACATGCTTCCATGTTAGCTAGTAATGCTTCATTATGCTCAGGAATGACATTAGCTAACGCAATTTCTCCTCGTGTTATAGCTGCTGCTAATAACAGTGTTCCGGTAATGATCCGATCTGGAATAACTTTATAAGCCGTCGGAGAAAGCTTAGGAACCCCTTCAATATAGATGGTATCTGTTCCCGCGCCAGAAATACGTGCTCCCATCTGATTCAGGTATCGCTGTAAATCACTAATTTCTGGTTCTCTTGCAGCATTTATAATCCGAGTCGTACCTTTGGCTAAAGAGGCTGCCATCATTATGTTTTCAGTAGCTCCCACACTAGGATAACGTAGATGAATTCTACCTCCCTGAAGCTGTTTCGCCTCACAATAGATGAAGCCACTATCCTCCGAGATAGAAGCGCCAAGGGCACGCAGTCCACTTAAATGTAAATCAATAGGTCTTTCCCCTATCGCACAGCCACCTGGCCTTGATAACGTGACCTGACCGAACTTGGCTAACAATGGCCCTATTAAGAAAATGGAAGAACGCATCTTCCCCATTAAATGCTCAGGAATGGTAGTAGATGAAAGTGAGGTTGTATCTAGGCTTACATGGTGATTCTGGTGCTCCGTCTTGACACCAATAGAGTTTAAAATTTCTAACATAACCTGTATATCTAATAGATGTGGAACATCATAAATATGCTGTTCACCGCTCGCCATAAGGCTAGCAGCAAGTATAGGTAAAGCAGCATTTTTTGCTCCGGAAATGCTGACTTCTCCTGCTAGAGGGTACCCACCATTGATAATAAATGATGCCATGTCTCACCTCCGTTTTACTCCTCGCCCACCACCTGTACTTCTGGATGCATATCAACGCCAAACTTCTCGTTAATCGTTTTACGGATATGCTCAATCAAGGTAAGGACGTCGTTAGCAGAGGCATCACCTACGTTAACGATAAAGTTAGCATGAAGTAATGAAACCTGTGCACCTCCCACTTGAAAGCCTTTTAATCCTGATTCCTCAATTAGGCCTCCAGCAGAGTGTGGCTTCGGATTACGAAAGACACTTCCACAGCATGGCTGTTTAAGCGGCTGAGTTTTTCGACGATAATTCTTATGTTCAGCAAGTTTTTTCGTAATTTCCTCCCTTTCACCGTGCTCTAATTGAAAGGTTGCTTCTAAGCAGATTCCTTTCCTCTCTTTCTGAAGTAGGGAGGTTCTATAGGAGAATTTTAAATCTTCATTACTCACGGTCTCAACTTTGCTATCTTCAAATAATATTTCAGCAGAATGTAATACACGTGCTACATCAGATCCATGTGCCCCTGCATTCATATAGACGGCTCCGCCGATTGTACCTGGAATTCCACCTGCAAATTCTAAGCCAGCTAATCCGCGCTTTCCCATCATCGTGGCCAATTTAATAAAAGAGAAGCCCGCTCCAACGACGACTTGGGTATCGTTAATTGTTAAGTGATCTAGACCGTCCCCTATCTTAACAACAATCCCACGGATTCCTTTGTCTCTAACAAGCAAATTAGATCCACGGCCTATAATATGATATGGAGTCTGATGTTTTCGAATGATCTCCATACAAGCTATGATTTCTGCTTTACCTCTAGGCTGCACCAGCACATCTGCCGGTCCACCAATTTTCCATGTTGTATGATTCGCAAGTGGTTCATTTTCCCACACTTTTCCCACGTTCGCCTCTAGTAGTTCCTCAACCAATCTATTCATTGGAATCCTCCTAATACGAATGCACTATCGGGATCTGATCTGCGACGCCTAGAATAGTTTATGCTCTTAGTGAAAGAGTGTGACAAACGCCTAGTCAAACTTCCTCGAAAGACTATCCTTACGATATGTAGCAGTGATCCGATGTAGCTAAGTCCATAGCAAATAATATCTAAATTTCTCTAACCCTCCACGTTATAGGTCAAAGATTTCCTTATGCGCCACTTAGAAGCTAGGTTCTAGCGTAGCGTGAAATATTAAGTAAAATTCCCATCGCCACAAGCATTAAAGTCAGGGACGAGCCCCCATAGCTTAAAAATGGAAGGGTAATTCCTGTTACAGGAAACAGTCCTGTGACAACTCCTACGTTAATAATAACCTGAATAGCAATCATACTCACAATACCAGCTGCTAAGAAGCTGCCATACAAATCTGGCGCTGAAATGGCAATCTTGATTCCCCTCCAAAGGAGGATTGAAAACAGCAATAGTACGGTCACTCCACCAATAAAGCCTAATTCCTCCGCTAGGATGGCAAAGATAAAATCCGTTTGTGGCTCCGGTAGGTAATAGAACTTTTGCCTGCTCATGCCTAGACCTAGACCTAACAAACCTCCAGGACCTATTGCATACAGAGATTGAATGATCTGATACCCAGCCCCCTGCGGATCTTGCCAAGGATCTAAAAAGGAGGTAATACGCTTAATTCGATATGGAGCAGCAATAACAAGCGCGGTAAAACCTGCTATGCCAAGCGCGGCCAAACCTGAAAGATGAAGGATTCTAGCCCCCGCTAAAAAAATCATGACAATCGATGTACCGACCATAACCGTGCCGGTCCCTAAGTCAGGCTGTAGCATAATCATTCCAAACGCAGCAAAAACGAGTAGAAGCGGTGGTAGCATCCCTTTCGTAAAGGAAACAATCTGCTTTTGATTCTCAGATAAATACTTCGCTAGAAATATAATCATACATATTTTGATAAACTCAGATGGTTGAATAGAAAATGCACCTATCCCTAGCCAGCTCTGCGAGCCATTTCTAACCAAGCCCAATGGGGTCAAGACAAGAATAAGTAAGATAAAGCATACGATTAATCCGAGCTTTGCAAATTTACGCCAGACCCAATAATCAATATTCATCATCATGTACATCGCTACAACACCTATTCCAGCAAAAAGGAGCTGACGCTTCACATAAAAGAATTGATCACCAAACTTGCTTAAGGAAATCACAGCACTTGAGCTATATACCATAATGATCCCTATACATAAAATCGCTAACGTACAAAACACGATTAAAAAGTCTGGCGCCCTGCGTGCTTTGGCCATTGCTTCCACCTCTGTCCCAAGCTAAATTAAGGGCAAGTCCTACCCTCTATTTAAGCTTATGCACAGAACGAATAAACATGTCTCCTCTCTCCTCAAAGGATCTAAATTGATCCCAGCTAGCTGCTGCTGGAGAAAGCAAGACTGTATCACCTTGCTGAGCTAAAAGAGAAGCAGTATTTACCGCATCCTCAACAGTATCGGCCATATAAACCTGCTTAAGACCTGCTGATTGAGCAGCTTTTTTAAGCTCTGGAGCTAGCTGACCATAAGCAATTAATGTTTTAACATGGCTGGTTAATATAGGCTCTAGCGGTGAAAGATCCTCTCCTCTATCTAATCCTCCGGCAATCAAAAGAAGCGGGTTTTGAAAGGCTTGTATAGAGTTTATTGTTGCTGTAGCATTCGTCGCTTTGGAATCATTATAATAGTGTACTCCTGCTTTTGTAGCCACAAACTTCAGTCGATGCTCCACCCCTCTGAAGGTTTTGAGCACTTCCTGCACACGAGTAAGCTCTGCTCCTGCGGCAAGTGAAACGGTAATGGCAGCCAAAGCGTTCTGTACATTATGTCTCCCTGGTAAAAGCAGCTCAGAAAGAGGTAAAATTTCAATTTCATCTCCTTGACCATCGCGATAAATAATGCCTTCATGACGAATAAAACTTCCCCTGTGCACCTCTTGCTCTGTGCTAAACCAAGCTACTTCTGCCTGTAAGTGAGCCGCAGCCTGACGAATAAAATCTTGATCCGCATTTAAAACAGCTAGATCTGTAGGGTCTTGATTAGCAAAAAGCTTGAGTTTAGCAGAAGTATAATGCTCCATCGTATGGTGATAATTGAGATGAGCTTCATGTATATTTAAAAGTAAGCCAATTTTTGGCCTAAAGCTTGCTGTTCCTAAAAGCTGAAAGCTACTCAATTCCGCAACAATAATATCTTCATTTGTTGCCTGTTCTGTAACCTCACACATTACGGTTCCGATGTTTCCTGCAATGAGAGGATTGTATTTTCCACCTTGAAGCATAAGATGGATCATTGTCGTTGTCGTTGTTTTTCCGTTTGAACCAGTAATTCCTATAATCGGTGCCTCTGAAATGCAAGAGGCAATCTCGACCTCTGTAATAACTGAAATTCCCCTTTGCTCTGCCTCAGCCAAAAAAGGAATGTCAAAGGGGATACCGGGATTTTTTACAATAAGATCTATAGGTCTATCTAGTAATTCCAAAGGATGAGATCCACAAACAACTTGAATCCCCAAATTCTCAAGCTCCTCAATCCCTGCACATTCCTCTCTTGCATTTCGATCATTCACGATCACTGAGGCACCCAAACGAAACAAAAGCTTGGCCACCGCAGATCCACTTTTAGCCAAACCCACAACTAATACTAGTTTATCCTTGTACACAGAAAACGCTGCTTTATTCATCTCATAAACACCTCAATATAAATTCCAGCTCCAGCAAAGACTAGCCCTGCTGCCCAAAAAGCAACAACTACCTTCCACTCTGACCAGCCCGACAGTTCAAAATGATGATGAATAGGACTCATGCGGAATATACGTTTTCCACGTAGCTTAAACGAAGCTACCTGAAGCATCACTGACAAAGTTTCAATAACAAACACACCACCAATAATGACAAGAAGTAGCTCCATTTTGGTTAAAATGGCTATACCAGCTATAGCTCCACCAAGTGCTAGAGATCCCGTGTCTCCCATAAATACTTTTGCTGGATGAGCATTATAGACAAGGAAGCCCAGTACAGCACCTACAACAGCAGCACTAAATATAGCAATTTCCGGCTCTGAATATCTTAAGGCTAGGAGAGCAAAAGCTCCGAAGGCAATAGCAGCCGTTCCAGAAAGCAGCCCATCGATTCCATCAGTAAGGTTCGTTGCGTTAGAGAAACCAACTAATAGAAAGACGACAAACGGCAGATAAAACCAGCCTAATGGTAGAGTCACATCGACAAGTGGAATATGGAGATCTGTCGAATGACCCTGCTGCATTAAGAAATAATAAAAAATAAGGGCAATGATAATCTGTCCAAAAAGCTTTTGCTTAGCCGTTAAGCCCAAGTTTCTTTTTAGAGCAATCTTAATAAAATCATCTAAAAAACCTAGTAAGCCATAGCCAAGAGTAACTAGCATCAAAAGAAAAATCTCCATATTACTGTCAGCAAACTTAAACCCTGTAAAAGCAATAGCTATTAATATCACGACTCCACCCATCGTTGGAGTGCCTAATTTTTTTTGATGTGACTGCGGGCCTTCATCCCTAATCGTTTGACCAAATTTCATGCGGCGAAGAATGGGAATACAGATTGGCGCGAGCAAAACAACTATTAAGAAAGCGGCTAAAATCGTTAAACCTAGTACGGTGTATGACAAAGGAACTCCTCCAATCTACTCTTCGTTCTTACGCTGTCCTAAAGCTTCAAGAACAACCTCACGGTCATCAAAATGAAGCTTCTGATTATTTATATCCTGATAGGTTTCATGACCCTTTCCAGCTATAATGACTACATCTCCAGGACGAGCCATTTCTATAGCTGTATAGATAGCCTCCCGACGATCTACTAGACTTGTGTACAGCTCTTTTGAAACCTTCTCTTGTGTTAAGCCTTGAATCATGTCCTCTAAAATTTGTGCTGGCTCCTCAGTCCGGGGATTATCAGAAGTAAGAACACTATAATCAGCATGACGCGCAGCGATTTGGGCCATTATTGGGCGTTTTGTACGATCACGATCTCCCCCACAGCCTATTACACAAAGAACACGGTTTTCAGCAAATTCCTTTGCTGTTAGCAGTACATTCTCTAAGCTGTCAGGAGTATGAGCATAATCTACAACAACAGAAAAACCCTGCCCCGCTGAAACGGACTCTAGACGTCCCCGCACACCTTTAACCTGCTCCAAGCTCTGCTTGATTTGAGAAAGACTAATCCCTTCAACTAAACCAGCTGCTATGGTGCTTAGCAGATTATACACATTAAACTTGCCTAGTAATTGAACTCGAAAGTCCTCTGTGCCCATAAAGCTCTCAACTGTAAATTGCATACCTTCGCTCGAGATCTTAATATTCGTCGCACGAACATCCACATCCTGAGAGTCGATTCCATAGGTAATCACCTGAGCTGGAGTAATATCCATATAATACTGACTAACCGGATCATCTCCATTTATAATAGCATACTTAAGTTTGTCTGAATCATAGCTACTGCCTAGCTGAGCAAAAAGAAGCCCTTTTGCTCGTTTGTACTCTTCCATTGTACCGTGATAATCTAAGTGGTCCTGTGTTAGGTTAGTAAAGATAGCGGTCTTAAACTGACAACCCCTTATTCTTCCCATTTGAATAGCGTGGGAGGATACCTCCATAAAAGCATACTTACAGCCTGCATCCACCATTTCTCTAAATGATCTTTGTAATTCAAGAGATTCTGGTGTCGTATTTTTGCCTTCTCTTAACGTGTCGCCAATTTTTGTACCTATTGTTCCAATTCTTCCTGTACGATTTCCTACTCCCTCAAAAATAGCTTCTAGGAGATGAGTAACAGTCGTCTTTCCATTCGTACCAGTCACCCCAATTAAACCTAGCTCTTTCGTAGGGTTCCGAAAAAACTCAGCCGCTAAAAAGGCCAAAGATCTACGTGTATCAGGAACAATAATCACTGGGACTGTAGCTTCTATCTTTTTTTGAGCGACTATAGCTACAGCTCCTAATTCTACAGCCTGATCTACATACAAATGACCATCCGTTTGAGCACCTTCAATACATACAAACAATGTGCCTGATGTAACTAATCTAGAATCCATCTCAATGGATGAAATCGTTATATCATCCCATTTTTCATTGAAAAAATAATATGGGGTAAGTGTGTGTAAAAGCTCTCTAATCTTCATTCTATTCCTCCACCATTCATTGCGTTGAACGTCATCCTTTTTTATTTTAATCATCTACGCTCTGTTTGTCATCCCCTTCATCCCCCATATAAACGCGGACTACCGAGCCTTCCTTTACTTTAGTACCCGGTAATGGTGATTGTCTAAGCACATATTTCCCTGTTCCCGTCACATCAAGCTGTAAGGGTGAGTAAAGCTGCGAAATTTGCTGTGCCGTCATTCCTACTATTGAAGGAACCTCTATCTGGATTTCGTCGCCCCAACGATACTCTTTAGGTAAAGCATTTTCACGCTTTTCAACTCCCATATATCGTAAGGAATCATCTAAAATCCTTCCAACAATTGGTGCAGCTACCGTGCCCCCAAACTGAACAGTGTTTTTAGGATTGTCTACCGCTACATAAACCACAATCTGAGGATCATCAGCAGGTGCGAAGCCAATAAAGGAAACAATATAATTGTTTTCCAGATAGCCTCCACCTGGTGCAACCTTCTGGGCTGTTCCAGTTTTCCCACCTACTCTATAGCCCTCTACGTAGGCATTACGACCTGTCCCCTGAGCTACTACACTTTCTAGTGCCTCTCTTACCTTCTGAGAAGCTTCATTGGAAATGACCTGTTTCTTCATAGAAGGAGAATTAGAGTCTAATAGAGCTCCTGTCTCCGAGTCCTTCCACTCTTTAGCAATGTATGGTTGGTACAAGTATCCCCCATTTATAGCAGCCGAAACGGCAGCAACCTGTTGGATTGGAGTAACAGCTACACCTTGACCAAAAGCTGTTGTTGCGGTTTCAACCGGCCCTCGTTGTTTTGGTTGAAATATAATTCCGGCTTGTTCACCTTGCATATCGATTCCCGTTTTTTGCCCAAACCCAAAATCATGAATGTATTGAAAGAGCTTTTCTGT
Organism: Bacillus horti; assembly: GCF_030813115.1. Lineage (NCBI taxonomy): Bacteria > Bacillati > Bacillota > Bacilli > Caryophanales > Bacillaceae > Caldalkalibacillus > Caldalkalibacillus horti. The sequence goes on along the minus strand of NZ_JAUSTY010000002.1, from coordinate 87,808 downwards.
GCCTAATCGCTGACCTAGCTCAACAAAGCCCGGGTTACATGAATTTTCGACAACTTCTAAGAACGTTTGGTGACCATGTCCTCCTCGTTTCCAGCAATGTAAATGGGCTCCTCCTACAGTGACATGACCAGGGTCATAGAAGGAATCGTGATGTAAATCAACTTTTCCTTCATCCAAGGCTGCTGCAAGAGTTATGATCTTAAAAGTTGAGCCAGGCTCATAAATACTAAACACTGGCAAATTACGATTATATACCTCAGGGGTATAATCCTGGAAATTTCCTGGATCATAGGATGGCCTGCTTGTCATCCCTAATATTTCACCAGTGTTAGGATCCATAGCAATGGCGATTACATGATCTGGATTATACTGAGCAACGGCATTGTCCACTTCTCGCTCTATAATTTTCTGTACCCCAGCATCAATGGTTAATACTAAATCATTCCCATCCTTAGGTGGAGTATAGACCTCATGCTGATTGGGCATTAGTTCTCCTTTTGCATCAGCATAAAAGGATACATGACCCCTTTTCCCACGCAAAATTTCATCATAAATAAGCTCCGATCCTACAATTCCCTGATTATCTATTCCTGCAAAGCCTAAAACATGAGAAAGAAACTCACCATTAGGATAATGCCTTTTACTATCTTCGGCAATCATGACTCCTGCTAATCCTAATTCCTGAATTTCCTTCGCTTTTTCATTAGAGATTTTCTGCCCCTCAGGCCTTATCCAAACACTTATTTCTCGTTGAGTAATTGACCTATATATTTTATCCTGATCGGCACCTAGCGCTGATGCTAGTTGAGCGGCTGTCTCCTGAGGATTTTTAACCTGAGCAGGAAAGACCATTACAGATGGAGCACTTATATTATACGCCAGAACTTCTCCATTCCTGTCTAAGATAGCCCCTCTTTTAGCCTCAAAACGAATGTCTCTACTCCATAGATCATCCGCTTTACCAGCTAACCAGTTTCCTTGGACAAGTTGAACATAGCCTAGACGTGAGCCTAACAGCACAAATAAAAAGATTCCTATGACTAAGGCAAAAGCTAACCTTCTGCGTACAGTTACCGATGATACACGCAAGAAACTCCCTCCTATTAGCTTTGTTTTTTATTACCCTATTCAACTTGTCTACGTAATAGAACACCGATAGGAGGGAGGAATAGCCCCTGTTATTCAACGATTAGGTTTTGTTCTTCATCATTAGTCATTTGCTCTGTATCATCGTTCTCTGAACCTTCTTGCCCTTCACCTTCTGTATTCTCTAGCTCATCCTCAAAAAACTCATCACTGTCTGAACTAAATTTCGGCTCTAGTACAATGCTCATCGTATCCCCTGAGCGAATGATGGAGTCTGCTTGCTGACTTTGTGTCACCACATAGCCTCGACCTAGGACAGACAACTCAACTCCTACTATTGACGCCCAATCCTTCACATTTCTGAGCGTCCATCCACTCATATCTGGTACAGTTGACTCTCCTGAGTCATTGGTAATAAGATACAGCGTTTCGTTAGGATAAGAAGCTGCACCTGCTGCTGGAAGTTGCTGTTGGACTGAGGTGCCATTTCCTATTACAATCACCTTATAGCCATCCTCTTCTGCCCTCTGTTTTGCTGCCATCAGAGAGACACCTGTGTAGGCTTCTACCTTTGAAGCTTTTTTGCCTTCATTGGCTTGAATAGAAACCTCCTCAATCTGAGGCTTTATGCTGAGATATTGTAAGCTATTCTGCATGATATGCTTAAAAATCTCTGAAACTACAAAACCACCATAGCTATAATGCTCCACTTCCGGCGCATCTACTAATACGTACACGGATAGCTCAGGATTATCCATTGGTGCAAATCCAATGAAGTTATGAATATGCTTATTTCTAACATATCTCCCATCATCTCCTACCTTTTGGGCTGTACCTGTTTTTCCAGCAACGGCGTAGCCATCAAGATAAAAGTTTTTTCCTGTACCATCTGTAATAACCGTTTCAAGAATTTGTGCTACTTCTTTAGCGGTCTCCTTTGAAATAATCTGTTCTTCGACAACCTCTCGCTGGTTCTGCTGAATCAGATTTCCTTCTTCTGCATCCACAACTCGATCGATAATATATGGTTTCAGGAGTGTACCACCATTGGCAATCGCATTAATAGCAGCGATTTGTTGGATCGCTGTAACGGTCACCCCTTGTCCAAATGTCATGTTTGCTAAATCTAGTGGAGGAATGTTATGAGGACTTTTAACAAACCCCCTTTTTTCATTAGGCAAATCAATGCCTGTTAGCTCACCGAAGCCAAAATCATAAATATACTTATAAAACACCTCTTTTTGCATCCGCTCATATCCTAAAATAGTAAATGCAACGTTACTTGACTTCTGTACACCCTCCAAAAAGGAAATATAGCCCCATCCTTGTCTTTGGTGATCAGGGACCTCTCCTCCAGGTAATTTATAGACTCCTGATAGGTAGGTTTCATTGCCATTATAGAGCCCTTCCTCGATAGCAGCAGCTAGAGTTATAATCTTAAAGGTAGACCCCGGCTCAAAGGTGCTTGTAATCGCATGGTTCATATAATTTGTAATATCTCTATATTGATTAGGGTTAAATGATGGCCGGCTAGCCATGGCAAGAATTTCACCAGTGTCTGGCCTTGAAACAACAACCGTCATTTTCTCTGGATTATACTCCTCCTGTGCCTTATCTAACGCTTGCTCCACATAAAGCTGAATACGTTCATCCAGCGTTAGATAAATATGGTCACCATTCTGTGGTTGGACAATGGACTCTAATCCATTCGGCAGACGATTGCTTTCTGCGTCCCTTTTAAATGAAATTTTTCCGTGCTCCCCTTTTAAGCTTTCATCCATAAAGGACTCTAAGCCCATGACAGGCTCTTCATCATTATTTAAAAAACCAAGGACATGTGAAGCAAAGTTTTGGTTAGGATACGTTCTTTTGGATTCCTCTCGAAACGTAATCCCTTGAAGCTCTAACGCTTCAATCTGTTTCATTGTTTCACGATCAACTTTCCACCCACCTGGCCTTAGTTCAACCTGATACCTTCCTTCTAAAGATAAAAGATTTTGGATATCTGTCTCACTCATATTTAGATAAGGGGCTAGTGCACTAGCTGTTCCTGCTACATCCTCGACTCTCGTTTTGACAGAAGGACTTAGGATGGCTACCACCGTATAGGCCGTTGTTTCTGTTGCTAGAGTTTCTCCGTTTCGGTCATATATTGTTCCACGTTTAGCTGGTAACACCTTCTCCGTGTTGTACATCGCTTCTGCTCTTTGCTCATAAAAGGCAGCATCAGCGATTTGCAGCTCGTAAAACCGAAAAACCAATGCAAAAAAGAGCAATAGGAATATTGCTCCAGTGACTTGACTTCTTTTGTTCATCTTTCTTTTTTGCAGCATTATCTTCCACTCCTGCCTGCTCTTCTTTGATCACTGAGCTCTTGAGTTTCTAGACTGTCTGTATCATTCGCTAGTGCAGTATGTGATTCAATGGACGTAGATAGAACCTTAACAGGAGATTCATTCACCTCTAAGCCCCATTCCTCTCTAGCTATCGTTAGTATCCGTTCTGGGGAGCTTAGCTCCGCAATTTCAACTCTTAACTCATCATTTCTTTCTGAGAGAGTAACAATTTCTCGTTCTAAAAACTGTGTCTCATAGTTCATTTGAGCAATTGAAGCGTTCCCTCCTAAAAGGATAAATAAAGCTCCAACGATTAATATTACACCTAATATATAGAGAATTTTTTCACCAGCAAGAATATTTTTCTTTGCTAATGGCTTTTTAGACTGTTGTCCTCTTATTTGTTTTTTGGGCTGAGTCTGGGGAACTTTTTTGGGTTGCTTATAGATATTCGGTCTGTTTTTCTGTTCTTTGCGATACTTTACTGCCACATTACCGTATTGATACATCTAGCTTCCCCCTTTATTTGTTTATCTTTTCCGCCACTCTTAGCTTTGCTGATCTTGCCCTTGGATTTTCCTCTAGCTCCTGCTCACTTGGCAAGATAGGTTTTCTAGTAATAACCTTCAAATTAGGTTCCTGATTGCACACACACTGTGGAAAGTCAGGTGGACATACACAGCCCTGACTCTGCTGCTGAAAGTATTGCTTGCAGATACGGTCCTCAAGAGAGTGGAACGTAATCACGCTAACTCTTCCATCTTTGTTTAAAGAGGATACAGCCTGATCCAAGGAATCTTCGAAGGCCTTCAATTCATCATTTACAGCGATTCGAATTGCTTGAAATGTTCTCTTTGCAGGATGAGGCCCTTGTCTCCTAGCAGGAGCCGGAATAGCTGCCTTAATGAGCTCAACCAGTTCAAATGTTGTAGCTATTGGTGCAGAGCTCCTTGCTTCAACGATTTTATGTGCAATCCTACGGGAGAATCTTTCCTCACCATAGCGATAGATAATCGTAGCAATGTCTGCTTCACTCCAGCTGTTCACAATCTCATGAGCCGTTAATACCTGACTCCGGTCCATACGCATATCAAGTGAGGCGTTGTGATTATAGCTAAATCCTCGTTCTGCTTCATCAAGCTGAGGAGAGGAAACACCCAAATCGTATAAGAAGCCATCCACCTTTTCAATGCTTAGGTTTGAAAGTATTTCAGTAATATATCTAAAGTTACTTTTGACAAATAAAACCTGATCTTTATACGCTGCTAACCGTTCTTTTGCGTGCCCTAAAGCTAATTCGTCCTGATCGATGCATATTAATCTGCCATTGTTATTTAACTTGGAGGCAATCAAGGCGCTGTGCCCTGCCCCACCCAATGTGCAATCTACATATGTACCATCTGGCTTAATATTTAAACCCTGAACAGCTTCATCTCTTAAAACAGTAATGTGATCAAACATTTCATCTTTCCTCCGTTCCACGTCCAAGTTGCTATGGGCATAAGCTTCGGCAAGAATAGTATTTCTGCTCTGTACATACTTTCCTTAAAGGTCGAAATCAACGATTTTTTCCGCGATTTCGTTGAAGGAAGCTTCTGAATCAGAGAAATACTCCTCCCATTTTTCCTTGCTCCAAATCTCCACACGATTACTGACACCGATGACAACACAATCTTTTTGCAGCACCGCATATTGACGCAGGTTGGCAGCTATGTTTACCCTGCCCTGTTTATCTAATTCACATTCAATTGCGCCAGAGAAAAAGAAGCGAGTAAATGCTCTTGCATCAGAACGAGTAAACGGAAGTGTCTTTAACTTCTGCTCTATCATTTTCCATTCATTCTGTGGGTAGACAAATAGACAGTTATCTAGTCCGCGGGTAATAACGAAGTGCTCACCAAGCTCATCCCTAAACTTAGCAGGGATGATCATGCGGCCTTTATCATCAATTGTATGCTGATATTCACCCATAAACATGGCCCTTCACCCCACATCAACCGAAATCCTCCACTATCCCCCACTTCTCACCACTTATGTATCTATTCTATGATACAAAAATAAAACTTGCAAGTTATTCAAGTGTTTTTCTGTCCTCTTTTTACGAGGGAATTCGTGGAAAAGATCAGTTCATTTCCAATAAAAGTATAAATCAACATATATACGGGTGCTTTTATGACAAAATATACCTTTCAAATGAGGTTATACGACCTGTATAAAAACAAAAAAGCTCTTTGAGCCACTGTGGGGAGATATCCCACAATTTTTCTCAAAGAGCTAAATAAAATTTATTATCTTAAAACAATGATCCGCTTATTCTGCCCAAGATTCTAAGTATTTCTGTTGTTCAGGTGTCAAAGAGTCAATGGTAAATCCTAATGCTTCAAGCTTATAAGCAGCCACCTGTTGGTCTAGCTCATAAGGTACATGTATCACTTTTGATCCTAACTCTTCGTATTTCTGATTCACATTTTCTAATGCTAATGCCTGAAGAGCAAAGGTCATATCCATAATTTCTGCAGGGTGGCCATCTCCAGCTGCTAAATTGACTAAACGACCTTCTGCTAATAAATAGATCTTGCGACCGTCCTTTAATGTGTATTCTTCAATATTCTTACGAACTGTTCTTTTGGAAACAGACAGTTCCTCTAGCTCAACTGTATTAATCTCTACATCAAAGTGACCTGCATTGCTAAGAATGGCTCCATCCTTCATTAACTCAAAATGCTCCTTGCGGATGCAATCCTTATTGCCTGTAACAGTAACATAATATTCACCATGCTTTGCCGCTTCTTGCATGGACATGACCTCAAAGCCATCCATATAGGCTTCAATCGCTTTGATTGGATCAATTTCAGTAACGATTACTTTTGCTCCTAGCCCCTTTGCTCTCATCGCTACACCACGACCACACCAGCCATAGCCAACAACTACAACTGTTTTCCCAGCTACAACTAGATTCGTTGTTCGGTTAATTCCATCCCAAACAGACTGGCCTGTTCCATACCTGTTATCAAACAAATACTTACAATACGCATCATTAACAGCAACCATAGGAAAGCCTAGCTTCCCTTCTTTTTCTAAAGATTTCAACCTCAGGATGCCAGTGGTTGTTTCCTCTGCTCCTCCACGCACCTGTTCTGCCAAATCAGGACGTTCACTATGCAGAATTGTGACAAGATCTCCTCCATCATCAATGATTAAATCTGGCTTAGTTTCTAAAGCCTTAATCAAATGACCCTTATATTCCGCTGCCGGAGGATTGTAACGAGCAAACACTTGGATTCCGTCCTCAACTAAAGCAGCACATACGTCATCTTGAGTGGACAGAGGGTTACTTCCAGTGATTGTTACTTCAGCACCACCTGCTTGAATGACTTTGGCTAAATAAGCCGTTTTAGCTTCAAGATGTAGGGAAATGGCTACCTTTAATCCTTTAAACGGTTGCTCTTTTTCAAACCTTTCGCGAATACGATTAAGAACAGGCATATGCTCCTTAACCCAATCTATTTTCAAATGACCGTCTTTAGCTAAGTTGATGTCCGCAATTAAACTTTTATCCAGTACACTCATTTACTCAACATCCTCCCTATCGTTTTCTTTCATTATATTAAAACTAGCTTGTGTTTCCCATTGATTTCAAATTTTTGTTGCATTAATTCTTTAATTAGCGCTTGACCATGCTTGTTTAAAACATATATAGAATTGTGTATTCTCTCTTGAAGCTTCTGCTCAGGATACAAGGCATACTCAAGCTTATCAAATTGCCGCAAGCTTGCAGCGTGCTGCTGCTCCAAGGATACAAGACTTTGTTTTTCGATGAAGCTTACCTCATTAAGTATTCTTTCAAGATTTGTGCTTTGTAGCTGCTCGATGCCAGGAATGTCCTTTAACTTCTCAAAAAGCTCAGAATGAGCTGTTGCAATATCCTCTTTTGCTACCGTGAAAAGCTGCTCAAAATTTAGCTTCGTCTGCTTTTCTAACCATTGCCCCCTGATTTGATCCATACCACTCATGATATCCAGTAAGGTAATCTGATATTTAGACAAAAGTTTGCTTATAGGCTGTTCAATAAGAGTCATACTTATTCTTGGCACAATTGGTGGAAGCTTCATACCGAGCTCCTCAAAATAACCGCTAAGCTGTCCCCAATACGTAATTTCTCCCGGTCCTCCAACAAAGGCCAGCGTTGGTAAAACAGTTTCCTGCATAAAGGGCCGAGTCAATACATTGTTGCTGAATCTCTCAGGTGAGGTTTCAGCTAAATGAAGAAGCTCTTCCAAGGAATAAGTATATTGACCGTCCTTTGTCCTAAATTGATTGTTATTTATTTTTTCAAGAAGCTTTCTTTCTCCATCTTGAATCAGAAATAACAGAGAGGCGTTCTGACCTAATTGCACCTGCGGATCATAGCCTTTATCTGAAAGATTTTCAGTAGTGTTCATAACCTTCTCATGTATCATATCGTATTGCTGCAAAATGGTGCAAAAGACATTTGATTCTAGCTTACGTAGCTGAGGATCAGCTGAGTCAATAAACAGCAGCCCATAATCAGCAAACAACGTATTAGCAAGCTGTGTAAAAAAGTCTGAGTAAGATTCACTACTTAAAATAGCCTGCTCTGTTACGTCCCACAATCCTTTTGTGAATTCTGTTTCACTTAGCTTTGTAAAGGCTTCTCTGGTCCAGTTCAATACCTCCTGCTTTGGAAAGGAAAGGAGAGATATAGACTGCTTATTATTTCCTTCTGGAGGAGTAAAAGCATATTTCTCTACTCCTTTACCCTCAACCCTTTTTAAAAGAATATGATTAATTTCATCAAAATCATGATCCTCTCCTGCTATCCAAAATATAGGAATAACAGGTATGCCTAGCTCAGCCCTTTTTTGTTGACTTAGCTGTAAAATCGTGATCATTTTATGTATCGTATATAATGGACCTAGTAGAAGCCCTGCCTGTTGACCTCCTACAACGACTACACTATCAGATTGCTTCAATTGGTTTAAATGCTCCTCAGCCTTTGGAGAAATCCCCCATTTCACCATCGTTGCACGAATGATCTCACTGACCTCGTTACGCGCGAAGGAACGTCTTTGAAGCTCCTCTAGCCTAGTGCTGTATGTTAAGGGGTCATAGGGAGAGTAATGAAAAAAAGATTCTACCTGTGTATAATTTGATATATAATCATTAGCAAATTTCTGTTGCTGCTGTACTTCCATTTCCTCAACTCTACATGACATGTTTAAACTGACTCCCCTTTAATCTTATAAGAATCATATAGGATTTAAATTTTTCGCCCTTCTAAGTTTATCACAGAATTTTTTATGTTGCTATGCAGACGCTCAAGTGTCATATACAGTATAACCATAAGAAAAGCTTCTATCGAAGCCCTCTCGAAGAGGTTGTCTAGTCCATCATTAGAGGAAGCTTTTACATGCAGCCAGAATTTATAAAACTTGAAGAAATCATTGTGTCAAATTTTATAAATTCTTAGACTGTTAAAAAAATTTCCTTAACTGACATGGTTAAATAGACCATTGTTCAAGGAAATTTTAGAGGAACATCTATTGTACAGAAATAAACGCTGCACGGATAACCACCCAAATATATAAAAAGATATGCACAGGGACAAATAATAAGAAAGATAGCCGAATAATACCTTTAGTGAGCTTATAATAATTAATCTGACCGTGTAAAGTGAATTGAAGGTAAGTTAACGCACTTCCTATTAATAAGATAATAACAAACAAAAGCCATTGCAAAGATACGCCCCACAGCTGCTTTATCGTAATCGATATGGATATAATGATTAGAATTGTTGAAATACTGATAGCCCATTGGAGAGCTTTCTCTTTGCTTCTTGTACTCAAAAAGAGAAGAATATACACAAGGATAAAAGAAAGCAAAGGAAATAAGGCCAGAGTGGCAACGAGCTGAGCAAAAATATTAACCAACAATGAAACCCCACCTCTACAATAAAATTAGAAGGATGTTATTCGTTATCTATTGGTTCAGAAAATCGAGCATTAGGAGTAGAGAGATTCCTGTATATGTATCGCATGGTAAAGAAAATCATGATAAGGTACACTTATCTCATGTTGCATAGCTAAATGGAGAAAGTATCCTGTAATTGCATCAATTTCTGTTAACCGTTGATTTTCAACATCTTGTAGCATAGAAGACTTATTTCTACTAGTATTTCGACATACATCTTTAATTTCCTCCCACAAATCCCTTTCGTTATTGTTTTCGTGGAGAAAACTAGGATTAGCCTTCTGAACGACCTGAATCACCTCTTCAAAAACCTTCCGTTGCATCTGATGTAATCCCATATTAGTGAGCAAATCCCCATTTGTTACTTTAAAAAGCGCAGTCAATGGGTTAATACAAGCATTGATCATACATTTATGTAATAAGATAGCTTCAATATTATGATTTATTTTGATATCGATCCCTCCTCTTTGCATGCTTGTCATGAGGAGCTCAATACCGTTAGAGGACGATGGATAAAGTTGTTTATCGTTATCTCGTTCCTTATCTTGTGAGCTTAGCTGCCCAATAGTAAGGCTACCTACGCCTCTTTCAAGGACTACTGTATCTGATTCTTTCAAAGCTCCAAACTGAGTTGAGCCCAAGAAAACATGGATGTGTGGCAGCTTTTCAGCAATAGCTTCATTATGGCCTAAGCCGTTTAAGATGAATAGAAGAGAAACCCGATGAGAAATTCTTGCTTTCATTTCTTCTAGTACATTAGCAAGATGATATTGCTTAATCGTGACTAAAATAAGATCATATTCGTCGTACTCTTTGTGATCCTCCCATGTAAAAGCCTCAGGCGAGTAGCGAATATCCTCTGCTGCAAGCGTTACTAATCGGCACCCATATTCACGAATCTGTTCAGCCTGCTGCTTTCGTCGTGTGATAAAGGTTACATCATTTTCTTTAGAAAGATAGGCTCCGAACAGCAGCCCTAATGCTCCAGCGCCAATAATTAGTATCCTCACCCCGTTTACCTCCTTTTTTTCTATACTTATTTACCTAATCATACCATTCATACACCGCTTAAAAAAGCTCCGCCTTGTTGTAAACAGCTTAACAATCAACTATCTACTTCAAGGGGAGCTTATTAAATTGTAAAGGAATCACAACTTTTTAAACAATACTTTTAAACAGGATAGACGGGATGCTTTCTGCTAGAGAAAGACATATTTTTTGTCGAGTAAGCCTCAAATCTTGACCTTAATTCTTCTCGCAGCTCAGACCCCGGAATGATATCATCAACGATTAATTCTGAAGCAAGCTTATAGATATTGATGTTTTCTTGATATTCCTTCCTTTTCTCCTGCACAAATTTGATTTTCTCTTGAGGATCTTCTAACGAAGCAATTTTATTACTGTACACGGCGTTCACAGCAGCTTCTGGTCCCATTACAGCAATAGAAGCTGTCGGTAAAGCTAAACATGCATCCGGCTCAAAGGCAGGGCCTGCCATTGCATATAGACCAGCTCCGTACGCTTTACGTACAACTACAGATATTTTAGGCACAGTTGCTTCAGACATGGCTGAAATCATCTTTGCTCCGTGACGGATAATCCCTGCCCGTTCTACCTTTGTTCCAATCATAAAGCCCGGGACATCAGCTAAGAAAAGCAGCGGGATATGGTAAGCATCACATAGCGTTATAAATCTTGCTGCCTTATCAGCTGAATCTACAAACAAAACGCCGCCCTTTACCTTTGATTGATTGGCAATAATTCCGATTGTTTGTCCTTCTAATCTAGCAAAGCCTGTTATAAGCTCCGGCGCAAAAAGCTTCTTCATTTCAAAGAAGGAACCCTGATCGATAATATTGTCAATGAGCTCATACATATCAAAAGGTTGATTTTGATTAGTAGGTACTAGCTCTTCAATTGGGGTAGAATCCTCTTTTGGCTTTAAAGACTCTCTCCTAGGCGGCTTGCTTTTATAGTTCGACGGAAAATAGGTCAGATAAGACCTAGCTAGCTGAATGGCTTCCTCTTCATTTTTGGCCAGTACATCACCACAGCCACTGACTGAGCAATGCATTTCAGCTCCACCCATTTCCTCTAAAGTTACCTTCTCTCCGATGACCATTTCCGCCATACGTGGAGAGCCAAGATACATACTAGCATTTTGATCCACCATAATCACAATATCGCAAAACGCCGGGATATACGCTCCTCCTGCGGCAGAAGGTCCAAACAAAATACACACCTGTGGTACAACACCCGAAAGCTTCACTTGGTTATAAAAAATCCTGCCTGCCCCTCGACGATTTGGAAACATCTCAAGCTGATCGGTAATTCTAGCACCTGCTGAATCTACAAGATATAGTAGGGGTATCTGTAGCTTCTCAGCCATCTCTTGAATCCGAATAATTTTTTCTACTGTTTTTGCTCCCCAGGATCCTGCCTTAACAGTAGAATCATTTGCCATAACACATACCTTCTGCCCATTGACCTTTCCAATTCCGGTAAACACCCCATCAGCAGGCAAGCCCTCTACTGCGAAATTTGCAAACCTTCCATCCTCAGTAAGAGGTTGCTCGTCAAATAGCTTTGTTAATCGTTCACGGACAAATAGCTTATTTTGCTCTTTAAGCTTCTGATGATATTTTTCTGCTCCACCTTGTTCTATTTGGGATATTCTTTCTCTTAATGTATCTTCCATTTCCTTGGACATCCTAATTCCTCCTCTCTGTCTAGTACATGGTCAAGTTAATATATACTGAGCGACCGTTCATCTTATGGGAACACCATAATCAATTTCGTATTAAAAGCTCAGAATCACCTAAACTGAATGTCATTGTTGCTTGTCATCATTACTCTATAATGACCAACGGATCTCCCTCATTGACAAAGTCCCCAACCTGAACACGAATCTCTTTGACTACACCGTCGGAATTGGACGTTACAGGAACCTCCATTTTCATCGACTCTAAAATAATAATGTCCTGCCCGGCAGCTACTTGATCTCCTACCTCAATATTGATTAAAAAGATACTACCTGCCATTGTTGAACTAATTGTTTTCATTTCCCTCTTCCTCTCTATTCTTACTTTTGAAGCTCAGAAACAAAATTTGTGGAGTAGCCTCCCTGCTTAAAAATCTCATTCTGTAAAACCTTGCTTAAAAAAGGTACATTATGTTTAATGCCTTCCAGCTTTAGCTCTGAGAGAGTATGCTGAGCTTTAGCAATCGCCTCACTTCGATTGTAACCGCTTACAATAATCTTGGCAATCATCGGATCATAAAAAGGAGTAATAATACTTCCTTGTTCTATTCCATCATCAAATCGTATTCCATCACCTGCTACTCTTTCATAGCGTGTTATTGTTCCAGGAGCAGGTAAGAAAGAGACAGGATCCTCAGCATACACTCTTAACTCAAGCACATGTCCTTTTGGTTTAATTTCTTCCTGATTCAGTGGGAGCGGAAGACCTTCAGCTATTAAAAGCTGCCATTCTACCAAGTCTACACCAATCAACATTTCTGTGACTGGATGCTCTACCTGTATACGCGTATTCATCTCTAGAAAATAAAAGTTTTCTTGCTCATCCATGATAAACTCGACTGTACCTAATCCCGTATACTGTACGGCCTTTGCTGCAGTTACAGCAGCTTCACAGATGGCCAGTCTCGTTTGGTCACTCAGTTCCGGTGAAGGAGCTTCCTCAAGCACCTTCTGATGTCTACGCTGAATAGAGCAATTTCGTTCATATAAATGAACGAAGCTTCCAAAGGAATCACCAGCTATTTGTACCTCAATATGCCTAGGGTTTTGTATATACCTCTCCACGTACATCGCATCATTTCCAAAGTACGCCTTTGCCCTATTTTTAGCTGAAGGAAAGGACTTCCTAATGTCTTCCTCTGAATAGCACATATGCATACCTATTCCACCACCACCTGCACTTGCCTTAAGCATGACAGGATAACCCATTTGCTCGGCCTGAGCTAGTGCCTCCTCTAGCGTTCGAGCTTCTTCTTGTAAACCAGGTACTATAGGAACTCCTGCTTCACTCATCCATTCTCGCGCTGTCAGCTTATCTCCCATTTGCCTAATAACCTTCGGCTCAGGCCCAACAAAGATGAGACCAGCCTCAGTACATTTCTGAGCAAATTGAGCGTTTTCGGATAGTAGTCCGTAGCCCGGATGAATCATTGTTGCCCCTTTTTCTAAGGCACTCTCGATAATTCGATCCATTTGAAGATAGCTTTGGTTGACTGGCGCTGGTCCAATCAGGACAGCTTCATTTGCTTCTTGGATATACGGTAGCTGCTGATCCGCCTCTGAGTATACAGCAATTGTTTGATAGCCTAACCTCTGACAGGTTTTATTTACTCTTCTAGCTATTTCTCCTCGATTAGCAATGAGAACCTTGCCCTTACTCATTTTTTTCTCCACCTTCCTTCCTTCATTAAAATCATAAGATGCCTATAGAAGTGTATTCGTCACTCTGTTCAATAATCCTCCATGTTTTTTCTTCTTTTCCCTCTCTCCAGAATTCATAAAAATTCTACTCTTTTACTTGTTTTTTATTTAAGAAGCTTTATGAAATGGAAGCATCTATAGTATAATAAAGAGTAGAGGGTCAATAAAGATCTAGAATTGATATTGAAAGGAGCGTAAAGATGGAGAAACCAGAAGTAAAACGCTTACTAATTAACTACAAAACATTAGAAGAGTTTCAAAAGTTTAAGGAGTACGGCTTAGAGGAGCTTTCTATGCTTGAGGATCTCCAAGCGAATATTATCGAGGATGATAGTAATTCACCTTTTTATGGCATTTATTACGGTGATAAGCTCGTTGCTCGTATGAGTTTATATAAAATTAGTGGAAAATATGATCGATACTTCTCGCCACCAAAAGGATATTTTGAGCTTTGGAAGCTAGAGGTTATGCAGGATTATCGTGACCGTAATTATGGCTCAGTCCTTGTGGAATATGCAAAAAGCTTTGGCGTTCCAATTAAAACTAATGCTAGACAGGCGTCTGGTGATTTCTGGACAAAAATGGGCTTTACCCCTGTAAAATATAACCCAACTAGGGATCGTGGGGAAAATCCTTATATTTGGCTTCCTGAAGGTACGGTTGAACAAGAGATTGAAGAAAGTGTCGAAGTAGAAACTAAAGAAGATTAGATTAGATTAGATTAGATTAGATTAAATGAAATAAAACACTTTAAGCATGATGATAATCTGCCTAAAGTGTTTTATTTGTTACATGCTATAACACATATTTTAGTAAGATTAAGACAGATAAAAACTTATTGATTCTTTCCTAGTTTTAACGTCATATTCTCAAGTCTAGGGTCTTGCTTCATAAGCCCAAGCTCCTCTAATACTTTTCTCATAAACTCAACGTGAGCATAACCCTTGCTCGTAATCAGATTGTGATCTGCACATACATCTTGATCGACATAATTACCTTCTGCAAGTGCTACACTGTATCTATCCATGATCACTTCATTTGTTGTGAACGTCCTGTCCTTTAATAAGCCCGCAGCTGCCACAAATAAAGCCGAAGCACAGCTAGCTGCAATCAAACCTTTAAAGGAATTTATTAATTGATGTAGCTTCTCGCTCCCAAGAAGCTGTTCTGGAACCTTTCCACCAGCTCCGGGAAATAGCAACAAATGATATTCACTTAAATCAATTTCGCTTAGAGATGTATCAGCCTTTAGCTTCATGCCCCCATCTGTGATGACATCTTTACCATCAAGAGTAATGGTTGTAACTTCCCATTCTGCCTTTCTTAAAAACCTTTGCAGCAAAGCTACCTGCCAAATAGCACAATCATCATATGCAATAAAAGCAGCTCTTTTCACTAAGCCCCCTCCTTCCAACTCTTTTTATTCTACAATTCCGATTCGTTCAACATAAGTCTTATATTTGGATACATAATATGGTATACTTAATATAAGTGAAGTAACAAATATGATTAAATGTAAATTAAAAAACTTCCTGACCTAGTAATGATCGGAAGTTTTTGTGCTTTTCATATGCTATCCTTGTTTCTTGAACATAATCTTCTTTAAGATTTTTCTACCCTCTCTAAATTTCCATTTTTATCCATTTTAAAGCTAACTTTATCCTCTGTTTCTTCTCCTAGAAAAGCTAGTTTCCTAGCTCGGTCCATAATTTTAATTAGCGCTTTATAGTCATCATTCATCGTCTGATAATCGGTCTGTACAGTCCCTAGCTCTTTACGCATCTTATGGTTTTCATCACGCAGGCGTTTGATTTCCTCATCCTTGAACTGTACATCCTTCTCTAAAGCACCTAATCTCTTAAAGCTATCCTTTTGCTGTTTTAGGAACCTTATCACTTGATCTAAGCTAACCTCACCGTTTTGCTCAGAAACTGTGGAATCTGAAAAGCTTTTTTCAGATATTGCTTTCTCCTTCATCATTTCCTTAGCATTATCAAATTCATAGCCAAAATTAGATAGTAACGGATGCACCGTATCCTCATGAGTTGGTTGAGTATAGCGAGGTAAGTGCTCTCTTTCTGCTGGCATTGAGTGGTCAGTAATATAGCGGTTTTTACCTCTTGATTTTCTCTGCTGCCTCTGAGCTTTAGCGATCTGGATAGCTGACTCATATTTTTTTCGTACTAGACTATTCCATCTAAAACCACAAGCAGCAGATGTCCTTGCTAATCTATAGCCTACCTCCTCAAATGCGTTAAGCTGAGTGCTTCCTTCTCTAATATGGCGTAACACTACCTCAGCTAGCAGTAGATCATCATCTTCAGTCCAAGCATCTTGTCTTGTTGCTGTCATTTTCATCCCTCCAATAGTTCGTTAATTATTTCTATGCAGTTACTAGAGTTCATAGAATCTTAAGTTACTACTAAAAGTATGTCCAAATACAAGACTATTTAAACGACAGACTATATTGTTAAAAATTCTATTTGTGAGATACTGGTTTCAATCAAATAGCCTCTTCATGGAAGAGACAGCAATACTCAATCATATATTCTTTTTCTTTTTTGGACAAGAAAGTTTTAATTAGGAGATGTGCGGAAGATAAGGAGATCTCATGTTGGTCGTTAGAAAATATGGACATCGGAACACCTGTCCATTTTGTCATCTCCTGAGGATCAATATTGTGCTGTTTCATTTTGTTTATGATGGAATGTTTTAGCATATCTATTGCCCCTATCGTTAGTATAACTCTACTAAAATCATCTCACTAGCGGGCCTTATGTCGAAATGAATAATAATATGCTAAGTATAATCGATTAGATTCCTTTTTGTAGAATTTTTATCAAAATGAAAATAAAATAGGAATATATTCCTATTTTATTTTCATTCCTATTCTTCTAAGCTCTACCTTATAGCTTACATCGATTTTTGCAGTCGTAAAGTTGTGTTTCCAGTCCATGTTTTTCCATTCTTTATAATGACGGGCTTTTATTTTACTCCCTAACTGTAAGCCATCCGTTTGAAACTCTTCCTGCATAAGTCTAATGACCTCTGCTGCTGCTTCTTCAAAATCCTTCTTCGTAGCTAGGGATAGCTCATCTATTCTATATGCATAAGATATATCTCCTTCATGGATCTCTTCAAGAATGTCGGCTTGCATGTAGACCTCATAGTGAGCTTGAACCTGTCCATTTTCTATTTTAGTCTTTACTTTTGTATTAATTTGCTTAGGTCGAATAAGGATATGCGATCTTCGGTTATTCTCTCTAGGATAAACTAGGAAATCACCTCCAAGATCCTCCTCCCTCATTTGCATCAGAAGCCAGCTTTGTTTCGAATCTAAATCCCCAACCATCATATCTTTCTTAAATAAGGCTATCCCCTTCCAAGAGACGTCTTCTTCTCCTACTTGGATATAATTTAACGCTGGCTGTTTTGATGAATCTGACTCAGCTATATAGTATCTTCCTAAGTTGAAATCCGGAATACGTTCTGTGTCTACACCATTTCTAATCATGGTCATCGTATAGACGATAGGAATTTGTTCTAATTTCGGATCCACATACATTAAATTACTGGCTTCACCCTCAACAACTATAAACCATAATAAACGACGGATGGAAGGTTCTCTTCTAAAACCGTCTAGAATATCCTCTACCCCTTTTCTAGCTACGGCTTCACTGATAGCTATGATCCTTGCGTGTCCCAAAAAAACCTCCTGATTCAAGCGTTGCTGAATATTGTTCATAGCATCTAGTACAGTTGTTCCCGTAGAACTTATGACTCTAACTGCACCGATCCCACCCCCACCACCACCTTCTGCTGAACCAGCAATCATGATGGGTATAGGAATTTGCAAGGTGATTTTATATAACTCTTCACCCTCCTCCGATCCTTCAATCACATCAATCCCAACTCCTAAAACAGATACACGCTCTTCCAGCTCCCGCCTATCCCAGCACCCAGTAGTAAGATGGAGACAAATGATACAGATAGAAAGGAGTAGGAATGTCTTTTGATGATCCTGAAAATTAATCTTCTTCAATACTCTCCCCCCTACTTTTATTTCCTTGATCATTTCCCTTGCTTCTTTTTTCTGTGGAGCTTGTATTGTGTTCCTTTGAATTTGAACCGTCGTTAGCTGTTTCTCCTTTTTTGTTATTTGGAGATGTTTTCCTTGACCTTGAGCTAGATGAGTCACTCTCGTTTTCATCTTCATTTCCATCCTCATAAGGGGGTTGCCGAACACCTTTTTTACGCACAATAGCAAGCAGTAGCATAAGAATAGGTAGTACAAACGTTATAATTGCTCCGGCAAAACTTAAAAGCAATTGCCAATCGAACAGCTGTATGACATTCCTTGGGAGCAAAGATAACCAAAATATAATTGGTAATAAGCCCAAGGATACCCAGCGTCTATACCTAGCTAATTTGAAATACTTACTTATAAGAATGGTGGACACATAGTATAAATTAGCAGATGCACTGAATACAGCAGCTACCCATACACCTAAAAAGGCAGATTCCATTCTTTCAAGAACTTGTCCTGGGGCCTGGGTAACTTTAACTAATTCAAGGGTGGGCCACATAAGTTGATCAAGCTCCTCCACTCCAAATACAGATATTCCTGCAATAACAATTAACAAAAAGATCACAGAAGGAATGATGACCCCTATTATATTTAAGCGACTGTTCTTTTTCGAAACATGTGTGTATGCAGAAAGTATTGTAATGATTTCAAATCCCTGATAAGCGAGGCAAGTAATAAGTATGCCATATAAAAACTGCTTTATACTTAGATCTGGCCATATAGGCAAAATATTATCGAGTTCAAAGCTTTGGAAGGAGAGGAGGGCTATAAAAAGAACAGGTACCACAATAATCGGAAGCAAAATTTCATTCACCCTAGCCAAAACTTCAACCTCGTACATAGTAAGAACAAAAGAAAGGAGCAGCATCGTGGCTATAAGCACTTCAATAGGAGTATGAACAAGAACTGCTCCAACGACTACCTCTCCAAATGTTCGAGATATCGAAGCGGTTGTTCCCAGCCAGTAAAACAAGATCCCTATGACAATAGGGAACGTAAGAACTATTCCTATTCCTTTACCAATTCCTTTTTTGGAGGAGCCCAAAATAATAGGAAGGTAGTCAACTATACTCATATATGGGAACCTCAAACCTAATCTTGTTAGAACCCAAATAACTCCAATGCTTATCAAAGCCCCAGCCAATGTACTTATCCAAGCAGCTTCACTCAAAGCCTGAGATGTGATTCTAGGAAGAGTAAGTACACCTACCCCAATAATTGTACTAGCTATTAAAGATGGTGATTGTCGTGGAGCTATGACAGCTTGCTGTTTAGTATTCGGTTGTTCCCTCCCTTGTATCGCTGAGCCAGCTGTGGATGAGTTCATGTCTGATTGATTTTGCCCAATAGGGGTTTGATTCCATCTACTCATTATGATCCTCTTTCTTTAAAGAATTTAAAGCTATGCGCTGCTTATTCTTAGATTCGAATGGTGATGGTCTTTTTTTCATCATATATAACGGAGCTCTTATTATAGTATCCTTACTATCTTGTGTTCTCATAGGTGTAAAGGGAGCCATGTAAGGAATTCCGAAGGATTTAATAGAGCATAAATGAATAATAATCACAATGATAAAGAGCATAATGCCGTACAGTCCAAACATAGCCGCTGCAATCATGACTGGAAAACGTAGCATTCTTAAGGCAATTGCTGCATTATAGCTTGGCGATACGAAGGAACCGATTGTTGTTAGAGCAACAACAATAACCATGATAGGGCTAACGATTCCAGCTTGAACGGAAGCCTGCCCCACCACTAGAGCTCCTACAATTCCTATTGTTGGACCTATAGGTCCAGGAAGTCTGATACTAGCCTCTCTTAATATTTCTATACTGATTTCCATCAGCATCGCTTCGAGGATCGAAGGGAATGGTACCGTTGACCTACCCGCAGCCATCGCTATAACTAGCTTTGAAGGTATCATTTCAGGATGAAAGGAAGAAAAGGCAATGTACAGAGAAGGGAGTAATAAGGCAATAAGCATACTCAACACTCGAATGAATCTGATTAGGGTCCCTATAATAAAACGCTCATAATAATCCTCAGGGCTATGATAAAATTGGGTTAATAAAGCGGGTAGAATAAGAACAAACGGTGTTCCATCTACAAAAAGAGCAACCTTACCCTCAGCAAGATTAGCTACGACCTTATCTGGTCTTTCAGTATTCTGAATTTGTGGGAATGGAGACCACGGATGGTCTTCTATAAACTGTTCAATATATCCACTTTCAATGATAATGTCTGTGTTAATTTCCGAAACCCTTCGCAAAAGCTCATCTAATACGTCTTGATCAACTACTCCTTCAATATACATAATGCAAATATCCGTATGTGTTTTTTGTCCAACCTGTAGATTTTTCACTCTTAGATTCGGATCCTTAAGTCTTCTTCTTACTAAGGCTGTATTTACCCTTAGTGTCTCCTCAAATCCGTCTCTTGGCCCTCTAACAACA
The DNA here is from genome assembly GCF_030813115.1 of Bacillus horti. Classification (NCBI taxonomy): domain Bacteria; kingdom Bacillati; phylum Bacillota; class Bacilli; order Caryophanales; family Bacillaceae; genus Caldalkalibacillus; species Caldalkalibacillus horti. The sequence goes on along the minus strand of NZ_JAUSTY010000002.1, from coordinate 67,392 downwards.
GATTCTGTCTGAGGCTCTTGAACACCTCGCTTTTCCCAGCCTTTTGCATTAGCTAGCAAGGCTGTATCAACCCGATCAAACAGAATGACACAATCCCCAGATAAAATACTATCTATTAATTTTCTTAATTTATTTGTTTGACCAACCTCGTTAATCGTTAATCCCTTATCTTTTATCCAATTAAATAAATGTTCAGGACTTCTGCCCTCTTCTTCATTGAGCTTCCCCTCAAGATCAATCATAAGTCCACCTAAAATATATTCATCAATAACATTTCGATCTGTTAATCCATCTATATATACAATAGCTGCCCTTAGCCTACTCTCAGTAGCTATATTAAACTCACGAAGGACGACATCATCAGACTCACCGAACACCTTGCGCACCATTTCTAGGTTCTCTTCGATGCTTCTGCTTAAATCAATATGGTCTAAATGTTCCAGAATCTCATTTTCATATTTTTTTCGTTGCTTATGCTTTCTAAATTCTCGTGCACGGATCGGTTTACGCCAGTTACTGCTCATCGTCTATAACCCCGTTCCCTAAGTTAAAAATTCTTCATCCCTTAATGTAACCAAACCATGTAAAATTATCCTCTAGGGCAAGAGGGCTGTGAGACATGGTCCTATATAAAAAGATCCTCCTTACCACAACCAGTAAGAAGGATCTATAGAATATAAATTCTTATTCATGAACTGCAGAGAACTACAATTTTTCGTATTACCAAAAGAATGGAAGTAGGGTTAAAGCAGACAGTGCAGCTAGAGGCAGAACAAACCTCCTATATCCCGGATAGAATGGTCCATATCCATATCCATATCCATATCCGTAAGGACCATATCCATAGGGGTAATACCCAGGATAAAATTGTCTTTCATATTGTCCTGAATCATTTACTTGAGTAATATTACTCATTTCAAAATCTTGTGAAACCCTAGGATTCATATCAGGGGCAATCATATGAACGTTTTGATCATCCACATGTTCAATCATACCCTCATACGTTTTTCCATCATGTATTTTTATTCTTACATAATGATGAACATAAGTGATACATACCTGTTTTAAATCGTGACTATGGGAATGAAACTCGTGATTCATTGAACCTCCTCCTTTTTCATCTACATGATATTCATTCCTTTTTGCCCACGATACCCAAGATAGGGAAATTAGGCTCATCCACCTGTAAAGCTTCAGTCACCATCATAAAAAAGAGGAGGAGGTCTATTCAATGAATCCTATAAAAAAAGCTTGAGGGAAATCCCTCAAGCTTTTTTCAGTCTTTATAAAGACTTTAAGTAGAACGGTACGGAAGCTTAACCTCCGATGCCATCTCCACCCTCATTCATGTCAGTTCCTGGGGTCTCCATGTCCATGTCATTATCTGGACCTGGCTCTACGTCAGCACATCCTGTTGTAAAGGCAAACACTCCAACTAACGCTAGTGTCAAAGCAAGCTTTTTCATTGATAAAACCTCCTAAATAGTTTTTATTTATTATTTGCTATTATCTAAAGCAAGTAAGCTATTCTCGCTTACGTATTTGTTATGTTCCCCATAATTGTTACAAAAATGTGATCTACTTATTAAAAATTATGAACAAAGTAAGAGTTTTTTAAGACTAAATAGAAGATGGTTAATAAAAGAGGGAGATTTGCTTATTTTTAAGCCAGTAGGGTTTATATCTTCTCATAAGGGGTATCGAAAATAGTAAGAATCCTTCTAATCCAATGGAAGGTGAAATGTCCACTAGCTTCTTTCTTAATAAGAGGCTAAATCCTATAGGAGGTGTTTGATCATGGAATTTCTAATAGCTTTAGGTGCTATTGTAGTGATCTTTGGTGGGATCGTGTGGTATAGAAAAACGACTTGGAAGGTATATTCTGTAGCTTCTAGCCAGCATACGGATGATATAAGAGAAAAATACGATTATCTAAAGGAGCATGATATACGTTGTAAATTAGAAAATGTTCCTCAAGATAACGCTGTTCCAGCACATAATCATCCTGCTAATTTTTCAGGCTTTACACCACCAGAATCATCACTGCAGCTACTTGTCCATAAAAACGATGTAGCAAAAGCAGACGAAGTATTAGAGCAGATGAGCTACGCGTAAGTTAGTCAATCAGTTCAACAAAAAATCCGACTAGAGATTTTACTCTAGTCGGATTTTTTGGTTGATAAAGATATTAACTAGTCGTTATTTACTACATCTTCACCTTTATAAGTTCCACAAGATTTACATACTCGGTGAGCTAGCTTTAATTCTCCACAATGAGAGCATTTTACCATTCCAGGTACAGATAGTTTGAAATGAGTACGTCTCTTGTTTTTGCGAGTTTTAGAAGTTCTTCTAAAAGGTACTGCCATGTTACTCCACCCCCTTCAAGAAAGTATACATAGGATGTATAGGAAATTAAAGCGAGTTAATCTTTCTTCTGATCAAATAACTTCGCTAAATCCGCTAACCTAGGATCAATTTTGTTCTTCTTCATTTCTTCTGTAAGTACAGACCAGCCTGTTCCCTCAAGAACCTGGTTTGCTTCGCATTCTTCTTTTGACTGACACGTAGGAACAAACGGAATGGACATCAGAATCTCTTCCTCTATATAAGGAGTAAGATCGATTTCCTGACCATGTACAGGATGTATTTCCTCTGTCAGGTCATCCTCATCTTCTTCAGTTTCAATTTGTAAAATGCTCGGCTGTAAAGAGAATAGTTCCTCTATGTCCTGTTCATAATCATAGATGACATCGGTTAAACAACGTGAACAAGGTAGTGTATATTGACCTACAATTACACCTTTGACTATAAATAGTCCTGCTTCCATTTCCCCTTTTCCGCTGAATTTAGCTGGAGATAGGGCAAGAAGCTGCTTATTCTGCTCAACCAAATGAGGTAATTCATAAGTATGCTCCAGAGTCATCTGTTTTCCTTTTAACTCAAAGCAAGATTTCTTCTCAATCTTCATTCTTATCACCTCAAAGCAACAGAAGTAATTATATCGTGTTCATAGGCTTTTTGTCAACTTTTCATGAGATCATTTCTCACTTCATTTCAAGTTTCCCACTCATTAAAAAGCGATCTTTTTCTTTTCTACTTTGCTACTTTCTGCTAGTAGCTGTTGCATATCCTTAATAATAGCTGCTATGGCGTGTTGATTATGATGAACAGTAATCACATCAGCAGCTTCCTTTAGCCTTGGATGAGCATTTTCTACAGCCACTCCGATTTCCGCTTCCTGAAGTAGCTCAAAATCATTCATATTATCCCCAATAGCTACTACATACTTAGGATTGAGATCACTCTCCCGAAATAAATGCTGTAACGCACTTCCCTTAGATACTCCCTTAGGTAGAATTTCTAAAAAGAAAGATTCTGAACGAACCAGATGCATCGGCAATTGTAGCACTTGCAGAAACTGCTCAACCTTCTCCAATTTTTCAGGATCCCACACTAAAATAATCTTTTCCCATGGAGAAGCAATTTGATCTACTGGATCATAGCAGATTGTAATGGACTCTTTTGATTTGTGGAGATCTGTAATGGCATTTTCTTGGATAAAATAAGCTTTCTCATCACTGTAAATTTCTATGCCTAGCTCAGGGAATTGTTGCTGTAGCATTGGAACGATGCCATATATTTCATCTGGTAAAGAGCTGTTCCATAATGGTTTATCCTGATTAAAATCATAAACCAATCCACCATTATATAAAATTCCAGGTACATTTATAGGTAATTGATGCACATAATTCATAACCGAGCTTTTGATTCTTCCGGTGGCAATACTGAACATTCCCCATTTCTCTCATTCTCCCTCCAGCATTTTATTATTTTTCTCTATACTTTTTCTAAAACTAGAACTAGGAATCTAGCCTAAGAACTAGTCAGACCAAATGCTTCTACTAGTATATCATGAAAAATTTATTCACTGTGATCGATAGCCTACTTGAACAATAGACTTTTCCTTCACATAAATTCTCTCCCGTAAGAAGAATTAAGGAGATTTTTTTTCATGAGAAAAAATAGTTGGTATAATAAATATAACAAGAATGAGATGTAAGAAAGTGCAAACTTTCATGCTACATTTCGGAGGTGAATGAAATGAGTGTTGTCGGCTTGGTTGTTGAATATAATCCTTTACATAATGGACATTACTTTCATTTTGAGCAAGCGAAAAAAACAACTCAAGCAGATGCCACTGTCATTGTCATGAGTGGGAACTTTCTGCAGAGAGGTGAACCTGCTCTAGTGGATAAATGGGCACGTACGGAAATGGCGTTACGTATGGGAGCTGATTTAGTCTTAGAGCTTCCATATGTGTTTGCCACACAGCATGCTCAGCATTTTGCTTTTGGAGCTATTTCCATACTCCACCAGCTTCCTTTTGTCACACATTTATGCTTCGGTTCGGAGCACGGTGAGATAAACCCATTTCTAAACTATGCTGCCAAACTGGTCAACGAGCCTCTTGCTTTGAAGGAAAAGATCAGATCAGAAATGAAGAGTGGTATTAGTTATCCCCAAGCCTATATGACAGCTTTAGAGGAAATGAGCTTGCCAAATGAAGATCCCGCTTTCTTAAAGCAGCCAAATAACATATTAGGGTTACAGTATGTAGTAGCTTTAAAGAAATTGAACAGCCAGATTCAGCCAACCACCATCAAACGAGAAAAAGCTGGCTATAACGATACCTCGTTTTCTGATCAGCATATCGCCAGTGCAACTAGCATACGAAAAGCTATATTTGATGCTGAATCCCCTGCATGGAATCTAATTAGAAACTATGTCCCTGACTTCACATTCGATATTTTACTACGTGAGGCAGAACAAGGGAAAGGACCAATCTCATGGGAGAGCTTCGCACCCCAGCTGTTTCATACGTTGCTTTCCCAATCACCTGAACAGGTCAAAAGCTTATATGAAATTGAGGAAGGAATTGAGTATCGTCTAAGGGATAAGGCATCTGTCTCCTTATCCATTAAGGAGCTAATTGAACAGACCAAAACAAAGCGTTACACATGGAACAGGATTCAGAGAATGCTTGTGCATATCCTGCACCAGTTTCCAAAGCTATCTGCTGATCAACTGAAGCTTATGCAAGGAGCAAGCTATCTTCGTTTGTTAGGTTACTCAACTAAAGGCCGGGAGCTTTTAAACCAATCAAAAAAGGAGCTTCAGCTTCCTTTGATTTCTGCGATCAAAAAAGAGCATCCGGCTATGCTCGATTGGGATATTCATTCCTCAAGGATTTATTCACAAGGATTTGCCAAACAAAGTACTGAAAACAGAAATAGAGAGCTAAAACAGCCCCCTATCGCTATCAAGTAATTATCTATAATTAATCAAGTTAATCAAGTTATTTAAGTTTAGGACAACCTTCAAGTTTACTAGGCTCTAAAGCTTTATTAATCTTTTGACGGTAGTGATTCTAAATAATCTAATGCATCTTGAACCGTATCCACAGGCACAACCTTCATTGATGTTTTAATATCCTCAGCTGCCTCCACAGCTCGATTGTAGTTGGAGTCCTCTGCTCCTTCTTCATATGGTGCAAAAAAGATATCAGCACCAGCTTTGTGGGCAGCTACTATTTTTTGATGAATGCCTCCGATACGTCCAACTTTACCTTCTGGATTCATCGTTCCCGTTCCTGCTATAGCGTATCCTTTTGTAATATCCTCGGGCGTGAGCTGATTATAAATTTCTAACGTAAACATTAACCCCGCTGATGGTCCTCCAATACGTCTTGTATCAATACTCACTGGTGGGTTGACCTCAATTTCTTGCTTCGTCATGGTCGAAATGCCAATACCTGCTCTAGGCTGCTCTTCACTCGCTCCTTCAATATCCTCATGAGGAAAAGCGGACAGAGCAAGTGTAATTTCTTTTTCTTCCATATTTGTTCTGTACTTAATTCTTACTTCATCGCCCTCCTGTTTTGTGCGCACATAGGCAATTAACTCTTCAGACGTAGCGATGTCACGATCATCAACTGAAGTAATAATATCTCCAAACTTCAAATGCTGTTCCGCTGGCATTCCTTCTACTGTAGCTACTACCATAACTCCTCGGTCAGATACAATAACCTCTCTACCTGCTAGCTCATAAGCTACAGAAATCGCCGTTTCCTGTGATGACTTCATAATAAAGAGCTGTCTTTCTGTATATTCACTTTCATCCTTATAGTCTCTTAATAACGCTTCCTTAGGAATGGTTTCTCTATATTCATCCCACTGAGCAAGAGCATAATTGAACACATTCGCCCCTGACATTCTGACTGTAGTTAGCATAAATGTCCCTTGTTCACTGTATCCATTTTCAACCTCAATAATTGGGCTCAGTTCAACAGCTGCCCCTGGTGAGGAAATAAAATACGGTAAGGGATAAAAATAAGCAGCGGTAAGGATGATGATAAGAACTATAAAGGATAGCCATAAACGATTATTATTACGCTTGGTGTGATTCATGAGTGTTCTCCTTCCAATCTGCTATCAAAGCCTTAATAGTAGGTACAGCTTCTTCAGCCGCTACCATTCCTTCCTTTACAATTTGTTCAACCTCTGTGAACATAGTAGGGCTTATACTCCCTACCTTTGGACGGATGAGTACATCGGCATTTAGCATACGGTACCTTAGAATTTCTCTCTCCATCACGTCAATCGATCGAGCTATGACATCGAAAATAGATGTAATCGGGTGGAAAGCCTCTACAAAAGAAACATCAACAGCTATAACTAAATCAGCTCCCATTTCTTTTACTACTGAAACAGGGACTCGATCGATAACCCCCCCATCGACATAATAAGTATTGTCGATCATTTCGGGAACGAATATTCCTGGTATGGAAATGCTCGCTCGAACGGCTTCTGCGATTGGACCGTCAGTAAAAACCTTACGTGCCCCTTTTTGCAGATCTGTTGCAACAATAGCAAGTGGAATTGAAGTCTCCTCTATATTTTTCTTTTTCGTTAACAAACGGATAACTTCTTTAACTTTATCTCCTGAAAGTAGACCCATTTTAGGTACAGTATAATCGACCCAGTATTTTCGAGGAAAGTGGGAAGCAAAATTTTTGATTTGCTTTGGCGTAAGCCCGGCACTGTATAAGCTACCTACTAAAGCACCTGCACTACTACCTGCTAAATAGTCGATTGTAATGCCATGCTCTTCAAACACCTCTAAGATCCCTATATGAGCTAAGCCCCTAGCTCCACCTGAGCCTAGAGCTAAACCAATCGTAGGACGGCTTTTCTTCTGTGGTTTTGCTTCGCTCGTACCCTCAGTCACTTTCGTCACCTCTTTAATAGCTATTTATACTTTGGACAAATCATACCTAAAACTTCAAAGGTCTATTTTCTCTTTCTCTTTCGTAATATATATAAAAACTTGTCTTAAGCCAAGCTCTTTATGCAATCTGACTGTAGCCAACTACTTTTCCTATTTGGTATTTCCAATGACCTTTTTCAAGTCAACGCTTCTATGGAGGTTCGTATGATACGTTCAACATACATAAAAACGGGCGCGTTAGCGTTAGCTTCCTTATGCTTAGTTTTTGCTATTGTATTGTTTCCCAAACAAGCCTATGAAGCCTCTTTACGTGGGCTTACCCTTTGGTGGGATGTCGTTTTTCCTTCTCTCCTGCCTTTTTTTATTACAGCAGAATTATTAATGGGCTTTGGTGTCGTTCATTTTATCGGTGTTTGGCTTGAGCCCCTTATGAGACCCTTATTTCGTATCCCAGGAGTTGGAGGCTTTGTTATGGCTATGGGAGTGTCCTCTGGATATCCCATGGGGGCCAAGCTAACTGTGAAGCTTCGTGAACAAAAGCTAGTAACAAAGTCAGAAGGCGAAAGGCTGTTAGCGATCAGTAGTACGTCTGGTCCATTATTTATGATCGGGGCAGTAGCGGTCGGTTTTTTTCACAATGCAACACTTGGTATTCTCATTGCTGCTGCCCATTATGTAGCTGCTCTTATTGTCGGATTGATCATGCGCTTTCATTCTTATAGAAATGAACCGCATAACGAAAACCAACAGAACCCTTCTAGAAGCATTCTTTATCGAGCGTTACAAGCCATGCATAGGGCCAGAGTACAGGACGGACGTTCCTTAGGCACTTTAATGGGAGAGGCCATTACGTCTGCTATTCAAACCCTATTGATGATAGGTGGTTTCATTATCATATTTTCTGTTCTTCTTTCTATTATGCATCTCATTAGGCTGGATCAAATCTTCTTTTTCATTGCTTCTCTGATTTTAATACCCATGGGGTTCCCAGCAGAATTAATCTCTTCCTTATTCGCTGGATTATTTGAAATCACATTAGGTAGTCAGCTTGCAAGTGCCAGTTCTTCAGCCATACCGCTAATCTTAAAAACAGCTATCGCCTGCTCTATCATATCCTGGAGTGGTCTATCTGTACATGCTCAGGTAGCAAGCATGATTGCTAAAACAGATCTTTCCTATAAGCCTTATCTTTTAGCTAGATTTTTTCACGCCATTTTTGCTTTCCTATGTGTCTTATTATTATGGGAGCCATTCCAGTCATTTATTAAACAAGCGAGCCTTCCGACAACTTCCATGCTAGAACAAATAAAATACTGGTCACCCCAGTCTTACTTTATTGGGAGTGTCAGTATTTCTGGCTTATTCTTATGTCTATGTTTCCTAACGATCTATCTTCCATATAGAAGAAGTTTTCGCAAAAGGGCGTAAAAATTATACCTTCCCAAACTTCTTCATCAAAGCCTCTTCCACCTCAGGAGGAACTAATTCACTAACTGAAGCATGATACTTAGCTACTTCTTTTACAATGCTCGAGCTTAAATAGGAATACTTGTTGTTTGTCATCATAAAAAAAGTCTCAATCGAATCATCTATTTTCCGATTAATGGAGGCTACCTGCATTTCGTATTCAAAATCAGACACAGCACGCAGACCTCTCACAATCGTTTTGGCTTGTTTTTTGCGCATAAAATCGATGAGTAAGCCATTAAAGGAATCCACTTCAATATTATTAAGATCCTTCGTTACTTGGCGAATTAAATCCATACGCTGCTCCACAGTAAATAAGGGATTCTTTTTTGTATTATTTCCTACCGCTACGATGACTTTATCAAAGATTTTAGCCGCTCGCTGAATAATATCTATATGTCCGTATGTAACCGGATCAAAGCTTCCTGAGCACACAGCAATCATACTCACTACATATCCTCCTTCGATCGTTGAACATAGATACGAATATCCGTTTCACCATAGTTTTGATGCTTCCATTGCTGAAGCTGACCAACCTGCTTTGGCAGATCTGTGTCCTTTCCTGTCTCAACAACAACCCTTCCCTCTTCGGCTAAAAGATTATAATCATTAATAACAGCTAGCTGTGTAGAAATTTGCTGCTCAGCATAAGGAGGATCTAGAAAAATCAAATCAAAGCTAAGCTCACGCTTTATAATAGCTTTCAAGGCTCTACTCGCTTCATTACGATACACTTCAGCCTGATTCGATATGCTTAAACTGTCCAAGTTCTGATTGATGATATTGATTGCTTTTTTATGGGTATCTACAAAAATAACTTTGTCTAATCCCCGGCTTAGCGCTTCAATCCCTAATCCACCAGTTCCAGCATATAGGTCGAGGGCTAATCCCCCTGTGAAAGAATGCTGCTCTAATAAGTTGAAGATGGACTCTTTAACCTTGTCCGTTGTTGGTCTTGTATTTTTTCCTGGAACAGCCTGCAAAGACCTCCCTTTATATTCTCCGGCAATCACTCTCATATCTTCACCATTTCACTCTTATTTGTAGACAGCCTGTTATTCTGTAGGATGTCCAACCTCTATGTTATCATAAAAAAAATTTGTAAAGGTATATTTTTCATGTGACTGATCATAATAGAATTATCGGCATCTCAATGATGTCGTAGACAACCGCGGAGAAGACTTACGTTTCCCCATAAGCTCTTCCTCCGGTTTCTCCTCTCCCATTGACCATCTACCCGTAATTGGAGTAGATGGTCTTTTTTTAGTTTATTTCTTACGATCAAATCGATCGATTCCTCCAAAGACACTATCTCCAGCTCCCATAATATCCGGTTGCTGCATCACCCATTCAAGAAACTCTTGGCGTGTAGCAAAATAATCCTGCTGTATGACATATTCCTCAACCTCTTCGTATGACTTTCCATCTAGCGTTTCAAACTCATCCTGTGAAAGTATATCGCTAGTTCGTAGCGATTGTAGGACAGATGGAACCATCCAAGAACTAGATAATGGGTTTAACTCCTCTTGTTCTTCTAGCTCCCTCTTAAACAATAGATTTCTAAGAAAGGAAACGATGAGCACGGCAAACAATATAATAAATAAAACCATAAATACTGTACCCATAGGATTTCACCTCCAGTTAAGCGATTTCATTGCTTATGCTTATTATAAGCTTTTTAGGTAAGAAAGTCCTGCATGAAGCTTCTCAATTCCATTCTATTCCACTCAGTAGCTCAGGTTGTTACCCTCTAAGAGTACAAAACAGTTTTCTTCGCTAAATGCAGAAAAGTCTGCTTCATAGCATTGAAGCAGACTTTAAATTCCCATTTTGTAATCATATTCTTTTGCTTTATCAGGCTTTGCATTTTGATATTCCGTTTTAAGCTCATGTCTGTAGGAGCGATCAATCTTCTTAACAAAATTAAATTGCTCCAGCTTTTGCAATGTATCCTCAATAGTAGGCTCATCCACGTACATAATCGCGTAACGCATCTTCCGTGAAATGTAATGCACATTGCCAAATCGTCGCAAATGCCTTGCCATCTTAATATTGTTCAGCCAAACGGCCAGGCCAACACGCTGTGGATACATAACCATTTCCTCACATTCGGTTCAGAATATCTTTAATGTTAGCATGGAATGAGTAAGGAATCAATCCATAAACCAGCCTAACCTTTCATTTTTTTCTCTAGCTCTTTTACCTTTTTTTGAACCTGCTCTTTTGAGCTGTTTTCTTGTAGCTTTTTCAGCTTACCGAGCTCTTTGTATATCTTCCAATCCGTAGAAACGTGGATCTCCTGCTCTTTGTCATGATGATAATAATCGGTCAGAAGATCATATGCCTCTTTTCTAATTTCTTTCATTCTAAAGCGAGCAAATTGCTTTACCTGTACTCCCACTAAGATATGTTTTTCGGCATGAACAACAACAGCATCTGTAACGGTGGGAATGGCTAAAACAATATCTTCTATATCGATTGTCTGATCATTTTGAGAGAAATAAGGCTTGTAGCCACGAATATCTTTACTTTCGCCTACCTGCTGTGTAAAACCTCTACTTTCTCTATAGCTTTGATCGTTGTCACTCTGACAACCAGAAAGCAGAACATTTAGTAGAAGCAAGCCTCCCAATCCATACATCCAACTTTTTCGGTTATTCAAAAAACAACCCCCATTCCTTTAGATAAGCTTATGTTTCCAAAAAAAGCTTATTTTATGAATGAGGGGTTCCACTTTTTATTGATTCAAACTTTTTGTGTACGTATTGCAAGAGCTTGTACAAGTAATAAGAACTCGCTTGAATAGAATGATACAAAGTTATTATTATATAAACTAGCATGGCAATCTTACCAGGCGTATAGGACAGCATTCCTTCAATTTGCGAGAAAATAAGAAGGCCTGTCCATAATACCAGCATCCAAGAAAAATGAAATTCGGCTCTATGCTTCATCTTCATTTCCATCACCTCTATAACAGGTATATGAAGATATTTCACACATTATACCAATTTCATGCGAGTCTAAATATGGTCTACAAACTTCTTTCCTTTATAGCTCCACTTGAACGAGGCAATTCAAAGGCGAATGTTGTTCCTTCTCCAAGCTTACTATGAACATGAATCTTTCCACCATGAGCATCAATTAAATGTTTCACAATAGCAAGACCAAGACCAGTTCCCGTTCCAGATTTCACTCTAGTACGTGCTTTGTCTGCTTTATAGAAGCGCTCAAATAAGAAAGGCAAATCCTCTTCAGAAATTCCGCTTCCAGTATCCTTTACCTCAATCTTGACGAAATCTTCTACCTCGCGCATCATCACCGTGACAGAACCACCCTCTGATGTATGTCGTAATGCGTTATCAACTAAGTTGGTTAGAATCTGTTCTAGTCGATCAGCATTAACATCATATTTATATTTCGATGGTGTCACGTCCTCTATGACATCAACCTCTTGCTCCTTAGCCCGATTAGCAAACTTTCGAATCACTTTAAGTACAATCGGGTCAATGGTCATTGTTTCAAGCTGTGGTTCTACATGTCCCGCTTCCATTCTAGCCAGATCTAGCAGTTCATTCACAAGCCTTCCCATTCTTAAAGCCTCGTCATTTAAGATTTTGGCGAGCTCCTTACGCTCCTCTGGAGAGTCTACTATATCGTCAATTAATGCCTCACTGTAGCCCTGCATCATAGATAAAGGAGTACGTAGCTCATGGGAAACATTGGCTACAAAATCCTTACGTAGCTTATCCAAGCGGTTCTCATCTGTCATATCTCGTATAACGGCAACTGCTCCACGAATAACATTTTTATTATATAGGGGAGCCATGGCAATTGTCCAAAACCGCCCCTGTGCGGAAATAGAACCTACGTGTTCAGCCTCTGTTTCCACTACCTTATTAAAAATATTAACAAACAGATTAGGTAGCGCATTAGAATCCTGTACATTTTCTTCATAACGCCACGTATTCAGCATATATTCGGCAGGTGGATTAATTAAACTTATTTGTCCTTTAACATCCAAAGTTATAACTCCGTCTACCATACTTTTTAGGATGCTTGATAGCTGTTCCTTTTCATGAGATAAAGCCTGAACAGAATCATTCAATTGCTCAGCCATATGGTTAAATGTTTCACCCAATTCACCTATCTCATCCTTCGATTTAATCGAAACATTAGCTTGGAAATCTCCTCCTGCTAAATGATCAGCTGCAGATTTTAGCTGCCTTAAAGGTGAAGTAATTCTTGTAGACAAGAAAAAGGCAAACACCGTGGTCATAATGATTCCGATACCAGCAGCATAGTGAATAAGCTTCTTAGCCTCATCAATCGTTTGAGTAATCACTCCTAAGCTCTGATAAAGATAAACAGCACCTCTCTGCACTCCATTCAAAACTAGAGGGACTCCGACAATAATTCCATCGATCTCTTGATCCTCTGCATTATAAACCTGAAAGTGACCTCTTCTCACAACCGTTCGATCCTCAAAAAGAACCATCTGTAGCTCCACATCACTCACTAAAAACTGAGCAGGAATATTGTCATTAAGAGGAAGCTGATATAAATCTCCTGAGTATCGATTTATGACCGTTAAGCTCGTGTTTGATACACCAATTAGCTCTTGAGCAATCTGTTGCGCATGATCAGGATTCGGATACGTTTCAAACATATACGCCACTCGATTAGCTAGATTTTTAAGATTTTCCTCATGCTGATCGTAGTAAAAACGATCAAAGAATTGCACCAAAAGAATAGACAATATAAAGAGGACGACGGTTACCAGACCGATAATCGTCATCCATAATTTCCCTACGATGCTTCTCCATAAGAAATTCACTCTGCTGACACCTCAAGCTTGTAACCAACACCCCATACGGTGCTAATCATACTAGCTGCTTCTGGAGAAACTTTATTTAGTTTTTCTCTAAGGCGCTTAATATGGGTGTCTACAGTACGTAAATCCCCGAAAAACTCATATTGCCAAACATCCTTTAATAGCTGTTCCCTTGAAAATACCTTGTTAGCCGCATTTGCTAAGTATAGAAGTAATTCATACTCCTTTGGAGTAAGATTCACCTCTGTCCCTGCAGCGATCACTCTATGAGCGTCATGATCAATCGTTAAATGCGGGAATACAATAACGTGATTCGAGCCTTGCTCAATATCTAAATAAGCCGTCGACGAAGCTCGTCTTAGCACAGCTTTTACTCTGTGTACAACCTCACGAGGACTAAATGGCTTTACAACATAATCATCTGTACCCGCCTCAAAGCCTTGGATACGATTAACCTCTTCACCTTTGGCTGTTATCATAATCACTGGTGTAGACTTCTTCTCACGGAGCCTTTGACAAACCTCAATACCGTCTATTCCGGGCATCATTAAATCAAGCATGATACAGTCATAATCTTGGGCCAACGCTTTTTCTAAGGCTTCTTCTCCATTCTCTGCTTCCTCAATTGAGAAGCCTTCACGCTCTAGATACATACGTAATAACCGACGGATACGATCCTCATCATCAACTACTAAAACTCTTACTTTACTCTCCATCTCTTAGCCTCCTGACGCATAGGAGTGTAATCCTGCAATAATTAAGTTCACAAATACTAGATTAAACATAATAATAACAAAACCAATAACACCTAGCCAAGCCGACTTAGTTCCATGCCAGCCTTTTGAAAGTCTAAGATGTAGGTAGGCGCTATAAAGCAGCCAAGTAATTAAAGCCCAAACCTCTTTTGGGTCCCAGCCCCAGAAGCGCCCCCATGCCTGTTCTGCCCAAATCATAGCAAAAATCAGACCACCTAACGTGAACAAAGGATAGGCAATAGCTATAGCACGGTATTGCATCTCATCAAGCATAGCGGGTTTAATATCGGATAACCATGGCTGCATAACAGCCCCCAATCTTTTTCTAAAGATAAGGAGTAATAATCCATATAACACTAAACCTGATAGGAAAGACCAAATTAACGTATTAAACTTTCTTGGCGCATCGACACCTTTCATCCAACCAGGTGTTGAGATAATCGGCTCCATACGCTCGGGAGAAAGAATCGTTGGGTTTTGTGGTCCAGCGATAGCTGGTAGGGTGTACGCTAGTACCTGAGATTCTTCCCTCTCATTAATATATTCAAATGATACCTCATAACCCATTCCTCTAAACGTAGAGGTTACGATGATAAAACCAACAAGCATTAAGACAGCACAAATAGATACCTCTAAGAAAAAGTTTTGTTTATTTAGTCTACTTTGGTTCACTGTACGTATAATATACATCAAACCGGCAGCAAATGCGATAGCAAAAATCCCTTGACTTAAAGAAACAAAGGAAACATGTAGCGTTAACCAGTGACTTTGTAGTGAAGGTACTAGTGGATTAGGAGTACTATCAAATACAGAAGCCCAACCAAGCAAAGTTATCGCAAGAGGAAGAACGAGAATCCCCAATAAAGTTGTTCTATATATAGCGTACAATATGATAAATCCAAACACCGTCATCATCGCTAAACTGACCATGTATTCGAACATGTTACTCAGTGGAACATTCGTTACTCCAATCCAACGAGTAATAAAATAGCCTAGGTGAAAAAGGAAACCAATACAAGCAAAAATAAAGCCTGCCTTCCCCCAGCGCTTCTTATGGGTTTCAGGATCTCTATCCGACCATTTCCTTCCTAAAATTGAAATGACAAATACTACTCCTGAAATAATATAAACGAAGAAAGTAATTAATAGTAAAGTACTACTCAAACTAATGAGTTCTAAGTTCATCTGACTCTAAAGCCTCCTTATCTAACTCCTCAACATCTAAATCAAGCCCTGTCTGCTCAATCACATGTGAAACGTCTTTTTGTATACCAAACCAATTTTTATTTGTATGAGCAGATATCCATATTTCCTGCCCTTCTTTTTGAATCCATATTCTCCTATGATTCCAATAGAAGCCCATCGTTAACCCTATCATAAAGATCATTCCACCGACCATCAGAATAGGTAGTGTAACATCCTTCATGACCATTAAGCCAGATACACTGTCAAGCTTTACACCGCTAAGCTTGAGTTCATACTCATTAGGATTATTGGGATCTTCAACCGTTCTCCCCAAGAAAACCCAGCTTCTTTCTCCAGTAGGGTTTTCAGGAGTCTTAATCATAAAGATAAAGGCTGGATTATTAGGAAGTTCATTCAGAGTAGTAGGCTCATTATTACTATCTAAATCAAAGTTAGGATAATATTCTCTTAGTTCTACCTCATATCCATCCTTAATAGGATAGGTTGCCTGTGGATTATTAAGATCAATTTGTACCTCTCCTAATAACTCTTCAGTTTCCTTATGCTGTAGGTTAAACGTAAACTCACTGAATTCATTAATACGATAATCAGATTGAAAAAGTTTTAAACTACCAAAAGTTAATGGATCATTCACCAAAATTGTATGCTGAGCTACCTCTGTGAGCGTTTCTTCACCCGTGCTAGGATCAACGGTAGCCTGATACAGAATAGCTTCCGTCCTAAATTCTCTTGGAACCATTCGCTGCTCTTCTAAGAATTGATCAATCCCAGGAAGGTTTTCATCATCATACAGTTCAAGATAGAATCCTTCACTTTTCACATAGAAACCTGGAGCGTCGTTAAGGGGAACAGTTTGTCCATCTCTAACCCAGACATAGCTATCTAATGTGAAACCAGGAAGTATTCTCATCAACACACCGATAAGAAAAATGATTAAGCCTACATGATTAACATATGGACCCCATCTACTGAAGCGTCCTTTTTCTCCCATTACAGCGTGTTCTTCTTCACGAACAGTAAACTTTCTTTCCTGCAAAGCCTTTTTGGCTTTTTGAAGCACATCCTCAGGGTCTGTCACCTTCTGTTTTCCGTGCATGCGCTGACGTGATAAAAACGATAAATGCCTTGTTACCCTTTGCTTTTTCAATGCCCTATATAATGGAACAACACGATCAATACTACAAATAACAAGTGAAATACCGATCATGACTAGTAAGCTTACATACCACCAAGAGCTATACGTATTATGTAGCCCTAAAACAACATAAAGATAGCCTAATGTGCCATATTCATCCGGATAGAATTGCCACGGATCAGCGTTTGGTGGGATATAAAACTGCTGCGGAAAGATGGTCCCAAAAATAGAAGCAATCAACGTTAAAAGAAGCAGCCAAATAGCTACCTTTACAGAGGAGAAGAAATTCCATACGTGATCAACAATAGATTTCCTGTGAGTCTGAGATCTCCTTGCTGCCCCTTCATATCTCATATTTAATAAGTTTTTGGAGTCTTCTCCAAACGGCTTCCCACAGGATTCACATATCTCTGTACCTGGAGGATTCGCATGACCACATTCACATTTTATTTGTTCAAGCATACCATTCACCTTCAATACTATACGTTATGTCATCTAATCTCATTGACTTGAAGATTTCATGAGCTTAATATAATCTTCAATCTGAGCTTCCGAAAGTGCGCCAACATGATGCCCTACAATCGTCCCCTCTGCATCAATAAAAAAGGATGCTGGTAAACCGCTTACTCCATATAAGTTTGTCACCTGTCGATTGCGATCTAAAACGATCGGAAAGCTCAATCCAAATCTATTCGCAAAAGAAGTAGCCTCTAGCTGACTTTGTGCAATATTGACAGCAAGAATTTCAAAGTCATCTTGATTTTGGTAAGCTGCTTCCATATAAGGCATTTCATCCTTACACGGACCACACCAGGTAGCCCAAAAATTAATGAAAACAGGCTTTCCTTTATAATCGCTCAACTTAAGCTGTTCACCTTCAGTAGATTCGAGCGTAAAATCAGGGGCTTTGTCATTGATACCTACAGAACTATTACTATTAGAAAGCCCAGTATAAAACGCTCCACCAACCGCTATAAATATCACTAGCAACACACTAAAACGAATCAGGGTTCGTTTGTTTTTCACCGTTCTCCCTCATTTCTTAACCTCTGTTTCGATACATAGTATAGATAAAACTATAGTTAATCTCATTATACAAATAACCATAGTCTACTGGACTGTTATTTATGAAAATTATGTGAAGACATACTCTTAAGCTTTTCTAGCTCTGTCTTCGTTAACTCTCTAAACTCTTCTTGCTTTAATCCCTCTAGCGTTAAGCAGCCGTAGCGTTCTCGATGTAAAGCTACACACGTGTGACCGATGGCTTTACACATTCTGCGTACTTGACGATTTCTACCTTCATGAATGGTCAGCCTTAATTGAGACTGCTGTCCTCCCTTTAGCTCTGTAACAAGCTCCGCCCTAGCTGGTGCTGTCATGCCATCCTTAAGCATAATCCCTTTTTCAAGCCTAGCTAATTTATGGCGTGTCGGCACTCCTTGCACGGTGGCTATATACGTCTTTTCAACGTGAAAGGAAGGGTGCATAAGCTGATGGGTTAAGTCACCATCGTTTGAAAGCAAAAGGAGCCCAGACGTATCATAATCCAAACGTCCAATTGGATAGATTCGTTCTTTAATATCTCTAAAATAATCCATTACAACTCTGCGGCCCTGAGGATCAGAAACACTAGTAATGACGCCTGTAGGCTTATAAAATATATAATAAACACTGTTCTCAAAGCTAATCTTCTTATTTCTAACCTTGATCTCATCTTGTTTAGGATCAACTGTGACTCCTAATTCTCTAATAATTTTTCCATTGACACTGACCAATCCCTCTAGGATCATTTCCTCTGCCTTCCTTCTAGAAGCAACACCGGCGTGTGCCAATACTTTTTGTAGCCTTTCCAACTCGCGTTCACCTCATCTATCATCATACATCTTCAATACCTCTGTTACAAGCTTTGACCACTAAATGCTGAGCAAAACAAAAAACACTCTTTTTCTCAAAAGAGTGAGTGAAACTACATAAATGAAAAGAATAATTAAAGCGAAGCATCAACTTCCTCCAAATACAATGGTACATATAACAAGAGCAGCAATGGCAGCAGCTGCATCTGCCCATAGCCCAATTTTTAAGGCATAGCCTATCTTTCTTATGCCTACTGCTCCGAAATAAACGGTTAGAATGTACAACGTGGTATCCGTACTACCTTGCATCGTGGAAGCAAGCCTTCCCAAAAATGAATCAGGTCCAAACGTTTCTATGATATCCGTTGTTATCGCTAATCCGCCTGTGCCTGAAATAGGTCTAATTAGAGCTAAGGGAACGATTTCAGATGGGATACGCAGAACCTGAAGGAGTGGACTTATAAATGAAAGAAAGTAATCTAGCGCCCCAGACGCACGGAAAATCGTAATGGCAACAAGCATGCCCACTAAATGCGGAATAATGTTAATAGCCGTATGAAAGCCTTCCTTTGCTCCATCAATAAACGTTTCGTACACAGGAACCTTCTTCAATGCGCCATAGATAAGGATCAAGCCGATTAAGCAGGGAATGGCCCATAGTGACACAACCGATAATAGACCGAACATTAGAATCCCTCCATCCTAGAATGAGGATCGGTACTTTCTTCGGTACCATTTATCTAACAGAATGGCGACCAGTGTTCCGCAGCATGTGGCAAAAAGTGTGGTTCCAACAATTTCAACCGCATTGGCAGATTCATAATTTAAGCGTATGGCAATGATCGTAGTTGGAATCAACGTCAAGCCAGATGTATTGAGGGCAAGAAACGTAATCATAGCAGAAGATGCTCGATCCGGGTGAGGATTAATTTTCTGTAGCTCTGTCATCGCCTTAAGTCCCATCGGAGTCGCTGCATTCCCTAAACCGAACAAATTGGCACTAATATTAGAAAGAATATAGCCTAGGGCAGGTGAGTCCTTAGGAACGTCAGGAAATAAAAATCGTACAACCGGGCGTAAAAGCTTGGCAAACAAAGCTAGCAGTCCTGATTCCTCGGCAATTTTCATTAGTCCTAACCAAAAAACAAGGACACTAATTAACCCAAAGCAAATCGTTACACCTATCTTAGCTCCCTCAAAGGTAGCCTCGTTAATTTCCTTCATATTTCCGTTGATCGCCCCGACCACAATGCCAATGATGATTAATCCCATCCAAATGAAATTAATCATCCTATATTCCTCCTAAAACTTTTAATACAACTGTTTTAAAACTACTCCACCAAGACTGACGATTCTCTTCAGATGTAAACTGGATAGGTACACGACCAATCTCCTTTTCGTTTATGTATAAATACATATAACCTGCTGGGAAAGGGTACTGATCAGACTCTGTTTGCTCATAGCTTGGATGAAGGCTTATCTTTCTTACCACCCTCTCATCATTGCTTAATGGATAAGCAAATTCATTCATTAATTCAAAGTGACCGTCTTCTCGTTCTAATCTCTGCTCGGTTAACTTTTGTCCCTGTTCAACCAACGTAGTTAGCTTATAATTGTTGAAGCCATATTCAAACATAGAAATATGATCATTCCAATCATCACCTGCGTTAAGAGTCACAGTAACAAGCCTATGTCCATCCTTCGTTGCGGAAGAGACTAACGTTCTATGGGCTCTTTTGGTAAATCCAGTCTTTACTCCGTCCGCATAGGGATACTTGGATAGCATCCGATTTTTGTTATACCATATTCGATCCCAGCTTTCTCCTTCTAATGGTGCTGTTCTCCGTTCAGTTGCTACAATCTTGGCAAACTCTTCATTCTGAATAGCATAGGCGGTAAGAACAGCCATATCCCTTGCTGTGGAATAATGCTCCTCATGTGTGTCTAAGCCATGAGGGTTACTAAACACCGTTTTACTCATACCTAGCTCCTGCGCCTTCTGATTCATTAGCTGAACAAACCCTTCAACAGATCCTCCAATATGCTCAGCTATGGCCACAGCTGCATCGTTACCGGAACGGAGCATTAGACCGTAGAGCATGTTTTCTAAAGTGAGCTTTTCTCCAAGCTTCAAATAAATAGAGGAGCCCTCTACTCGGTAAGCGTTACGAGAGGTTTCCACCTTATCTGCTAAGTCCCCATTCTCAATGGCAATGATGGCTGTCATGATTTTGGTGATACTGGCTATTCTAAGCTGCTGATCGCTATTTTTTTCAAATAAAATTCTCCCTGATTCCGTGTCCATTAAAATTGCAGCTTGTGCTGATACACCGACATTAGCTTCTACAGCAAGACTTGGCATGTTAGCCAATACTATTAATATAAGCAGAGCTGCACATAGCTTCTTAAAAACCTTACGATCCTTCATAGCCCGCTTCCCTCACTTGTCCCTTGATTTGTACATGTATATGCGGTTTGTCCATAAAAAAATACCCTTTTCCGAGAATTCATGTCCCTACACAGGAATTCTTAGAAAAGGGTTATATGACTTACCTTTATATTGTTTTTTTATATTGCTTTTTACATTACTTTGAGAAAAACAAATCAGCCTCCTGCTCAATCTCCTCAAGATCAGGATTCTCCGAAAGAGAAGGAAGATCTTCAAGCCGGTTAAGGCCAAAGTAGTCCAAAAACTCCTTTGTCGTTCCATAGAGAATAGGTCTACCTGCTCCTTCCATACGCCCTACTTCTTTAATTAACGCTTTTTTGATCAAGGTCGTGATAGCTCTATCACTTTTAACGCCTCTAATTTCTTCAATTTCAACCTTTGTCATAGGCTGGCGGTAGGCTACAATAGATAATGTCTCCAAAGCAGCCTGTGATAGAGTCGCTTGAGTAGGAGAAAATGCTAATTTCTCATAATAGGAAGCGTGCTGCTGCAAGGTAGTCATTTGGTAAGCTCCAGCCACTTCAATAATCTGAATACCTCGATGAGCCTTTGCATACTCCTGTTTCATTTCCTCAATGATTTCAATCACTTTTTTCTTATCTTCTTCTACCACGTCTGCGATTTGCTTTACATCGATTCCTTCTTCACCTGAAACGAAAAGTAAACCTTCAATGATTGCTTTTAGTTCAACTTGTTCCACTTTCCTTCTCCTCCGCGTAATGTGAGATGATAATGTCCCCGAATAAAGCACTCTGGTTACAGAATATATGCTTTTTCTTCATCAGTTCAAGCAACGCTAAAAAGGTTACAATTAAGCGATCCTTACTCCACTGTCCCCGAAACAGCTCTGAAAACCGGACACGCCCTTGATCCTGAATGAGCTGACGGATTTCCGTCATGCGATCATCAATCGATATTTCATCTCGATCAACCTTGGTGAAGTTAGGCTTCTTTCTTTCCTCTAGCAGCGCTTCGAAAGCATCTAACAAATCAAATAAGCTTACATTGGCTACCGGGTTTACTTCTTCAGGCTCTAGGGTGACCATACTAGCAATGTCTTCAGCTGGCCTAGTATAAATTTGACTTCTAACTGTTTCCTTCTCACGTAGCTTAAAGGCTACATCTTTAAATTTCTTATATTCAATTAAGCGTAAAATGAGTTCTTCTCTCGGATCTAGCTCCTCATAATCCTCATCAAGCATAGGTTCAAGCTCTTCTTTCTTGGGTAGGAGCATCCTACTTTTCATAGCTAGAAGCCTAGAAGCCATCACTAAAAATTCACTGGCAATATCCAGCTCCATTTGCTGCATTTGTAAAATGTATTGCATATATTGATCAGTAATCTCTGCCACGGAAATCTCATAGATATCCACTTCAGCTTTATCAATCAAATGCAATAATAGATCCAAGGGGCCCTCAAATGTACTGACCTTAACGTTTATCATAGAAATATCCTTTATTGATTAAATTGTTGATTCAAATTAGCCATTTCAATCGCAGAAACGGCTGCTTCCCAGCCTTTATTTCCAGCTTTTGTTCCTGCACGTTCTACAGCCTGTTCAATCGTATCCGTCGTTAATACTCCAAAGATCGTTGGAACATCGTGCTGCATATTAATCGCTGCAACACCCTTAGCCACCTCATTACACACGTAATCAAAGTGAGGAGTAGAGCCTCGGATAACTGTACCTAAAGTGATAACAGCATCCACTTTTCCACTAGCTGCAAGCTTTTTTGTTACAAACGGAATTTCAAAAGCTCCTGGAACCCAAGCGATAGAAATGTCTTCTACTTTCACTCCATGACGAATGAGAGCGTCCTTAGCTCCACTCAAAAGCTTGCTCGTAATAAACTCATTAAAACGTCCGACTACAATTCCTACCTTTAATCCTGTACCAATTAAATGTCCTTCATAAATTTGACTCATGATATTTCCTCCTCTTATTCCATTCCTAATAAATGACCTAGCTTTGATTTTTTCGTTTCAAGGTACTTTCTATTTTCGGCGTGTTGTCCAATTTCCAAAGGTACTCTTTCGACAACTTCAAGCTCATATCCTTCTAAGCCAGCTCTTTTTCTTGGGTTATTTGTTAAAAGAGACATCTTCTTTAGACCTAAATCCTTCAGAATCTGTGCTCCAATTCCATAATCTCTCAAATCAGCAGCAAAGCCTAGCTTTTCATTAGCTTCAACTGTATCATAGCCTTGCTCCTGTAGCTCATACGCTTTTAGCTTGTTAATCAGCCCTATGCCTCTTCCTTCCTGACGCATGTAAAGCAGAATCCCTTGTCCTGCTTTCTCAATCTGTTCAAGAGCAGCGTGTAGCTGTGGACCACAATCACAGCGGTAGGAGCCGAAAATATCTCCTGTCAAGCACTCCGAGTGAACACGAACTAATACTGGCTCATCAGGTGTAATATCTCCCTTGACCAAAGCCACATGCTCCTTGTCATCAAGAACGTTCGTATAGGCGATCGCTTTAAATGTGCCATAAGCAGTAGGCAAGGAAACGGCTACTTCTTGTCGAATTAAAGTATCTTTTTTGTTACGATATTTGATTAAATCCTTAATGGTAATCAGTTTCAGCTCAAAGCGATCGGCAATTTGTCTAAGCTCAGGTACACGAGCCATGCTACCGTCCTCATTCATAATTTCACAAATGATTCCTGCGGGATAAGCTCCCGACATGCGCGCCAAATCAACGGCTGCTTCTGTATGACCAGCCCGACGCAAAACGCCTCCATCCTTCGCAATGAGTGGAAAGATATGGCCCGGTCTCTTAAACTCATGCTTTTGTGCCTTAGGATCAATTAGCGCTCTAATCGTAGCTGATCTTTCATGAGCGGAGATCCCTGTTGTCGTTGTTTTATAGTCAACAGAGACTGTAAAAGCAGTTCCGTGTGCATCCGTATTCTGCTCCACCATAGGATGCAAATTAAGCTCATCCGCACGCTTTTCCGTAATAGGAGCACAGACCAGTCCTCTACCGTGGGTCACCATAAAATTAATCAATTCAGGCGTGCTTTTCTCAGCCAACGCTACAAAATCTCCTTCATTTTCTCTGTCCTCATCATCAACAACAATGATTGGCTTTCCTTGCATTAATTCATAAATAGCTTCTTCTATTGAATCAAAAGTTGTACTCATCTATCTCTCACCTCAGCTTCTATTATTTTATACAAATCCGTTTTCCATTAGATGCTCCATTGTTAATGAACTGGTGGATTGACTTCCTTTCGTTCCCGTTCCTGATAGCCTAGCCTCTAGCAGTCGATCCATATATTTCGCCAGCATATCACATTCAACGTTTACTTGATCCCCTGCTTGACGTTCTCCTAATACCGTTTCAGATAATGTGTGCGGGATGATGGAAATGGAGAACATATCATCTTTCGTCTCTACAACCGTCAAACTAATTCCATCTATAGTAATAGAGCCTTTGGATACAATATACTTTAGCATTTCTGGTTTTGTTTTAATCCAAAAGTAGCTGGCGTTAGAGACATGCTTCCTCTCTACAATTTCTCCCACTGTATCAATATGTCCTGAAACAAAATGTCCACCAAATCGACCATTTGCAGCCATTGCTCGTTCTAGGTTTACTGAGCTGCCTACCTGTAAACGATCTAGGTTAGAGGCTTTAATCGTCTCAGGCATCACATCGACCTGAAAGGAGGTTGCTGTAAAAGACGTTACCGTTAAACAAATCCCATTTACACTGATACTGTCACCAAGCTGGACATCTGTAAGAATTTTATGAGCTGTAATAACGACCTCGTAGTCCTTCGCTGTTTTTCTTATTTCCTTAATTTTACCCATCTCTTCAATAATTCCAGTAAACATGCGATATCCCACCTTCCAAACCCATATTACCATTCCATTTTCTTGCTCACTCAGACACTTTTGTCCTGTTAAAAAATAATGTATCCTAAAATTCGTTAACGAATATAACCAGTTACTTTAAAATCATTGCCTAGCTGTTCCATTGACAGATCCTTTAAGCTAATCGCGTCTTTAAGACTGGAGAAGCCTTCGCCTCGAAAAGCTGTTGGAGCAAGATGTCCACCTATAAGCTTTGGAGCAATGTAAGTAACCACTTTCTGAACATGTCCGCCTTCTAAAAAGGAAGCATTAATCTCTCCACCGCCTTCAACTAGTAAAGTTGAAACATGCTCTTCTCCTAGCTTTTTCAATACATTTCCAATTGAAATTCGTTCACTGTCTTCGGTTTGAATGATTCGTACCCCTCGTTCACTCAAAGTACTGATGTCTTCACGCGAAGCTGCCTGACTACAGCATATCCAAGTTGGCGCTACAGAAGTATCTAATATCTGAGCATCACGTGGTATACGCAGGGTTGAGTCAAGAACAACACGTAAAGGATGTCTTCCCTCTGCTCTCTCTAAGCGAGTCGTTAATCGAGGATTATCCTTAATGACTGTTTGTACTCCGACAAGGATAGCATCACTTTCATGTCGTAAAAGATGAACATCTTGCCGAGCCTCTTCCCCTGTAATCCATTGACTTTCACCAGTCACTGTAGCAATTTTCCCGTCTAGTGTTGTGGCTGTTTTCATTGTCACAAAGGGCTTCTTATGCACAATATAATGATTAAACGCTTCGTTCATTTTTTCCGATTCTCTAGCTAATAAGCCTACCTCTACTTCTAAACCCGCCTTCTTTAGCTTTTCAATTCCTCTTCCAGCCACTAACGGATTTGGATCAAGGGCAGCCACAACCACCTTTTTTATTCCCGCCTCAAGCACTTGATCTGCACAGGGTGGTGTTCTTCCATAATGGCTACACGGCTCTAGCGTAACGTATATCGTAGCGTTTTGTGCCTTATCTCCAGCCATTTGTAAAGCATGAACCTCCGCATGAGCCTCTCCAGCCCGTAAGTGAGCACCTAAGCCCACAATCTGCTGATCCTTTACTACTACCGACCCGACCATCGGATTAGGACTAGTTTGCCCACGCTGAGCCTTCGCTAGCTCTAGGGCTAATCTCATGTACGACTCATCAAGCATGTTTTCTTTTGCCTCCTCTCTAACTTTTGTTTGTCTCCTAATGTTGCCCATACACCACATGGAAATGGAAGCAAATAAATAAACCCTGAAGAACGGAAAATCCGAATTCTTCAGGGCATGTTAGGGTATGATTCATTCTTGACTACTGTGTAGCATGTTCTCAGTACAAATCCATCACAAGCTTAACAGAAGCATATAAGGAGCTTTCTGTCATTAGGTTATTCAATAGATTTGTAAACGACTCAGTACACATGTGAAAAAGCACACAAACTTAGTCAATTCGAAACAAAGGTACCGACATTTTTCTTACGTCTTCGTACCTTCCCATTTCCTTCTCCCATCCAGACTATACTGTCGGCTCTGGTTTTTGACCAGATCCACCGTGTCAGATCTTAAGAACGCAATGATCCTGCCTTTAAGCTAGATAAAAAGTAGCATTCTGAACTTGAACACGGGTCACGGGCTCTAGAGCAAAGTGTCGCATCGCACACTATCTCTACTACCGCCGGTTGGGACTTTCACCCGACCCCGAAGGAATGTGTATGAAATTGTATAAATCAATTTAGTTGGATTATACCCTCACCGATATAAAAAAGCAAGGAAATAGAATGATCATATAACTCCTAATTTCTGCATGATTGTAATGACTAACTCCTTATTAATAGAGACTTTTTTCTTAGTAAGTACGTTCATCATCACATCTTTGTCTTCGATGTTTGCCTCATTAGCAGCTTCTGGATAACTGATTTTCACAAGCTTAATATGATTTCCGAGCATAGTTGCAGCAATATAGTTTACAGCATTTTCTGGATTGAAGGGAATTCTGAAATAATCCATTTGTGGTTTTAAGAATTCAATTTCAAGCCAAGGTATCGAGTCGGATATGGCCGTCTCGATCTCATCTTCATTCTCCATTTCTGAAATCATATCATCTATAGCTTCAAAATCAAATAGTAACCAAAGCGCTTCCAAATTAGTTCCGATACGTTTTCCGTGTAAAATTTCTAAGGCTTCTTTCTCCTGTCCTCGCTTTTGTATACCAGCAACCACGTTGACTAAAGGCATAAGATCTCGGAAGGCTTCCATGCTCCTAATTAGATCCGTTGATATGCTCCACATATCAAAAGCTGCTTCTTTTCTTTTTGACTCCTCCAAGTTAGCTAAGTCTATTGCAGGATATGGCTGTAAATCATCCATTAATTTCTTCATAGTAGTAGTAACTTTAGTAAATAGCTCAAAATTCTCGACAAGAATTGAGCTGCTCATTGGCTCTATTTCTTCGGGTTTGAAGTGGGTTAATGGATGGGCATCTAGCAAATTCATTCCAGGTAACTCAAGGTACTGTTCACATATTCCAATCAATTTCTGGCAAAAATCAGTGATAGGCATTCCGTTCATACCACGCCACATATCCTGTTTTACAGAATCAGCTGTAGTATGTTTATAATCTTTGTTACTTGAGAGGTATTTGGTACTTTTATCTCTTACATATTCAGTATCTTTTACAGTTAAATTGTCTTTATCAATATTAAATGTAAACTTTCCCTGAATCACACCTAGATTTTGTTCATAGGACTGTTTTTTACTCTCGTGCTTAAGCTGTGAACTCTGTTCGTTAACGGCTAGATCATTGATAAATTGTAATACAGCTTGATTGCCAATAGTTTTCTGCAACATAATAAAGGCTGGGTCATTCTGAGGTGCGGAGGTAGGCCTATCAATCTTTTGACTAAGTTTTTGATAAATTGATTCTGATCCTTTAGGAATACGTTTCATCCAATGATTACTCCTTCCACCATCCATACTATAAGTCTAACACTAGTTGTTCTAATTTAGAGAATACTTCTTCTTGGATACTGTAGGGCTATCGTACTGGTTAAACCACCATTTATTAAAAGCAAAATAGATATCCCAATTAGCAGGTAGACTAGATCCGGAGCCATAATGAGCAAGGTATGCCATGGCAGACCTACTATAAGTAGTAATGATGGGAGTAATAATATTGCTAACAAAATATATAAAATACTCATGACTAACCACCGGGGTTTTCTAACCATGTTACTACTCTTTTTAGACAAGCTAAGAATATAGAAAATCATGAGTACCAATAAAACGATACAAATCAGAACCAGTGCCCACCGCTCTATAGCTAGCTTTGCTTTAACGGGCGCAGGCTCTTCACCTTGAAGAATGTTTTGAATTCCTCCAGAAACAGAGCTAAGCTGCTCGACCTCAAAAGGATGATTACGATTTGATAGGAGAACCATACCCCATCCTGCATCCTGTAGCATAAAGATTTCCGAGCGAAAGTCTGCCGTAGAACCAGAATGCCATATTTTTGTTTCACCGTATTCTAACGGAGTTATTCTCCATCCCAAGCCATAGGATGAAGCAGGGCTGGTTTGAACGAGAGGTTCAAATAAGAGTTGAGTATGTTCTTCAGATAATACGTCCCCAGGAACCTGTAATGCTTGGACATAATGAGCCATGTCAGAGATACTTGCCGTTATATACCCATAAGGTGCTCCACCATTATCGTACGCTACGTTGCTTGAAACTGGCATACCCAGCCATGAGTGATAACCAGACTCCCATCCTTTTTGATGTGCTTTCTCATTGCTTGCAGCAGTATGAGTCATGTTTAGAGGGACAAAAATATTTTCCTCCATATACTCAGCAAAAGATAGCCCCGTTATAGCCTCAATAATAGCTCCCAGTATAGCATAGCCAGCTGCTCCATATTCGTATCTTTCTCCTGGTAGAAAAGCTAGCTCTTCATTTGCTAATAAATCCACATTTCGTTGAATAGCCTCAAGGTCGACTGCTCCTCGATCGGCTATTTTAAAGCCTGACCTAGCACTGAACCCACTGCTATGTGTAAGCAATTGCCCAACTGTCATTTGAGAAATATCTTCCCCATTCAGTAAGTGAAATGAGGGAAGATAGTCCTGCACTGGATCACTAAGCTTTAATTCACCTGCCTGCACAAGTTGCATAGCACCATATGCTGTTAATGCCTTACTATTGGAGCCAATAATAAAAGGAGTTTCTAAAGTAACCTCCTGCTTTTGCCTTCCACCAGTTACTCCAACAGTCTCTGTGAGTATAATCTCTCCGTTACGAACTAAAGCAAATGCTGCACCAGGAATATTAAGCTCCTGTATGGCCTCCAGAAAATACATACGAGCTTTTTCAGCCAAAACCTCTCCTTCGGGGGAGGCATAAGTCGAATTAACTTGTGGGAAAAGAAGAAGGAGGAGCAAACAGATTATATATACGGTTCTTCTGTAGTGTATTTTTTTGCCGCCCATTCTCTAAAGCTCCTGCTTACTTGTGAATTTATAATGGACATAGAATATCAAGAAGGTTATCAGGGCCGCTATACACGCACTGCTGAAAACTAGAAGCATGTTATACCATGGCATTTCAGATATTCGAAACCATAAATTAAATGAAAAATCATTTGGGGGATGAACGAATGTACTTGTAAAAAACATAGTAGCGATAGACTGTGAAGTTGTATAGAAAACAAATAATATGATTGCTGCTAAGATGCTTTTTTTAAATCCCCATTGAAATCTGTGTTCATTATTCTGAATCTTATTTTTCTCTTGTCCCTTAAAATTAACCTGATCCATCGTATTCTGGCTAACCTGCAGATATTCAAAAGCCACATCCTCAGGAGACCCAAGCGATTGCTGAAAATCTTCTCCAGCCTCTCTACAATCCTCAATATGCTCTTCCAACTGAAGCTTGACCTCAGCTTCTAATCTTCTAGAGCCACCATTTTCCCTTAATATAGCAACCACTTGCTCCATATATTTGTGTTCAAGGGTAGAAAGTTTATTTGTCATTATGATCTTCCCTCCATTTGATGACCAAACTCGTTCAACAATGTTTGAATATCCCTTTGGACCGTCATCCACTCTTCTATTTTTCGTTGAAGATACTGTTGTCCTGCTTCATTGATTTCATAGTAGACTCTCGCTCTTCCCTGATCGGTAAGCTCCCGTGTAACATGTACAAGCTGCTTATCCTTCAGCTTTGTAAGAATTGGATAAATACTACCCTCCCCTTTTAATTCTAGATTAAATCGCTCAAGCTCCTTCATGATCTCGTAACCATAGCTTTTTCCTTTCTGTAAAATACTCAACACACACATTTCTAGGCTACCTTTAATTAAATTTGTTTTATCCATATGTATATATTATATCAAGTATATATTTCAATCAAGTATATAATTTATAGATTTATATTCAAATTTTAAACTAACGTCCGCTTCACTCTCCGATCCCAATAAAAAAAGAGCAGCCTAAGCCGCTCTTCGCCAAAAATATTCTATTCTTCCCAAACCTTAACTTCCTTCATTACATCTCCTTGATTAACATTGTCTACATACTCCATACCAGACGTAATTTTCCCAAACACTGTGTGTCCTCCGTCTAAGTGTGGTTGTGGTGCATAAGTGATGTAGAATTGACTTCCACCTGTATCACGTCCTGCATGAGCCATAGCTAGAACTCCTCTTTCATGCTTGTTCGGATTAATTTCACAATTAATCGTATACCCCGGTCCACCAGTTCCCGTGCCTTGAGGACAACCGCCCTGTGCTACAAAACCTGGAATCACACGATGGAAAGTAAGGCCATTGTAGAAGCCATCATTCGCAAGCTTCTCAAAGTTTGCTACAGTATTTGGTGCATCCTGATCAAAAAAATCAATCGTAACCTCTTGTCCGTTTTCTAATACAATTTTACCTTTTTTCAATGAAAACACTCCTTACTCTATTTTACTATCGATTCCTCTTAGAACTGTAACCACCTACAAACTAAACTCTAGCTTGTTAAATATGCTACTCTCTATTGTATACAAACTAAGACCAGGCTTGTCAAATCGTAAAGTACAAGAGAATGACTTCCCTCCATTATTTATTCCCTATTTTCTCCACGAAATGCTAGGCTTACTAACCCTTTACCTCTAAATGTAAAATACAAACCACCTAATAAGTAAACAAGGCCAGGTACAGCATTTTTCCAAAAAGAAAACAGCTGCTGATCGGTCGAGTAAATAGCTCCTGAAGAGCTAGAAAGAGTCTGTATATATATGATCTCAGTTAAAGCCGTTGATAATGGAAATAAGCAATAGACGACCATCGCTACCCCTACTAGCTTTAATGCTGCAGAAAAAGTTTGTCTATACATATTCTCATTCTCAAAGCTCCAGTCCTTGCTAAAGCGTTTGGCGACTTTCTCTCCAGCAGCAAGTAGGTAGAAGCCTAAAGCACCGATTACCACCGGAACAGCTAATCCACCAACAAAAATGGAAAAACGCTGAGCAAACAAAATCTCCTCGACCATCCCATGATTACTAGATAGCACTATATTGTATACCCCATAAATTAGCGTAATGAGGGCATAAACGACCGTGACACAACCTATTAATTTTATTCCAATAGCTAAAGCCTGATTCCCTTTCAATAATCCTGCCTCCTCGCAAAATTTTCTCTGTTATATGCTACTTTCTAGCCCCAACAAAAAAATCCTCTATTAAATAGAGGATTTTTTTGTTTAAACTAACATTTATTCAAAAAGAATGGAAACATGAACACAAATTAATGATTTCCATTTAAAAATCTACTTAAGAAGTTTTGTAGCTTCTCCGTCTTTGGATTCTCAAATATCTCTTTGGGTGGTCCATGCTCTACAATAGATCCTTCATCGAAAAAGACGATCCTATCCGCAACATCTCTGGCAAAATCCATCTCATGAGTAATGAGGAGCATCGCCATATCTCCAGTTTTAGCAATATCCTTGATAACACCTAAAACCTCACCAACTAGCATAGGGTCTAAAGCAGATGTCACCTCATCAAATAGCATGATTTTCGGCTTCAATACTAACGCTCGGGCAATAGCTACTCGCTGCTGCTGTCCACCTGAAAGCTGCTCAGGATAATTATCTAGTTTGTCGCTCAGACCAACCTTATCAAGCATTTGTTTTGCTTCTGAAATAGCCTTCTGCTTAGGCACTTTTTGTACGTGAATTAATGCCTCAGTTACATTTCTTATTATGGTCATATGCGGAAATAGATTAAATTGCTGAAAAACCATCCCTATATTAGAACGCACCTTACGCATATGCTTCTGATCAGCTGGAACAAGTTCACCATTAACCTCTTTATGCCATAAAGGCTGACCATCTACCTCAATTACACCTGAAGTAGGCTCCTCTAAAGTCATTAGCAACCTAGCTAGTGTCGTTTTACCTGATCCACTTGGTCCAATTACAGCAACCTTTTCTCCAGGAGCAATATCTAGGTCAAGCTCTTTTAATACCTCTACCTCATCAAAGGACTTGCAGATCTTTTTGTATCTAACAATAGACTCCGTGCTCTCTGCCATAGAAGCAGGCACTTCGATCTTTTCTGCTTGTATGCTCATTGAATCACTTCCTTCTTAGGGACTTTTTTCTTATTGTCAAAGCGTCTATTGACTCGATTCTCTAACCACCTAACAAATAAAGCAGATGGATAGCTTAATAATAGGAATAGTAGTCCTACTAAAGTAATCGGCTCAATATATCTCCATGATGCTGAACCAATCGTAAGGGCAACCTGTAGCATCTCTACAACTGTTATAGACATTAACAACGGTGTCTCCTTAAACATGACGATAAGATAATTTCCAAGCATCGGAATAATAGGAGGAACCGCCTGAGGTAGAATAACTTTTGTCCAGGTCTGTACCTTTGAGAAATTAACGGCTGTACTTGCTTCCCATTGTCCCTTTTCGATAGATTCAATACCTGACCGGTATATTTCGGAAAGATACGTACTGTAATGAATACCTAATCCTAGAACACCTGCTGTAAAAGCAGGCAAAGCAATACCGATATAAGGAATTTGCGGTAAAGCAATATAGAGGAAGAATAACTGCACCAGTAAAGGTGTACTCCTTACAAACTCAATAAAGCCAATGATCGGCCAAGAAATGATTTTAAACCTTGAGCGTCTTCCAAGCGCTAAGATCAGTCCTAACACAGCAGCGAAGATAAAGCCAAGCACTGTAGCCGATAGCGTAACCCACATCGCCTTAAAGAGGAAAGGAAAAATGGAAAAAGCGTATTCCCAGCTCCAAATTGTAGTATTCATTTTTTACGACCTCCCCATGGATGCACGACGTTCTAACCACCGGGCAGTAATAATTAATGGCAGTGCAATAATAAAGTAAATGACCAATAGCACGGAATAAAGCTGAAGCTGAGTTCCTGTACCACTTGGGATTAAAATTTCTCTAAATACATACGTAACATCACTTATACCAATAAGAACAACAAGTGATGTTCCTTTTAATAGTTCAATCGTAATGTTCCCAAACCCAGGTAACATTAGCTTAATCGCCTGAGGAATAATAATTCTCCACATTCTTTGTCTAGGTGTCATATTAATAGCGATTCCAGCCTCCGTTTGTCCCTTAGGAATTGCTAGTATCGAACTCCGTACAATTTCAGAGGCATAAGCACCATAATTCATAGATAAAGCCAGCACTCCTACAAGTAAGGGAGATAGCTCAATACCAAAAAAGGGGAGAACAAAGAAGAACCAAAATAACTGGACAAGAAGAGATGTTCCTCTAAAAAATTCAACATATATGACTGTTATTCCCCGCACTAAAGCATATTTGGATAATCGTCCAAAGCCAGCAATAAAAGCGATAATAAAGGCCAAAATCGAGGAATAAACAAGAAGCTGTATCGTTGTAAGAATTCCACTTCCTATTAGTTGCATTACATCAGCTGAAAAAATGGGGATCACATCCTACTTTATTAAATTGTAAGGGCATCCCTATGGATGCCCTTAAATAAAGAATGATGGGCAACACTCTAATTACTGCCCACAAGCTTGTTGTGCCGTCATATCTCCTGGGAGCTCTTCATCAGTAAAGCCAAACTCCTCATAGATCTCTAGCAATTCACCAGACTCCATCAATTCAGCTAATCCTTCATTGTATGCCTCAACGAAATCTTGGTCTGCTTGACGGAATGCAGCAGAGCCGAAGCCTCTAACACTTTCGCCATCAATCTCTGGCTGAATAAAATCTTCTACAATTTCAATGCTCTCATCTCCATGAATGTCTAGTGCATCTCTTAAAGATGGGCCTGTCATTGTAATGGCATCAACACGTCCAGCCTTTAATGCTTCAATAGCAGAAGGGTTATCATTGACATTTTGAATTTGACCAGAGCCAATTCCCATATTGTTTAAATATGTTTCCTCAATAGCACCTGTCATAATCGCTACGGTAGCATCAGAGTTTTCAATAATATCCTCATAGCTATTTAAATTCAAAGGATTCCCTTGAGCAACGGCTAAGCCCTCACCAATACTATATTCTGGTTCAGCAAAAGCAACCTCTGCACATCGCTCAGGTGTGATATACATTCCCGCTGTAATCACATCGTATCTTCCTGCCTGTAAACCTGGAATTAAAGCCCCAAATTGAGCCAATGTTCCGTCTACTTCCTCTATACCTAACTTTGCAAATACAGCCTTAGCGATTTCTACATTTAAGCCCGTTAATTCTCCGCTAGAGGTTGCGTAAGCATAGGGTCTCTCATTAGCAAAACCAACTTTAATAAATCCATCTTCTTGTGCTTTTTCAAGAGTAGTTTGCCCGTCAGCATCCTCACCGTTACCTTCTTCAAAAACAGGGATCTCGTCACCATCAATCGCTCCCGATGATGAATCAGCACCTCCACAAGCAGCTGCAAGCATAACTAAACCTAATAATAGCAAAATCAATACATTCTTTTTCATATCGTCCTCCTCTTTAAAACCGTATAATTTTCTCTATTTGCAGGAAACTCCTGCACCGAATAACTTATACCCCCTTTGTCAATCTTTAAAACAACGTTTGAACTTTTTGTGACAGATTTTTTTAATAAGCTCAAAGCTATATATAATCGTATCAAGCATGAAAACGCTATTCAAATGCTATAGCTCCCAATAAATTGCCATTCATTATGCTATCATGAACTGAGGGAAGCTGATCAGAGAAATACCTAAATATCCACCATATAACTTCCTTATCCTACAACATATAAAATTAATATAGTAAATTTACCCATTTAAGCAGCAAATATTTTAATCCATGCAGATTTTTTCAATAAAAAACTCTCATCAAAGGAAATAAACATAACTAATGTTCACCCATTTAATGAGAGTTATCTAATATTTTATTCAATGACCAAATTTTGATACCATAATACATACAGCTCTAGTCAGAAATTACTTTACTAAAAATAGCCACATCATTTTTAATTATATCTTCATACGTTTCCCGTTTAATCACTGTTTGTGCATGACCATCTTTCACAAAAAGAACTGCAGGTCTCTTCATTCGATTGTAATTATTAGCCATCGAATAGCCATATGCGCCTGTACAGAAAACAGCCAATACGTCATCTTCAACAGCTTCAGGTAATTGAGCATCGTGAATCAATACATCTCCTGTTTCACAAAGCTTTCCAGCTACTGTATAAGTAAAATCGTTAGCCTCATTCATTTTATTAGCTAATGCTGCTTCATATTTCGCTTGGTATAAGGCTACTCGAAGATTATCACTCATTCCCCCGTCGATAGACAAATACTCTCTAATTCCAGGTACTGTCTTTTTCGAACCGACCGTATAAAGGGTAGTAGCTGTATCTCCTACGATGCTTCTTCCTGGTTCAATCCATACCTCAGGCATCGGTTTATTTCGTTCACTCCAGAGCTGCTGTACTTTATCACAGATCGCATAGACATACTGATGAATAGCCAAGGGTTTGTCTTCTTCATTGTATCTGATTCCAAAGCCGCCACCCACATTAAGAACAGACAACTCCCAATTTAGCTCTGATTCTGATTCATCGAGAAACTTTGCCATCTTCTCAATGGCTAGAGCAAAGCCCTCCGTCTCAAATATTTGAGAACCAATGTGAGCATGAAGACCAAGCACATTGTAGAAAGGAAGCTGTGTCGCCTTGGCTAACGCCTGCTTTACCTGACCACTAGCTAAATCAAAGCCAAACTTAGAGTCCTCTTGACCCGTTGAAATATACTCATGGGTGTGAGCTTCTACCCCTGGAGAAATTCTAAGTAGAATGTTCACCTGCTGATTGCGTTCACTTGCTAGCTTATGCAATAGCTCTAGCTCATAAAAGTTATCCACAACAAAGCAACCGATTTTAGCATCGAGCCCTAACAGTAGCTCATCCTTCGTTTTATTATTCCCATGAAAATGTATTTTTTCAGATGGGAACTGAGCTTGCAATGCCGTATACAATTCACCACCAGATACCACATCAAGGGATAACCCCTCCTGTTCCATCAACTGGCAAATTGCTACACAATTAAACGCTTTGCTAGCATAAGCAACCTGTGCTTTGACCTTCTTTTCTTTGAATGCGTCCACAAACGTTCTACAACGCTCTCTGATGGCTTGCTCATCATACACCATTAGCGGTGTCCCGTACTTCTGAGCAAGCTCAACTGTATCCATACCACCTATCTCTAGGTGACCATTATTATTAATTGCATGCTTTAACCGACTGCTCAATACTAACTTCCCCTCTCCACAAGCTACCCTATTCCATTCATTATAGTAGCCTCTATAACAGGCTGGAATCAAAATATATTAAGTAAATATACCATATCATTTTCAGCTCTGACAAGACTCATTCTTGAATCGTCATGGCTTGGGCTGCTTACGCTTGTTAGGTGTATGAACAATGCTTGGTCTTGTTTTATTCATAGACGAAGTAAAACGCAATACAATGGTAAGGAGTGCCTTTAAATTAAACGGAATTAATGGCCACATATATGGGGTTTTTAAGGATTTCATTAAGGTTAAATAAAGAATGACAGCCGTTACTCCGAGTACAAAGCCTGGTAATTTGAAGATATACACCATACATAACAGGAAAATCCTAACCATCTTATTCGCTAAACTAAGCTCATAGGAAGGAGTAGCAAACATCCCAATGGCTGCAACAGAGAGGTATAGGATGACTTCGCTGACAAAAAGACCAACATCTATAGCTATTTCTCCAATCAAAATGGCTGCAACTAGACCCATAGCTGTAGCTAAAGGAGAAGGGGTGTGAATAGCGGCCATCCTCATTAAATCAATTCCTAATTCAGCAATGAGAAATTGAAAGAAAATAGGGATTACATAATCCTTCTCGCCTACCCCGATAAAGGAAAGCTGATCAGGGAGTAAATCTGGATTCGTCACAAATAACATCCAGAGGGGTAAAAGAAAAATGGAAACAAAAATCCCGAAAAAGCGAATCCAGCGCACATACACCCCTAGAGCTGGAGCCTGTCTAAACTCTTCAGCATGCTGTAGGTGATGAAAAAAAGTGGTAGGCATTATGATGACGGATGGGGAGGTATCCACCATGATTAAAACATGCCCTTCAAAAAGCTGAGCCGCTGCTACATCAGGCCGCTCCGTAAATCTGACTTTAGGAAATGGATTGTACCCTTGCTTGATGACGAATTCCTCTATTGCTTTCTCTCCCATAGGAATTCCATCAATATCTATCTTACTGATCAATGATTTAATTTCTGCTACTAAATAAGCATTTGCAATGTCTTTAATATAGCAAATGCAAATATCTGTTTTGGATCTTTCTCCTACCTGAGTCATTTCCATACGGAGTCGTTCATCTCGAATCCTTCTACGTGTTAAGGCGGTATTTAACACAATATTTTCTGTGTAGCCATCCCTTGCTCCTCGGACAACACGTTCTGTATCAGGTTCCTCAGGTGTACGGCCGGGATAGAAGCGCACATCAATAACAAGTGCTTTTTCCCACGCTTCTCCAAAAATGACTAAGAGACCAGATAGCAAATTATCCACAGCTTCATCCATATCCTCAATGGGCTCTACCTGAACATGAGTAAGCAACTGTTCGACAAGTTCGTCGTATACACCTTGATAGCTAAGGGTTCTATCGTCCTCGTTAGAAATTCTTCTCATTAGTTGAATGACAAAGTCAGTATCCGTTAAACCATTTACATAATAAAGCTGAATATTTCGGTTTCCTACCTTAAAGGAGCGACAGCCTACATCATAATTGATTTTTAAATCAAGCCGATCTTCAAGATAGCTATATATATCATCCAGCTTCTTATAAATAGGTTGCTTTACCTTTGTTTCTTTAGCCATTAAAACCACTCCGTTGCAGGATAAGCTCCACTGCTTTTTTTGTTACTGGACAGCCATATCTTATATGATCATGACCCTCCATTTTGCCGATATCTCCTACCCCAATAATCAATGGGATATCTAATTGATCCAAAACATCCACGGTGTCCCCATATATTCGTTGATTTAACGCGGGGGACATACCTTCTACACCTTCTACATGACCATCCTTGTCTACCGCAGACTGAACCAAATGACCAGTTGCATCAATTGCTAAATCAAAATGAGTCCCACTAACAGCTTCTGTGTTAGAGGCTACTGCTATCGCTCCCAGCACTTCTATCTGAGGATGCTGAGCTACGTATCGTATGGCCTGTTCTCCCATTCCGTATCCTCCCTGCCCGTTATCATCAAACATGACAAGGACAGGATCATTGACCGCTTGAAGAATCTGCTTCACCAACTGCTCTCCATTAAGAGGAGTAGGATTTCCTGCCGAGGCAGAAATACAACGACCACCTACATCGTGAGCTACTTGCTGAACAGCTTTACAAGCTACTCTGTCTCCGTCAGTAATCATTATTATTTTTCTAGTCTGTTTAACGCTCATAAGCTCAAACCTCCACCTTCATTGCGATTTTTCTTAGTCTCGCACTTTTTATATGCCCTTATGAAAATGGAACAAAATAGATCCAGTGAAACAACGAACCAAAAATCTTTCCGAACACCATAGCCATGAGTAGCCAGATTATCTTCTCTACAACCTTGATCCTTTTTGCCAAAATAGGGAGAACGTTTAATACTTCAGTTAATGCAGCCGCCAGCATACCTACAAAAATTCCAGCCAGCATTCCGTGAAGAGCCGTTAATGTTCGACTTAAATGAAAGTGAATCTCATGCAAGCCAGACCAAGTCCAAAAAACGGATCCAAGAACGATCATATACTGATATAGATGAATGTATTTATGAGTTTTGGTCAGCTGTGTAAGGCGTGGAACAACACCTAATACAGTTAACAGAGCTACTAAACCTGTACCAACAATAATTCCACCTGACACTCCAACCAACAAAAGGAGGCCAATTTCAATCAGGTTCATCATTCAGCTTTTTTTGCGCCTCCTTATTCTCAAACATAGCTACATATTGATCTAAGTTTTGTTGATACAGAAACATTTCTACTTCTAACGGACTAGGCTCCTCGTTAAATCGCTTTTTAAAAAGGTGGTTGAAAAATAGGATCATCCCTATTCCAATTCCTATAGAGTAAGGGATTTGTAAGAGTAAAGGATGCTCTTTCTCTTCACCTGTAATGATTTTGTATATTTTCTGGTGCACACCGAGCATGCTTACATCCTCATGGAAATTCATGATGGCAAGTCCAGATCCAACAAAGAGAAGTAAACATACAAAAAGTACAAGAAGCATGTTTGGTCTGTTTTTTTGGTTAACAATTTCTATGATGACCTGATTGGCTCCAAAGGATTCAATTTCCACATCAGTAAAAAAGCTTTTTAATGCTTCAATAACCTTCATAATATCCAGAACTACAAGATGCTTGTCATCAGGTGTAACTCTGTAAATAGGGAGTGTTCCAACTGTTTTTTTTATTCGGCTTGGGGAAGCAATAAATTGACAGCAATCTTGTAAGAGGACAACCTGACCCATTTTAACTTCTATCCGGTGTCGTAACCTGATATATATCTTTTTTGTATCAAGGTTCATTTCCTACACTCCAATTCTCTATTGGAAAAATGAATGCCAAACTTTTAGATGTAGCACTAGTATTTGCTAATGAGAAAGGATACATGTATAAATGACGGTGATTAATAAAGAGGTCAATTTGACCAATAAAAAAAGCCCTTTTCTACGCTGATTATGCTCATCATCGGTAAAAAAAGACTTTTGTTCATTTTACTGATTTGATTCATTCATTTCTTCTTTAATATGTTGTAGAATTCTCTTCTCAAGCCTTGATACCTGTACCTGTGAAATACCTAATCGCTCGGCCACTTCTGATTGTGTTTGATCCTTAAAATATCTCAGATAAACAATCAGTCGTTCTCTTTCTGATAACGTTGTAATCGCTTCCTTCAAAGCAAATTTGTCAAACCATTTTAGCTCTTGATCATCAGAAATCTGATCTAGCAGGGTAATAGGATCACCGTCATTTTCATAGACTGTTTCATGAATAGAGGAAGGAGCTCTCATAGCATCTTGGGCAAAAACAACCTCCTCAACGGTAATATCTAAGGCTTCTGCTATTTCACTAACTTTTGGTTGTCTACCTAATGATTTAGATAAATCATCCTTAACACGCCTAATGCGATTGGCTAACTCCTTCAACGATCGGCTGACTTTTACAGCTCCATCATCTCTAAGGAAGCGTTGAATTTCCCCGATAATCATAGGTACAGCATATGTTGAGAATTTAACATCATAGCTTAAATCAAACTTATCGATTGATTTAAGTAAGCCAATACAGCCAATCTGAAACAGATCGTCAGCTTCATAGCCACGATTCAAAAATCGTTGGACAACAGACCAAACTAAACGAATATTACTCTCTACAAGCTTATCTCTAGCCTCATTGTCCCCGTTCTGACTCTGAGAAATGAGAGTCTTAACCTCTTTGTCATCTAAATAGGCTTTCGTCTTTTTATTTTGCTTAACATCCACGTCCATTGGCATTCTCCTTAATTAATTAAGGCTTCATTCGTGGTTAATTTCTTAGTTAGTTTTATTGTTGTTCCTTTTTCTTTGCCTGTTACAATTTCAACAGAATCCATGAAATTTTCCATAATGGTAAATCCCATACCTGAACGTTCCATCTCGGGCTTTGTTGTGTACAAAGGCTGTCTAGCCAAATCAATATCCTCTATACCCTGGCCTTCGTCCTTAATGACAATCGAAATCACGTTTTTATCTAGCACCGTACTGATGTAAATCATACCTTCTTCATTCTCTTCATAGCCATGTATAATCGCATTTGTGACAGCTTCAGAAACTACTGTCTTTATATCAGTCAGCTCCTCCATCGTAGGATCAAGCTGAGAGACAAACGACGCTACAGTCACCCTAGCAAACGCTTCATTTTCACTTTTAGCTGAGAATCTGAGTTCCATCACATTTTTACTCATGATGCCACCCCCAGATACTCTAAGGCTTGCTCCTCGGAATCTACGATCTTAAGAATCTTAAACAGACCAGACATTTCAAATAAGCGATAGATACTTGGAGAAATGGCACAAATAATCATTTTGCCACCGAGCTGAGTAATGTGCTTGTATCGCCCAAGGATAACTCCTAAACCAGAGCTATCCATAAAAGAAAGGTCTTCAAGGTTTAATAGAATATGCCGAACACCTTCATATTCTATTTTCTGTTCAACCTGTTCTCTTACAGAATCGGCAGTATGATGATCTAGCTCTCCTACTAATCTCACTATGAGCACATCACTATGTTTGGATAGATCAATCTGTAAACTCAAGACATTTCTCCTCCTTCTTCTTGATAGAAACATCATTCTACAGAAGAAGTCCGGATTCCTTCCCACTGACAAAACTAGAAATAA
Source organism: Bacillus horti (assembly GCF_030813115.1). NCBI lineage: Bacteria > Bacillati > Bacillota > Bacilli > Caryophanales > Bacillaceae > Caldalkalibacillus > Caldalkalibacillus horti. Next base: position 25,612 of record NZ_JAUSTY010000002.1, on the reverse strand, counting down.
CTCGCTAGTTCCTGTCAAAAGTCGATCTATTATTCCTTCATTTGCCCCATAGTTTAGATACTATGATCTACATCCTTGTCAGTCTTGCTCGAAAAACCAAATAATGTTTTTGTTGTCCGTTTAAAAATGGTCCAGAAACTGGCTTTCTCTAAATCCTCCTGAGCTGGAATATCAATTTCTGCTACCGTTTCGCCATTTTTAGTGATTGTTACATGACCAATAACATCTCCCTTTTTAATCGGAGCATTAAGTCCCTCGACATGATGAATAGACGGGCGATACAAATCAACTGATTCTCCTTTTTTCGCTAAAACACTGATCTGATGAGGTACGACCATTTGTAGAGTAGACTCTTCTCCTTTGTCGATCTTCACCTGACGAAGAAAGTCTCCTTTTTCATAAATGGGATGTGATTCATACTGGCTAAAAGCGTAATTTAACATGCTTGTGATGTTTTGGTTGCGCTCCTTTGGAGTTGGCGTTCCCATTACCACGGCGATTACTCTCAGGTTTCCGCGCTTTGCCGTCGCTGTTAAACAATACTTTGACTCCTGAGTAAAGCCTGTTTTCAGACCATCTACACCATCATAAAATTTAACTAAACGATTTGTGTTCACAAGCCAAAACGGCTTAGCAGAATCCTTGCGCAAATAGTCCTCATAAATAGACGTGAATTTAGTAATTTCCTCATGCTTAAGTAGTTCCCTTGACATGAGGGCCACATCCTTTGCACTACTGTAGTGATTAGGAGATGGCAAACCATTCGTATTCGCAAAGTTCGTATTTTTCATCCCTAGCTGCCCAGCTTTTTCGTTCATCATTTTCACGAAGTTTTCCTCAGAACCAGCGATATGTTCGGCCATAGCTACTGTAGCATCATTCCCAGACGCAATAGCAATCCCCTTCATCATATCCTCAACGGTCATTTCCTCTCCAATCTCAAGGAAAATCTGCGAACCTCCCATAGATGCGGCTCTTTCACTTGTCCTTACTTTTTCGTCCCAGGTCAGCTTACCGCTATCTATAGCTTCCATAATTAGAATCATGGTCATGACCTTAGTTATACTTGCAGGTGCCAGCTGCTTATCACTCTCTTTTTCATACAAAATAGTTCCTGTATCCATATCCATTAAAATAGCTGCCTTGGCTTCTGGCGTAAGCTGTAGTTCAGGTTCAGCGGCATGGCTAGTTACAGAAAACGCATAACATTGAAGTAATAAAGTTAATGACATGATTTGAGCTATCCTTTTAACCATAAACTCCCTCCATTCTTTTAATATCTATTTTCGTCCAATATTTAGTAAATTATTCCTTAATATTTTTTGCACAAAAAAAGCAGGCTCTCTAATAAGCCTGCTTTCATATCTCAGTCAACCATTTCCTGTGTAGACAGCTTGGAAAAGATAACTACATGATCAACTATTAAACAATATTAAATTTAGAGCCGCCAGGAGTACAAGACTCATCGCTAGCTTTTTTATTAATGCTTGGGGCAATCTATCGAACCATTTAAGCCCTAGAGTTGAACCAAGAAAAACACTCCCTATCCCAACTATAAAGTACAGATAGAAGCTTGTATTAATATCTCCATGACTTCCGTGCAGGATTAACGTAAATAAGCTAGTTAGGAAAAACGTTGCCTGGAGATTTGCATTATATTTTCGCTTATCCTGGTAGAGTAGCAAAAAATAAAAGACAAAAAATGGGCCTCCTACAGCAAAAACTCCTCCTATAAAGCCTCCTAAGGACCCTAGTAAAACAGGAACAATAGGCTTCATCCATACCTCAGATACTTGACGATCCTTCTTAAAGAATAAATAAAGAACCAACAGAACAAGAAATACACCAAGCCATTTTTTCAGAAAGTCCATTTCTCCATAAGTAGTGAGGAAAAAGAATGCCATTAGTCTCCCAACAAACGCTCCACTCAAAATGATAAAGAGGCTCCTCCACTCGATATACTTATATATTTTAGAGAGTATGTTGAGAGAGAGGATGAGGGTTAGGGACATCACAAGCAACGTGCTATCCTTCAAGCTAAACATAATAGGGAGCATTCCCATGGCAACTAAACCAAAACCAAAGCCACTTGCTCCTTGGACAAAGCTACCAATGATGAAGATTCCAATGACAAAGATTAGCTCCCACCACATAAAACTACTCACAAGGCTCACTCAATTGTTTCGTAGATCATAGGAGTGGAATCAATCTTCTGTGCTGTCAATGAAATAGCTCCCTTAAAGCTATCAATACTAGCTTTGACATCCTCTGTGTTACTATGGAAGATCGCTAGCACATCACCTTTCTGAACATAGTCCCCTATTTTTTTCTTTAAGGTAATGCCAACGGAATGGTCAATTTGATCATCCTTCGTTTTTCTCCCCGCGCCTAGAAGCATAGCAGCAACACCAACGGGTTCTGCTTCCAGCTTCTCAACGTAGCCCTCTGCGTCAGAAGTAATCTCGATTTGGAATTTCGCTTTGGGTAGCTTTGCTGGATCAATGATTTGCTCTACATTTCCTCCCTGAGCATCCACAAACGATTTGAAGGTTTCTAGAGCTTCTCCTGAATCTAGGATATGCTCTAGCTGTTTATAAGCCTCTTCAAATTGCTCATATACCCCACCTAACACAGCCATATGAGCGGCTATAGATAAGGATACCTCTCTGAGATCCTCTACCCTCTTTCCTTGTAGTACCTCAATCGCTTCTTTAATTTCATTGGCATTCCCAATCTCATAGCCTAATGGTTGGTTCATATCACTGATAATTGCGATTGTTTTTCTACCTAAGGACTTCCCGATTTGAACCATCGTTTGAGCTAGATCCTTCGCTCCATCTAGAGACTTCATAAATGCTCCAGAGCCTGTCTTTACATCTAATACGATCGCATCTGCTCCTGAAGCAATTTTTTTACTCATGATCGAGCTTGCAATCAAGGGGATACTGTCCACCGTTGCTGTTACGTCACGAAGAGCGTACAGCTTTTTATCAGCAGGAGTTAAACGTCCACTTTGTCCAATAATCGCTAGCTTCTTCGTATTCACCTGTTCAAAAAACTCTTCTCTAGTTAACTCCACTGAGAAGCCTTCAATGGCCTCCAGTTTGTCAATTGTCCCACCTGTATGTCCTAAGCCTCTCCCAGACATTTTAGCTACAGGCACACCTACGGCAGCTACTAGAGGGGCTACGATTAAGGACACCTTATCTCCAACCCCTCCAGTAGAATGCTTGTCTACCTTCATCCCATGCACCTTGGACAAATCAATCGTATCCCCTGAGTGAACCATAGACATCGTTAAGTCAGAAACCTCTTGTGTGCTCATTCCTTTATAATAAATGGCCATGAGCAAAGCTGAAATCTGGTAATCAGGGATTTGCTCCCCTGTATAGCCGTTTACGACATACTCAATTTCCTGTTGAGTTAATGAAGCCCCATTTCTTTTTTTCAGGATTAAATCAGACATTCTCATGTAAGTTCAACCCTCTTTACCAATTCTTTCACAAGCTGAATAAACTTTGGCTTTGTCTGGTTTGCCACAGCCACAACCTGCTCATGAGTCAACGGCTCTAGCTCGGAGCCAATAGCCATATCTGTTACACAGGAAATTCCTAGTACTTTTAGTCCACAATGACTAGCAACGATCACCTCTGGTACAGTAGACATACCCACCGCATCACCACCTAGATTCGCTAACATCGTTAGTTCAGCAGGAGTCATATACGTTGGACCACTTATGCCAGCATAAACGCCTTTCTGTACTTGGATATTTAAATCTGCAGCTACAGTTTCAGCAAATTGAACAAGCTCCGGTGTGTACGCTTGAGACATATCAGGGAAACGAGGTCCTAGATCCGCATGATTACGTCCAATTAAAGGGTTATCCCCTGTAAAATTAATGTGATCCGTAATGAGCATTAAATCTCCCGCAGCAAAGCTACGGTTCATTCCACCACATGCATTTGTCACGACTAGCAGCTCGGCACCGAGCTGTTTCATAACGTAAACAGGAAACACGACATCCTGCATGGAGTACCCTTCGTAGTAATGGAATCTTCCTTGCATTGCTACAACATTTTGACCATTTAATTCACCGATAACTAATTGACCAGCATGACCTTCTACAGTGGATACTGGAAAGTGGGGAATATCCTCATAAGGGATTTGTATAGCCTGTTCAATTTCATTAGCTAGGTCTCCTAAGCCTGAGCCTAGAATTAAAGCTACTCTTGGCTTCACACTGATTTTATCGTTGATATAGGACGCTGCCTCATTGATTTTTTGTAGTTGTTCCATAATTAATCCTCCTCATCACACTTAAAGTGCTTACTTCATGTTATGAATAATTCCTCTAACTAATTTTAAAAACGATTCTTTTGCCACTTCAGCCGTTTCCATCACCTCGTCATGTGACAACGGCTGATCTAAAATACCTGAAGCCATGTTGGTAATGCACGAAATTCCTAGCACATCGAGCTTAGAATGTCCTGCTATAATAACCTCTGGCACTGTAGACATTCCTACAGCATCTGCCCCCATCTTGCGTAGCATCTTGATTTCAGCAGGTGTCTCATAGCTTGGTCCTACTACTCCAGCATAAACGCCTTGAACAAGCTGTAGTTTATTCTGTTCAGCAATACTCAAAGCTAACTGCTGAAGGCTAGGGGTATACGCCTGTGACATATCAGGGAAACGAACTCCATAAGCTGAGTCGTTTGGGCCAATAAGAGGGTTCCTACCTGTAAAATTAATATGATCCGTAATGAGCATTAAATCTCCAGCTTGAAACGTGGTATTAATTCCTCCAGCAGCATTAGTCACAATGACTGTACGTACACCTAACTGCTTCATCAATCGAACAGGCATAGTCACTTGCTCTAGAGAATATCCTTCGTAATAATGGAATCTCCCCTGCATGGCAATCACTTGTTTTCCTTCAAGCTCTCCAAGAACAAGCTGTCCCGCATGTCCTTCTACAGTTGAAACTGGAAAACCAGGAATTCCCTCAAACGGTAGCTTTACTGGATGATCGATCTCATTCGCTAAAACTCCTAAACCAGAGCCTAAAATCAAACCAATCTCTGGCTTAGCCTTGCTATGTGATTTTACGTATTCTGTTGCTTGCTCAAGAGCTTCACTTAATGAAGCTCCGGAGTATGATTTATTGGTACTCAATAGTTTCTCCTCCCTACTACTTTTGCTTGACTTGCTCTAATAAATGTAAAAAGCTTCGTCCATGCTCCGGGGCTTGGACATTAAAGTTAGCAGCGATGGTTGCCCCTAAATCAGCAAAGGTTTCTCTATCGTCTAGCTCCAAACCTTCATTAAATGAAGGAGAGCAGATCAGGAGAGGAACATACTCTCTAGTATGATCTGTGCCGTGATGAACAGGATCATTTCCATGATCTGCTGTTATAACTAACAGGTCATCCTCTGATAATAAAGCCATCATTTCTGTTAATCTTTGATCAAATTCTTCTAATGCTTTCCCATATCCTATTGGATTTCTTCGATGACCATATAAAGCATCAAAATCTACCAAATTAACAAAGCATAGTCCTGTAAAAGGCTCCTTCATTGTCTTAATCAATTGATCCATTCCGTCCATGTTAGACTTCGTTTTAATGGATTTAGTTACACCTTCACCATCAAATATATCTGAAATCTTCCCGATAGCAATGGAATCAAAACCACTATCCTGTAAGGCGTTCATGACAGTTGGCTGATAAGGCTTTAAGGCATAATCCCTCCGATTAGGTGTACGCTCAAATTCTCCTGGCTTGCCAACGAATGGTCTTGCTATGACTCTGCCTAACGTATATGGATCATGTAAGGTTAATTCTCTAGCCACCTCACAGGCCTTATACAGCTCATCTAAAGGAACCACGTCTTCATGAGCTGCAATTTGGAAGACACTGTCCGCAGACGTATACACGATATACGCACCCGAGTTTATATGCTCTTCCCCTAATTCGTCTAGAATCTCTGTACCAGAGGCAGCCTTATTTCCGATAACCTTACGGCCTGTCCGTTCTTCAAATTCTTGAATTAATAAGTCCGGGAAGCCTGAATCCGTAAACGTTCGAAAAGGCGCATCCACGCGAAGCCCCATAAGCTCCCAGTGCCCTGTCATCGTATCCTTCCCAGCTGATGCCTCTGCCATTTTACCATAAACAGAACGTGTTTCAGATGTTTGTTTAACTCCCTGAATCGCTGAGATATTTCCTAATCCAAGCTTCTCCATGTTAGGTACGTTCAGTCCATTCATTTTATCAGCAATGTGAGCCAACGTATGCGCCCCTTCGTCGTTAAAGGCAGCAGCATCTGGTAGCTCTCCAATGCCAACACTATCCATAACAACGACAAAGATTCTTTTAAATGGATATGTAGTCATTTATCCAGTCTCCTACTTGAGTATTTTTTGATAAAGTCATGTTATCATTAAGATTTGCTCATTATTTCCTTATGCTCTCGGATGAGTTTTTGAGTATACATCCTTCAATCTAGTTTTTGTGACATGTGTATAAATTTGAGTTGTTGAAATGTCGGCATGGCCAAGCATTTCTTGAACCGACCTTAAGTCAGCGCCATTTTCAAGCAAATGTGTAGCGAAAGAGTGCCGCAATGTATGAGGCTTAATTTCTTTTTTGATATTCGCTTCCTTCGCGTATTTCTTAATGATCTTCCAAAAGCCCTGACGTGTTAATCTCCGACCATGATGATTTAAAAACAACGCTTTTTCCTTTTTTGACCGTAATAGCTGAGCACGTCCAGAAAGCATGTACGTTTCAACGGCGTTTACAGCGATTTGACCAAGCGGAATAATTCTTTCCTTGGAGCCCTTCCCCATGCACTTCACAAATTCCATCTGTAAATGAACATCCTCTACATTCAGTGAGGTCAATTCTGACACACGCATACCTGTAGCATACAGAATTTCTAGCATTGCTCGATCTCTCTGGCCAAATGCTGGGGCATGTTCAGGAGCAGCAAGTAGCGCCTCTACCTCTGTAGCAGAAAGAACCTGAGGAAGTCTCCTTTCTATCTTAGGGGTTTCTAAATGTACCGTAGGATCATGCTTAATAAGCTGATCTCGAAATAAGTACTGGTAAAAAGCTCGTATAGAGGATATATGTCTGGATATAGTCGAAGTAGCTTTCCCTTCTTTTTTTAAGGAGAGTAGGTAGGTCATGATATGCTGTCGATTCGTTTCATTAAAATTTGAAATACCTGCCCGATCAAGCTCACTCACGAAGTGGGTAATATCTCTGCGATAGGATTGGAGAGTATTTTGAGCTAGTCCTTTTTCAACGGTTAAATAATGCAGAAAGGAGTCGATTGAAGATTTCATCTGAGCACCCTCTTAATTTCTACTCCCATTTACTAGATAAATGAGGTCTACTCTAAAATTATATCAGTTCTACCTCTAAATTCTAGGGCTTGTGTCCATCTTATTTTTACAAAATCATGTTTTTACTTCTTAATTTATTCGCCAAACCAATAATAAAAACGAAGACGTTCAAGAAAAAATTCCATTCCAGAATACTGATTAGGCTGTTCGACCTGCTGTACTACCTTTATCGCTCTACCTTTCGGACCATCATAACGATAGTTTTTATATACCTGATCACCTATCCAGACAATCATGCCATAGAAAAAGAAGGTTAAAGCTATAAAAATAATGACTAGCTTAAGCATGCCTCCTACTTTATGAAATAACGGTTTCATGGACATACCTCCTCAAATTAAGATATGCCAAAAAGACCTTCTTTCATACTCTTTTTAGATAAAATTTCGAGATAAAGAAAGAAACATGCCCTCATCATTCTTTTACGAAGGACATGCTTCTCTCGGCTAATTGAACTAGCTACTAATGTAGAACATCAGCTAATGGTCTAAATGGTAAATCCAGCGCTTTAGATACAGCTTCATACGTTACAGTACCATTAATGACATTGACACCTCTAGCTAGGGCAGCGTTATGTGAAATTGCTTCTTGATACCCTTTGTTAGCAAGCAGTAAAGCGTAAGGAATGGTAACATTCGTCAAAGCGATAGTTGATGTTCTTGGTACGGCTCCAGGCATATTCGCTACCGCATAATGGACAACATCATGCTTCACATAAGTAGGGTTACTATGTGTCGTAACCTTGTCAATCGTTTCGATAGAGCCTCCTTGATCGATAGCCACATCGACTATAACGGAACCAGGAGTCATTTCCTTGACCATGTCTTCCGTTACAAGCTTAGGAGCACGTGCTCCTGGAATAAGGACAGCACCAACAACCAAGTCAGCCTGTTTAACAGCTTGAGCAAGATTAAACGGGTTAGAAATAAGAGTCTGTAACCTTCCAGCAAAAAGATCATCAAGGTAACGGAGTCTATCCGGATTAATATCAATTAGTGTAACCTGAGCCCCTAGACCCATGGCCATCTTAGCTGCGTTTGTGCCAACGATACCTCCACCAACGATGACAACACGACCAGGAGATACACCTGGAACCCCTCCGAGTAGTACACCTTTTCCGCCATGAGATTTCTCTAGGAACTGAGCTCCAATTTGAACAGACATTCTTCCTGCTACCTCTGACATCGGGGTTAAAAGAGGCAACGCACCGTTATCTAATTGGATAGTCTCATAGGCAATGGCTACTACTTTTTTATCCATAAGTGCTTTAGTTAGCTCCGGCTCTGGAGCCAAATGTAAATATGTAAATAAGATCAATCCTTCTTTGAAATGGATAAACTCTGAAGCTAGTGGTTCCTTAACTTTCATAATCATCTCAGCCTGTCCCCAAACATCCGCTGCCTCAGCAATGATTTGGGCTCCTGCTCCGATATAATCATCATCTGTAAATCCACTGCCAAGCCCTGCATTCTTTTCTACTAGAACGGTATGACCAGCATGAGTGAGAGCTTGTACACCTGAAGGTGAATTGGCTACTCGATTTTCGTTATCCTTAATTTCCCTAGGAATTCCAATAATCATGCGTTGTTGACCTCCTTCAATCCCCAAAAATATATTTCAATCATTGATTCGTTTTTAGTATACCCTTTACAACAATAATACTCATTCGTCCCTTTGTAAAGGTATTCAAAGAAAAAAAGTATAAGTTACTAATGTAACTTATACTTCATTATTCCTCATCTTTACAACGGTAGCAAATACCATGGAACACCAAGCGGTGATCATTGATTTTAAAATTAAATGTCTTTTCTACCTTTTTCTCTACATCACCAAGTAAATCCTCAAGAATTTCATCAACCGTTCCACATTGTACACAAACTAAATGGTGATGAAAGCGATCGGCGCCCTCTGCGTTTAAATCATATCGGGCTACTCCATCACCAAAATTTATTTTATGAATGACCTTCAATTCATGTAATAGCTCTAAGGTTCGATAGACAGTAGCTAGCCCAATTTCGGGAGACTTCTCTTTTAAGAGTAGGTATACATCTTCCGCACTAAGATGATCTTCTTCATTTTCTAGTATAACTCGAACAGTAGCTTCACGTTGTGGGGTTAATTTGTAATTGTGAGCATAAAGCTGTTGCTTAATTCGTTCAATTCTTTCTTCCAAGCATACCCCTCCCTCTAACCTACATCTGTAAATTATTATAGATAGGGATGCGCAAGAAGTCAAATGATTAGCCGATTATCCAACCATTTTCATTACGGTTGGAGAAAAGTATGTTTCAAACAGAGCGACAAGAAAAAGAACAATAGACAAAGCTAGCATAACAGAAGTATATTTGATAAAGCTTGGACGCTGGCGTATCCGTTGCTGTGCTACTAAATGTGCAATTAGCTTTAGTGAGAAGGAGATACTGAGAACACTGATGAACAAAAGAGCTGGAACAAGAATTAAGTTCTGGGGAACAATAGTAACAACAGAAAACAATAGTCCTTTAAGCCCCATCTGATGAATAAAAAAACCTACTGTAAAGCCAATAAATACTCCTTTTAGAAAAAGGAGGACAAGGATTATCGGTAAGCCTATAATAGATAATCCTAGAATCCAAATGAAGCCCATATATTTTAAGTGATTAAAGAAATTTTGTCCTAAGGCATGCTGGCTATCAAAAAAATGATCACTTCTTAATTGATTCATAAATTGTTCAAAGTAATAGAATAAGTCGGCTTGTTGGTTATATCCTAGGCTTTGGACGGTCAGAGTGCCAAAAATAACTCCCATGACAAATAAGATAACAACGAAAAGGTAGAGGGATGAATGATCTTGAACGTGCTGGTTCATAACTTGTCCTATTTTGAATCGCATGGAAAATGGTCCTCCTCATAGAGCTTTGTACTACCATATGTGTGAAGGACTTTAATTATGACTATTTTCCAATTTTCCCATAAAGCCCGGCTCCACCTGAGTGAATCGCCAAGCTACCCTTTCTAGCTGCTAAGATCATATGGGCTACTTCATCCCGTACATATTTTGTTAGTTCATCAAATGTACAGTGATGTATAATGTTCATCTCTGTACCGTAAGCGTGTAACAGAGCTTTAAATCCTTTAGGCCCAAGCTTAGGAATAAACTCTAAAGGAATTTGATGCGTGTATGGAGGTCTATGACGTTCTTCTGCCCACACGGAATTATTAGCCTCTTTCTTTTGCAGAATTTCAAGCTCCTCTATTCTCCTGCTCACCTCGCTATAGTATTTTCCTAGTCTAGGGCTAAGACCGTAATTGCCAAGTATTCCGCCTTCACCTATACCTCTCAAGGCATAAGCTAAGCTAGTAAAATCCACTTCTTCTAATGACATGAGCTGATATTCTCTAGCTATTTTAGAAACAGAATGAGCATCTGAATTTGTCAGAAAGGTATACCTGCGTAGCTCTGGCAATTGATCTGCCATAGCTGTATCAGAGCTAAGTCCTAGCTCTACCGCGTCAATTAAATCTGGATTAAGGATTTCAGTTATACTGCTTTTTACCCCTCTCCCGTATACACTTTTATGTGGCGTGAAAATATGAGCGGGAATAAATAAGCCTCCTAGCTCTTTGACGATTTTCTGGCACTGTCTAATTGGAGCATAGCTTCTCTGTGAGCTTAGAGTTATATTCTTTTGATACTTGCTCATCCACGAGCTGAAAAAGCTCATTTCTTCTATTGTGGGTAGAAAACACAATACATGAACGGGGCCTTGACAGTCTTCATCATAGAACTCCATCTCCGTTCCAAGGATTAAAGTCATTTTTTCATAACGAAGACCACCACCGGGTAACATTGAAGCTTTTCCTTGACGAATTAGCTGCTTTAACTCCGCTAACACTTCTGGAACGTGACAGTCAATCACGCCAATCATGCCTAACCCTTTTCGTAAACTAGCTTCTTCGAGTATCGTTTGTATGGTTAGGGATTTTGAACCCGTTATTTTTACAGGTTTCCCTGTCTGTGTACGACCAATATGAATGTGAAGATCGGCAAATATTTGCTGCATGGTACACCTATTTACTTCTCTTTATATTCTTTATGAGCCAATGCTGGATAGCATAGGCTGTTTTTGCGTCATGAATATGCTTTTGTTCTAATAGCTCCTGAGCCTCAGCTAACGTAACTTCAACAACCTCGACAAACTCATCGGGATCGGGCTGAGCCTCTCCTTTTTCCAAGCCCGTAGCTTCAAAAAGGTAGATTAACTCATCAGCAAAACCAGGAGATGTATAAAAGGAAGTCAGCTCCTTCATGAAAGATGCTGAATAACCAGTCTCTTCCTTAAGCTCTCTCACGGCACAAGCACTAGGGGCTTCATTTGGATCAAGCTTACCTGCTGGAATTTCATAGATTTCTTTTTCTAACGCTTTACGGAACTGTCGAACTAATACTAATTTATTCGCACTTGTAATAGGAATAACAGCTACAGCGCCGGGATGCTTTACAACTTCTCTTTTTGCTTGTCCCCCATTGGGTAACTGGACATCCTCTAAATAGAGGGAAATGATTTTACCTTCATATATTAGCTTCGATGCTATTGTTTTTTCAAGAAATTGACTCACTGTTACAGCCTCCTTCATCTAAATCAAATCTTCTTGTAGTAACACTCGAATCGTATCCATCATTTGAAGGATACCTTCACTAGATACGATACAGTTATTCTACCACATTTGACCGATATAGCTTAAAAGCAGCACCAACAGCATAAAAGAAATACGGCTCTTGCTCATATCCCCTTCCCATCGTTTTAATAGGATGTTCGTACCAATTCAAGGCCTGCTCTATATCAGCTTTAAAAGAATCAATAGGAATTTTTGCTACCGCATGCTTGTTGGCTAATTTAGAGAACTGTTTTTCAAGTATACCTTGATCCTGTGACCCTATATCCTCCACTTTTCCTATATTTTCATTTGAATTTGGTTCAACACCAGCTAATGTCCTCACAGGATATGGAATCTGAGCTGAAGCTAACGAGTGTTTCAATAAAGGCTCAAGCATATGGTGACTCAGACCTTTATGCCGTAAACGTGGATCTCTAAATTGTATTCGCGGGATTATGATCCCTTTTCCTCCACAGGTATGAATAGCATGAAGCCAATGAACTAACTGCATCCCACTAAATCCCCGCTGACTTCCTGTACCAATGACTCCTGGACCGTGAGTAATAATAATATCATCCGCTTGCAATAATTTATAAGCTGCTTCAAGAGCCGTATAGATGTTAATTGTCTCTACATCTCCTCCAACAGCTTGCCCAAAAGTGATCGTTGTTAGATTAAGCTTTTCTTTAAGAAAATGAACATGCTCACTAAAAGCAATATGTAAAGAGGCTTGATCGTCCATGATATAGACTATCTTTCTATTCTCCTGGTAGGTTTCAATTAGTGATGCCATGATAGGAAGCATACTATGTAACTCTCCAAGCAAGACCCTCTTTCCCTCTAAGGAAAAAGAAGAAGAAAACAACGAATGTACATGACTATCTTCAGATTCAATAGACAGAACTGGTACTTGGACGGGGGTGTAGCGTAGCTTCATAATATGTCCCGGGGGCACGGATTTGGAGGAGGATTCTTGATGCGATTCATAAATAGCCATAACGAACCCATAGCCACCTGTCCCCAATCCTAAGTCTATAGCTGAAGTGTTGACTAAAACTCTGTCTCCCTCTGTGCATTTTTTCTGATCATAAAGATAGTGGATCGCTTTTATGTATTTCATCTTTACGTAAACCTCCAGAATTTGCTTATCCTCCCTGCATTCAATTACCTTAATTACGTCACCCCAAACATTTTGCATATTGCTCCTCCAAGTTCTTAAATGTAGGTTTAGAAAAAAATAAAAATGTGTATAGAATAGATGTGGGCTCTCACCGATTAAAAAATTTGATTCGTTTGTATTTATTGAAAATTTGAAATAGCAATGATACGATAGAATCGAATTATATTTTAGGAGGGTGAATTATGAAAAAAAGGAAATCAATTCTTACGCTGATCATTCTTTCTCTTGCCCTTGTTTTAGCTGCCTGCGGAGGTAATGGTACAGAAAATGGTAATGGGGAGCAACAAGGATCAGATTCATCTGGCGGTAATGGGGCTACTTCTTCCATTATTATTGCTACTGGTGGTACAACTGGTACATACTATGCCTTAGGTGGAGCGTTAGCAGTTAATATTGAGCAAAAGACGAATATTAATTCATCAGCACAAAGTACAGGAGCATCTGCTGAAAACATGCGTTTACTTCGCACAGGAGATGTGGATCTAGCCTTTACACAAGGGGATATTGCAGATTATGCAGTAAGTGGTTCAATTATGTTTGAAGCAGATGGAGCGATTGAAAACATTCAAGGCATTGCTTCTCTTTATAATGAAACGATTCAGATTGTAGTCGCTGAGGATAGCGATATTCAGTCCGTAGAAGATTTAGCGGGCAAAAGAGTTTCTGTTGGTGCCCCTGGAAGCGGAACAGAGGCGAATGCTGAGCAGATTCTAGAAATTTACGGAATGACCTTTGATGATCTAGGCCGTGCTGATCGTTTAGCGTTTGGTGAATCAACAAGCTTTATCCAGGATGGTTCATTAGATGCTGCTTTTGTTACTGCAGGAACACCAACAGCAGCTGTAAATGAGCTAGCAGCTACTAGAGGAGTACGTATTGTTGGTCTTGATGATAGTCATATTGCTGATCTTATAGACCAATACCCTTATTATGCGGAGGAAATCATTCCGGCTGGTACCTACTCTGGTTTTGATGAGGAAATCAAGACGGTTGCTGTTAAAGCCCAGCTTGTTGTTCGTTCAGAGCTAGAAGAGGATGCTGTCTATGAAATAACAAAGGCATTATTTGAAAGCATTGATGCGTTAGGCTCCACGCATGAGAAGGGATCCCACATCAGTTTAGATACGGCATTAGAGGGATTAAGCTTAGAGCTTCATCCTGGAGCAATTAGATACTATGACGAGCAAGGCATCCAAAGGTAAGCGTGAAGGGGAAGGCTTTCAGAGTCTTCCCCACATACTACGATTTAAAAAAAATAGAGCTATTATAATCACTCTTATCGTCGGTATATGTTTAATAGGTACGTTTTATTTTCTTCTTTCCCCTTTATTTCCCCAACTAACTTTTACGGATGGCAAGACCAATCAAGTTGTTGGGGCATTTCAAATAGGGATTGGAGATTTTTTTGATATTCACTATACGCATTCCATTCATAAAACATTGGTTATTGAGAGATATAAAATTGATGAGAACTATCATATTGTAGTCGATCAATTGATTTATGAATCGTTTGGTGTAGGTATGCCTTCATCCCCTGAGGAGGGCCAAAGATTCCGGCAAGAAGATGGTAAATTTATTATTGATAACATCAATCGAGTTCTTCCCTTCTTCGACCTATCCGTAGGACAAGTTGTAGCCAATCATCAATTGAAAATTCATGATGAAAGTATTAAACTTTCTGACATGGTTACTCCAGGAAATTGGCTGCGCATTGAAGTTAAAAAGGTACCTCTTATTCGATTATGGAAGGAAGGGATATATCTTGACAAATCAAAACATAGCTGATCAAAACTCAATAAATGATCAACAGGCTAGGGAGCTTGTAGCTAAATACGATAAAGAATCCTCCTATCGTAATTTAAAAGGAAAAATGGGCTGGATTATTACAGTCATGGCGGTTGGTTTTTCTCTTTATCAAATATATTCATCTCTATTTCCGTCACCACCTGCACAAATTCACCGAACGATTCATCTGGCTTTTGCGTTAGGACTCATTTTTCTACTCTTTCCAGCTACGAAAAAAGGGGATCGTACCAAAATTGCTCCAATAGATATTTTACTGTCCATTGGAGCCATGGCTTCAAGTCTATATTGGGTTTTTAATTTTGAAGCGTTGATTGTAAGGGTTGGAGCCTATACTCAAACAGATATCATTGTAGGTGGTATTGTTATATTATTTGTCCTAGAAGCTACAAGAAGAGTTATTGGTCTGCCGATTGTAATCATTGCCATAGTATTCTTGCTCTACGCCTATTTCGGTCAATATATGCCTGGTTTCTTAGAGCATAGAGGCGTGTCTTTAACAAGATTAATAGGTCATACCTTTTTTACTCTAGAAGGAATTCTAGGAACACCATTAAGTGTCTCTGCAACGTTCATCTTTATGTTTCTATTGTTTGGTGCTTTTTTAGAAAGAACAGGCGTAGGGGCTTATTTTAACGATCTAGCATTAAGATTAGCAGGAAAGAGAATGGGTGGACCTGCGAAGGTTGCTATTTTCTCTAGTGCTTTGCAAGGAACTGTAAGTGGAAGCTCTGTAGCAAATGTCGTAACATCAGGCTCATTTACAATTCCTATGATGAAAAAGCTTGGCTATCGTCCAGCCTTTGCTGGTGGAGTAGAGGCTGCTGCGTCTACAGGGGGACAGCTAATGCCCCCAATCATGGGAGCTGCTGCCTTTCTTATGGCAGAATTTACTGGTATCCCCTATTGGGATATTGCAAAAGCTGCTCTCATTCCTGCCCTCCTGTATTTTACTGGGATTTGGATCATGGTTCATTTGGAGGCAAAACGAATAGGACTTCGTGGACTTAAGGAAGAAGAACTCCCTAACAAAAAGGAAGTTTTAAAAAAGATATACCTTCTGCTTCCAATTGTCGCAATTATTGCTTTTCTGATGATGGGCTTAAGTCCCTTACGTGCTGCTCTCTACGGGATTGTCGCCACAATTGTTGTCTCAGCCTTTAGAAAGGAAACCAGACTTTCAATCGGAGATATCTTCAAAGCGCTTGAAAATGGAGCGCGTGTGGCATTAGGGGTTGTAGCTGCCACAGCAACAGCAGGAATTATTATTGGAATCGTAACTTTGACTGGGGTAGGGCTAAAATTTGCAAATGGCCTAATTGGAATATCTGGAGGTATTCCAATCCTTGTTCTCTTCTTTACAATGATTGCATCCATTATTCTAGGGATGGGTACTCCAACGACAGCAAACTATATTATTACATCAACTATTGCTGCACCAGTTATATTGGCCATGGGCGCACCTATGCTTTCAGCACACTTATTCACATTCTACTTTGGAATTATTGCTGACATTACACCGCCTGTTTGTTTAGCTGCCTTTGCAGCTGCTGGTATAGCAAAAAGTAGACCACTTCAAACAGGAATTAATGCTTCAAAGCTGGCGATAGCTGCGTTTATTATTCCATATATCTTTGTCTTGTCCCCACAAATATTAATGATAGAAGGGACTTTGCTCACATCTCTATTTAGTATTTTTACAGCTTTGGTAGGTATGTTAGGTATTGGAAGTGGGCTAGTTGGATTCTGGCTTGTTAAAATGCCATTTTGGCAAAGAACCATGACTATTATTGGTGGGTTAGTTTTAATCTACCCAGGTGTAATTACTGATTTAACCGGACTTATCCTGCTTGGAACTGTATTTCTTTTTCAGTTCACACAGTTCAAAAACAAGCAAAACGATTCATCTGGTTTCCAAACTCAGTAGGAAGCTTAGCTATATCATGGTAGAAAAGGCTGGGAATTTAATTCCCAGCCTTTTCTACTTAAATGAAATAAAATAATCTAATCATAAGTAGCTTGTCTAGAAATTTTAATTGGAACCAGAAGGCACCCAGATTGAAACAGAACCATCGTTAACACTAAAAGTGCCATGCCCTGTTGAATCAATCGTAACACTACCAGAACGATTCCCTGTTACATCAATCCAGGTTTCGTTCGCATGCTGTGATCCTACGTACATCGTTTTTGTCCCACCTAAACGGTTTGTTATTAGCGTGGCTAAACCAGAATTCGGTTTAGAGGAAATTCCCTCTCTCGTCCATCCTACCAAATCAGGATGATCAAAATAGTCATGCTGAGTACCGTAAGCATTATTTTTTCTTGCCAGTAGAATCGGATCTAATTGATCTCTCAATGGGTTAATGTGTCTGCCGTTTGTACCATTTGTACCATAGTAGTCTCCGTAAAAAACCTTAGGGTAACCCTGTTCACGAGTTAATATATACGCATACGCTAATGGTTTGAACCATTCTAATACAGCATCTCCGTGGGCATCATCCCGATCTGGCTGTGTATCATGGTTTTCTACAAATGTTACGGCCTTAACTGGGTCTGCCCCTACAAGCGTTCCATTTGCTAAATTACGCATATCATAATATCCATGAGAGCTAGAGGCCTGTGCGAAGTTTGTGCGCAGTGGAAAATCGAAGAGTGACATCGTTCGATCCGCTCGATTTAAATAGTGTTGAAGCTCATTTAAACCTCCAATGTATTCTCCAACAGTGAATAGCTCTTTTCCTGTTTCATTTCTAGCATGCTGAACAAAGTCTCTCATAAAATCAAATTTAATATGCTTCACCGCATCTAAACGAAAGCCGTCTAGGCCGATCTCATTTGTCAGCCATACTCCCCAATTCTTAATCTCATTGACAACCTCAGGATGATCGAAATCTAGATCTGCTCCCATTAAGTAATCATAGTTTCCATTCTCCGTACTGACTTCCCAATCCCAGCCCTTAGGACCTTCTGTAAATCTAAAAATACGTCCATAATCATCAATTCCATCAAAATGATACCATCTCCATTTAAAAGATGAATATGTGTTATTGCGAGCTTCATAGTTATATACCGTTGCGGCTGAGCGTATCATATCTCCTGAGATATCCTCGTAGCGATTATAAGGATTGACCTCCCTCATCAATACGTCCTCATTCTCATCTGCCCCCATTAAATGATTGACAACAATATCTCCATACACATCAATTTGATTGGATTTTAAGCTGCTTACCGCTTGCTGTAGCTCAGCTTTAGTGCCATATTTAGTGCGAACGGTTCCTTTTTGATTAAATTCCCCTAAATCATATAGATCATAGACTCCATACCCTACATCGTTAGTCCCGACATGCCCCTTATATGCTGGAGGAATCCATACAGCAGTTATACCTATATCACTCAGGTGTGAAGCATCAGCCCCCATGTTATTCCAGTGGTTCCCATGATTTGGGGAATACCATTCAAAATACTGCATGATGACCCCATTAACAGGTTCCTGCTGAGCAGCAGCCTTATCTGTAGCATGGTTTACAAAGCTTAATGCAAATAGACTAGAAAGACATACAAGAAATGCAAGACCTATCGCTATACCTCGACCTCGACCTCGACGACCTTGAAAGCTATCCATTCTTGACATTGCTATACCTCCTTTATAGTTTGTGCAAGCGTTTTCACAAAAAGATAAAAAAACTAACTTATTCAATTTCTTAAAGTAACAAAGCATTTATTAGTTAGTGTGCAAACGCTTTCTTCATTTCCATCCTATCAATCACATATTATTACGTCAATTCATTTTTTTGAAAATACTTAAAAGTGTAAAAAAAGCTTCTATTGAAGCTCTCTCAAAGAAGTCGTCTAGTCCATCATTAGAGGAAGCTTTCACACGAAGTGCGCAAGTGACGCTAAGCAACTAAAGTTGCAAGTCGTCCTATGTCCTGCAGTCAGAAAGTATAAAATTTGAAGAAAACATGGTTCAAATTTTTTTTATACTGTAAAAAAGCCCCTCAAGCTTAACTTAAGGAGCTTTGTTTGATATATTGGGTTACTTATTAATTATTTATTAATTTTCCTATCACTATGGAAGGACTTTAATTCTTTCTTCATTTTCAGGAATTGACGGATTTGTCTTCATGTAATTGATCAAAGCAGTGCTTAAAAGCTCTCCTGTATCTGCAAGAACATTGCCTGAAGCCATCCACTCATATCCATCTCCACCAGAAGCCATAAAGTCATTTGTTGCTACCGTGTAGGTCTTGGTTAAATCAAGTTCTTCTCCAGCAATAGTTACCTCAACCACTCTATTACCAACCGGTTGAGAAGGATCGAAGGTGAACTCTAGACCAGAAACCTGAAGAAATGCTCCATTTTGCTCCGGATAATTGCTGATACTATGCTCTAAGCTGCTTTTGATTTGATCACCAGTTTGCTCAATTTTTACAACGGTGTTGATAAAAGGTAGAACAGCAACCATATTGGCCAATGTGATATCTCCTGGCTCAATACTGGCACGGATTCCCCCACCATTTTGTAAAGCAATATCTGCATCAACCATGCTTCTTAAAGCGTCAGCAATTACGTTTCCTAAATTACTTTCCTTCGTTCTAACCGTTTCTCTTTCTCCATCTAAATAGCTATCTGTTGAGCCAACAACCTCTTCTAACGCTTCATCAATGTCTGCTTTATACCTTTGCACAATCTGATCAATTTCTTGATCTGGTGTGATAGAAGCGTCATCCCGCATTAAATACCCATTTACTCCTATCAATTGTTCATCCTGAAATAATAACTTAGTCACGCCTAATGCTTTCCCATACTCAAACGCTTGCGCAATGTATGTTCCATTTACATTTATTGGTGTCTCAATAGTAGTATGACTATGTCCACCAAGAATAACGTCAATTCCTTCAGTTTGGCTAGCTAAAGTGCGATCAGGTCCATAACCAATATGATTAAGAAAAATAATATGATCTACTTCATCCTTTAATTGCTCCACATAGATTTTTGCTGTTTCAATTTCATCTTCAAACTGAATACCCTCTACGTTATCAGGATGAGTTCTAATTGGCGTATCGGATGACGTTAAAGCAACAACAGCAAAGGATTTTCCTGCTTTTTCTAGCTTAATATACGGATCTAAGACAGTTTCCCCATCCTCAAGGATGTTCGCACTAATGAAAGGAAAATCCAACAGCTCCTCAAACTCATTAAAGCGATCCAAGCCATAGTTAAACTCATGATTTCCTGGAACCATTGCATCAACGCCAAGTTTATTAGCCACTTCAATGGTTGTTAGTCCATCATTTAAGTTTACATAATTTGTACCGTGAAACGTATCACCAATATCAAATAGAAAGACATGCTCATGCTTATTTTTGATCTCTTTAATCAAAGTAGCGATTTTACTTAAGCCCATTTCTCCTAAATCTTCATTATGTAATACTCGCCCGTGTAAATCATTTAAGTGAACAAGCACAATCTTGTCCAGCTGCTGATAGTGGACAAGCAATTGTTCCAGCTCAGCTTTAGTTAAAGGGGCTTTAATATTCATGTTCTCAGTGTTTGAAAATAGGTTTAATTCTTCTGCTGAGATTAAAGTTGCCCGGGCCCAATCACTAACATTTGCTCGTGATGAGAACGTGCTGTTCCCAGACAATGTTGCATCAGTGCCTTTTACATTTAAAGCACGCATATACATGACATAGGCTTGCTCTTTCGTAATCCTAACATCTGGTGCGAAAGTAGATTCGCCCATCCCATTCGTCAGCTCTAATCGAAGAGCTGCTTCGATGTAAGGAGCAAGCTGTCCATTAACATCATTAAATAGGATGCTATCCTCCGTGACCTCCTGTAGCTGTACGTCGAGCGTTTCAATTATGGCCTTGATGAACTCTCCTCTTGTCACAGTATCCTGCTCGGCAACACCTACTTGCATTGGCCATAAAAGCGCCAGTATCAAAGTTACTAACAATACTTTAATCCAAACAGTTTTAAATGTGTACTTTCTGTTTAATAAAGAACTACTCATTTCAGACAACAACCTCCCCTAGGCTTGTTTTGCTATTTAATTATATCTTATTTCCAGCTATTTCTTATATTTTTTATGTAAATTTTCAGTAAAATTCATAATAACAAAATGACCTCTGCTTATTTTAGTTTGATGTACTTACTTGAATGCTTGATTTTTCAGCCTCCCACTTCACCTGTGCATTTATAATTTGTTTCATTGATTACTCCCCTTTTTTCCATATTAGTAGAACCCTCCTCAAACAAAATTTAAAAATAGCATCGTTTAACCCGATATATATTGAAATGGAGCTTTAATAGTAAACAGAAAATGAACCAAATCAGATTTTACGTAAAAAACCATGAAACTGGAGGGTAATTAATGAAAAAATACATCATCTCTATTCTCAGCTTTTTCCCTATCCTATATTTTACCCTGCTTCCAGCAGCACCGGCACAAGCAGAATCTCCATTTACTGATATTTCCTCTCATCATTGGGCCTATCCTTCAATTCAATGGGCCATTGAACATGACATTGTAGCGGGATATCCCGATGGTACCTTTCAGCCCAATAAAGCGGTTTCCGAAGCGGAATTTCTTAAAATGTTTATCCAAACGTATCGTCAGGTCGATTCAGGCTCTACTGTAAAGCATTGGGCAGACCCTTTCTATGCGATTGCGCAGGAAAACAATTTTGTTGTAAAAGGGTATAATGATAACTCCTTTCGCAATCAGCTTATCAATCGACAATCCGTAGCTGAAATCATTGCTGGTGCTGACGGAACTCCACATTTAGGAGACAATGCGGTCCAATATCTTCTAGACAAAGGATACAGCCAAGGAAAAACGGCACGTACTGTGCAAGGCTACCAAGGACAGGATTCATTGACCCGTGCAGAAGCGATCCAGTTCATAAAAAATGTTAAAGAACAAGGGATGCAAGATATCCAAGCAAGACCTAATAAAATAGATATGGATCAAAATGCTGAGAAGGCTGAGGAGAAGGAAAAGAAGGATCATTTCTCCAATCTCTTTGCCACTGACGGTATGTACGCACTAACGAAGCAAGAAGCTGAACTAGCACAACTTATTAACGAATATAGAGTGGAACAGGGACTAACACCGTTCAAATTGTCTAAATCACTTACCAAAGTAGCCAGATATCATGTCTATGACTCCATCGTAAACCTTAAGACTGATGAAAATTGTAATCTTCATAGCTGGTCAAATCAAGGAAAATGGACTGGTGGGTGCTATACGAGAGATCACAGTAACGCTGCACTGATGTGGGACAAGCCAAAAGAAATTACCGACGGGGTTTATTCAGGAAATGGGTATGAAATTTCCTATTGGCATTCTTCAGAAGCAACACCTGACAGAGCTTTAGCTGCTTGGAAGAATAGCTCTGGGCACAATCAAGTAATGGTTGGAACTGGCTCTTGGAGCGACCTCATCGTTATGGGTATTGCCATTGATGGATCCTATGCACATGTCTGGTTTGGGATGGAAGAAGATGTGAACGGATACTTCTCTCAGTAATAACACTCAGTTCTTGCACAAACAGAAATCATACAAGCAGAGGGTATATTGCTTTAACGAAGAATTATTTTTAACTCTAGAATAAAAAGAGGGTTCTTGTGGCTATTTCATATATGCCCACCGAGACCCTCTTGTTTAATTATCTGGCTAATTAGCGCAATACTTACACGTTTAAAGTTTTAGCATTTAAGAAAGGCTTATAGCTATCAAGCTGAGTAAATAGTAGATAGACATGTCACTCCCTCTGTTTTTAACTTATTATTCTTTTTCCTATTTCAATACCTACCAACTTATCTTTCGTTACAACAGCCTTCCTCATTCCTGTTCAATAGTTTGTCTATTTGTCAACATTCGCCTGGTAGATAGGACGAAGACAAGTATTGCAATGACAACCGAAACGGAGCTAACCATAAAAGACATCGAATAGCCAGCAAACTGAGAAACGGTTCCCAAAGCAATAGCTCCTACAGCTATACCCAAGTCAAAAGCGGTAAAAAAGGAAGCATTGGCTACTCCCTTTCTGTCTTGATGCGCAAGTCGTAATGTTACAGCTTGAAGAGCAGGCTGTGCTGAGCCAAACCCAATTCCATATAGAATGGCTGATGTAAGGATCCCAATAAGCCCACTAGAAAGGCTTAACACAATTAAAGCCAAAAAGGTAAACACTAGTGCAGGAACAATAACTGTTGCCTCTCCATGACGATCCGAAAGCTTACCTGCAACCGGTCTAATAGCCGTAAGAGTTATTGCATAAACCAAGAAGAATGTACCTGGATTTACGTCTAAAGAAGCAGCAAACAACGGTAAAAACGTGGTAATGCCTCCATATGAAACAGCTAAAAAGAAAATAGCTATCGTTACAGATAAAACAGACCTATCAAAAAATTGAATGTTCCCCGCACCCTGCTTCCTAGTAAAAGACATTTTTGTACTAAATATTAATAAAAGAGCGATTAAAGAAAGAAGGGTACTAAATAGAAATAAATTCTGAAAAGAAAAGTTCTGAATGATCCAAATCCCAAGTAAGGGTCCAATTGCCATAGACACTGTCATTGCGATTCCATACCAGCCCATTCCTTCTCCACGCCTTGTAGGAGGAATCACATCGGTAACGGCCGTACCAACAGCAGTAGTAGAAACCGCCCAGCTCATTCCATGTAATACCCTAAGTGCCATCAGCATGAGTATGGTTCCAACCCAATCATATAAATACATGGAAAGCGTAAAAAATAGTAGTCCCCAGATGATAAAGGATCGTCTACCATATCGATCTAAAAGACCTCCTACGATAGGGCGTAAGACAACAGCAGCTAACGTGAATAAGCCTGCAGCTAAGCCAACCTGCGATTCATTCCCTCCCATCTCAATAATGTAAAGAGGTAGTGTAGGTAGTAGTAAATAAAATCCCGTAAAAAGGAATAGCATTGAAACGGTCAGCTGAATAAATGATTTTGTCCATAATCGTTCCAAGTTCAATCACCTTCCTATGAAGAAATGACAATTCCTTACCTAGCCAAAATATGTGGATGTAATAACTATCCACTTGCTGGCAAGCCATCATCATTATCTATCGATTTGCTGTTCAACCTGCTTAATCTCACTGCGTACCCAGCCTATGTCCGCTTCAAGTACATGCTTACGATGGTCTAGCATTCGTAAAACGTGGAAACGTTGGCTTTCTTCCATTTCTTTTGTAGACATCATTTGAGATAAAGAAGTAACATATTTGAGGTTGTATGTAAGATACTCTAAATACTGCTCTAAGCAAGCCAACTGTACATCCTTTGGTACATGATGAAAGTAGGACATTTTAAAATGAAAAATAAGCTCGGCGTCAGTGTTGAACTCTAAAGGACTAGCCATTTGCTCCTTAAATCGGTTCCTGCCCGCTTCCGTCAAACCATAAATCTTTCGTGCCCTTGATCCGTTGTGCTCCTCCTCTCTGAGACTGACCCAACCGTTGTTCACAAGCCTCGATAAAAGTGGATATAACGTTCCTGAACTTATCTTTCTAATAGGACCGACAGCATGCTTTAATCGTTCAGAAATCAGATATCCATGCTTATCCTCCTCCATCAGTTGGCCTAATACAAAAATTTCATACATGTTCTTCCTCCTATTTATTATGTTTGTTAAATATGTCGTAACGATATATCGTTTCGATATATAATATTATAAAAAATTTCATTCTTATTGGCAACTAGAATTTTACTTTTTCTAAAAATAGATTAAGGTGTTCCAAACAACAAACAAACCTACCCTCAATTTGCTGAGTAGATTCACTCGCAAGCGTTGAGAATAGGCTTTATCTGTAGCTATTACATATGCAATATTAGCATCAGGTCCTTGACTCTTGACATCAAATGTCATTTGAGTTCCATTATCGTTTCTAGTTTTTATTGCTATACCTCAATAGTACATTTCCAGATTGAAACGTTTTTGCTTCGATTAAACTCAATTCCTTTTGACTCCCTAATCCCTTGAACAATGGTTTACCTGACCCTAAGATAATCGGGTTTACAATGATATGGTATTCATCAATCAGTCCAAGCTCCGTTAACGATGATACTAGGTCGGAGCTACCTAATATGATCAAGTTTTTTTCAGACTGCTTCAGTGCTAGAATTTCTTTCTCAATATCCTGCTTTATGATGCTGGTATTGCTCCAGGTAGCCTCTTCTAAAGTTGTGGAAAAAACAACTTTCGGTAATTGATTCAATTTTTCCGCAATGACGGGGCTATGTTCACTGGCAAAATCGGTTGTCCAAAAGCCAGCCATATGTTCATACGTTATACGTCCAAAAAAGATAGCATCTACAGAATAGAGCATTGCTTCAGCGTATTCATTATATTCACTATCTACCACATGCCAGTCCAGTTCTTGATTAGGTCCTTCAATGAAGTTATCTATAGACACCATCATTTGAGAGATTAGCTTTCCCATTATTATCCTCCCACTATAAAGTAATGTTTTCTCGCGTTTTCTCGCGTATTCTCCCATTTTCAACATTGACAGATTGAGAAGGAGAGTGGAGAATGTCAGGTA